>NZ_JBICZJ010000018.1:0-231678 GCF_043201895.1 Streptomyces sp. NPDC048254
CTTCAGGACCTGCTCAGGTGCTGGGCCGGCACCTGCACCACCTGCGGCCGACCCCTACCGACCAGCAGAACCAGAACCTAACGAAGCACTACTAGACGGGGCCCAAGCTTGGCAAGCTTGAAGTGCCAGGTCACAGGGTGTTTCAAGGGGTAGGGAATGTCTGGACCCCGCATGCTGCCGCGTGATCGAATAGGGGATGACTTCGTTCTGGACCGGCAAACGGGTGCGGCTGCGCGGTATCGAGCCTGAGGACTGGACGGCGTTCATGCGCTTCGCCGTGGACGAGGAACGATTAGGCGACCTGCTGCAACCGCCTCGTTCCGCTGAGGGCTTCCGTGCTTGGGCGAAGGAGCAGGCTGCTGCCAATTCCGATGGCGACCGCTTCGGGTTGGCAATCGAAGCCGTCGACGGGGGTGAAATCGTTGGCGCAATCAGCTCGCATCAGGCTGATCCACGCGCGGGCTGGTTCGAATACGGCATCACGATGGGTGCCGAACACCGACGAAAAGGTTTCGCGGCGGAGGCTGTGGTCATGCTGTTGCGATTCATGTTCGGCGAGCGGCGCTACCACAAGTGCCAGGCGCGGATATTCGCACACAACGAGGCGTCGCTGGCGCTTCATAGGCGACTCGGCTTCGTCGAGGAGGGTCGCCTGCGCGATCACGTGTTCTTTGCTGGTCGGCACGAGGATCTCGTCGTGATGGGCTTGCTCGCTGTCGAGTTTGCCCAACTCCACTCGATTAGCGAACTGTGAGCCTGCCGCGCTGGTTCCGTGTCGAACGCGACTCGAACTAGACCGGTGTTTCTGCGGTTCACCGGATGTGAAGGAGGCCTTCGTCTGATCCTGTGCTTCGTCACAGTGGCAGGGGCGCCGTGCGAAGGCCGTGGTCGTGAGTCAGAGCGCCCTGCGAGATGCGTTCGCGGAAATGTCATGCTTCCGGGCGGAGTCGTACGGGTGTCTGACCGCCGTGGCGACGCATTATTCGAGTTGTGCGACGCACTGCTGTACACGGACGGGCCCGTACGGACGCTGGTCGATCTCGCGCTCGCGCCGGAACACCGCCGCGGACACGGGGGCCTTCTCCGGCGGGTTACTCGGCTCCGCCACGCGCTGGCCTCGACACCCTTGCCCAGGGCGGCGGACGGTCGGAGCGTGCTGGCCGCGGACGTCTCGCCGTGGCTGCGGCCGGACGCCGACACCTGTGCTGACCGGGCCTTCTGCCACAGTTCGGTCGGGGCGAGGGCAAGCACCAGATGGTGCCCGGCCGGCCGGACTCGGTCGTGGCGGCGCTGGAGACGGGCCGCACCTCCTGGAGGGCGGTGCTGACGCCCTCCGTCTCCAGCCCGGTGCCGACGTCGCCGCGGTGACGACGGCCCAGATCCGCGAGGTCGTCGAACGGCTTGTCGCGGCTGGCCAGCGGACGCTTGGGTGGACCAAGCCCCGGCTTCGCAGCTCGGGGTGGCCGACCGGAGGACGTGGCTGGTGATCGCTGCCTACGCCCAGCTCCGGCTTGCCCGACCGCTGGCCGGCGACCTTCGGCGCCCCTGGGAGAAGCCGGCCGAGCCGAGCAGGCTCACCCCCGCCCGTGTCCTGCGGGGGTTCAGGAACCTGCGCACGAATACCGGCTCTCCAGCCGGCGCACCGAAACCATCCGCCCCGGGTCTTCGCCTTCGACGAGTTCGGCCCTGTCGACGATCACGATTCTTCCCAGGGCTGACGTCACGTAGTTCCCCACCTCTCCGGGACGACAGGCCGTGTCACGTCCCTGCCGTGCTGCTGTGGTCCTAGGTCGGAGGTCGGTAGGCAAGACGCGCGTGCCACCACAAGGATTGGCGATGTGACATCTCCTAGCTTCGATGTGGACACGTTCCTGCAGCAGCCGCTCACCGCTCGCATGGCCACCAACGGGCCCACCGTGCGCCCGGTCTGGTTCCTGTGGGAGGACGGCGCATTCTGGGTGCTGACGGGCCCGTGGACCCGGTTGTTCGACCGGGTGAAGAACGACCCGAACGTCGCACTCGTGGTGGACGAATGCGATCTCGTGACGGGAAGCGTCCGGCAGGTGATCGCGCGGGGGCAGGCTGAGCTCGTGCCGTTCGACGTGCAGAGAGGCCGCCGCATGCTGGTCCGCTATCTGGGAGTGGACGAGGCTCTGTGGGATGCGCGGTTCGTGGGCTATCTGTACGACGATCCGAGCGAACGAGGCACGATGTGGCTGCGTTTGACGCCCGCCTCGCTCACGGTCCAGGACCTCAGCTATGCCGTCGTTCCGTCCTGAGACTGATGTGACCGGCTGGGGTGGGAGAGCCGCTCCCGCCCCGGTCTCGTTCCGGTGTTTGACTTACTTGATCGGAGGCTTGTCCGCGTTCTTCACCGCGTCTCGCTACGGTGAAATGCCGCTGAAGATGCTGCGGTCGGAGAGCGTGCACGTGGGCGGCTCACTGACGCCTTGGGAACGCGCGCCCAGCAACACCTGGCACCATCCGTGCTCTGCCCAGCGAGCGCGGCCTTCATGGATGCATCGCTCACAAGGGGGAGAAGGCGCCCATTCAGGCCAGTCGGCGTTGGCACGTCGAACGCACTCACGCCTGGCAGAACGCCTTTCACGGTCTCACCCGGTGCTACGAGCGTCGCGTCACTGTCATTGATGCTTTCTTCGACCTCGCCGACGCGATCATCACCGTGCGCGGCCTGATCCGGCGGTCCTGGACAACTCACCACTGGGACGAACGCCGGAACCGCCGGCCGTGATCCTTCGGCCCCGCTTCAGTCACTTCGGCAGATCGGCGGAGAGGAAAGGAGCAAGGAGCGCGAACAATGCGTCGGGGCGGTCGAGGGGGATGATGTGGCCGCAGTCCTGGAGGTGGTGTCCGATCAGGTCATCGGCGATGGGACGGAGTTGGCGTTCGAGCCCGGTGCCGACGGGGTGAGAGCCGACGGCCATGGTGGGCATCGTCAGCCGAGCCGTCGCGACGGCGTCCTGTATCTGCTGCGCGCTGGTGGGCAGGGCCCGGTAGTAGGAGAACGCGCAGCGCAGGGCCTCGCTCCCGGTGTACGCGTGGACGAAGGCCGCACGGATGTCGTCGGGTACTCCTCGCCCGAGCGTCCCCGAGTCGAGGAACCAGTTGATGTACGGGGCCTCGTTGCCGGCCAGGACGGTCTCGGCGAGGCCGGGGACGGCGTGGAAGCCGAACCACCACGGGGCGCCGCCCGCGATGACGTGTTCTGCTCCGGGCAGGCTGCCGAGCAGTGCCTCCATCACGACCAGGCGCCGGACGAGGCCGGGGCGGCGCAGCGCGAGCAGGACGGCGGGGGCGGCGCCAGCGTCGATGCCCACCACTGCTGCCGAGGGCTCGCCGAGTGCGCCGAGCAGCCCTTCGACGTCGGCGGCGAGGGTGCCTGCGTCGTAACCCTCGGCGGCTCGTGTACTGGCACCGAAGCCTCGCAGGTCCGGGGCGATGACCCGGTACTGCCCGGCCAGTCGGCCCATGATGCCGCTCCAGAGTTGCCAGGTGTGCGGGAAGCCGTGCAGCAGGAGAACCGCAGGTCCGTCCCCGGCGATTGCGACGTTGAGTTGGACGCCGTTCGTCGCGATGCGGCGGAGTTGGTGTGCGGTGGTGGCGGGCATGACGGTTCCTCCGGCTGGTTACCATTGGTGACCACAGAACGATAGGTAACTGTCCGACCGCTGCCCAGACGGCACTTTCAGGGAAGGTGGTGAGCCACAGGTGACCACCCAAGAAGCCCGGGCCGCCGGTCGCGGGGTGCGCGGTGATCTGTTCGATCCCCGGTGCCCGACACGGCAGTTGCTGGACCGCATCGGTACGAAGTGGACGTCCATGGCCGTCAAGACGCTCGCCGATGCCGCACCGGACGAGGTGCGCTTCGCGGAGCTGAGACGCCGGATGCCCGGCGTGTCGCAGAAGATGCTGTCCGTGACGCTGCGAAGCCTGACCCGCGACGGGCTGGTGTCGCGCCGGGTCGAACCGACTGTGCCGCCGCGGGTCTTCTACCGGCTCACCGGACTCGGGCTGTCTCTGGAAGTCGCGCTTGCGGGGCTGCGGACCTGGGCGGAGGAGCACATGGCCGAGATCGACCGCGCCAACGAAGCCGCCGAGCAGGAGGTCGATGAGGGGTAGGCAGGCCGGTTCCGCGCTCAGTGCTGGTGGCTGGGGTACTCGATGTAGCCGGCGTCGCCGCCCTGGTACCGGCATTGGGGTCAGCAGGCAAGTTTACTCGTACCGGTACTTCAGCGAGTCCGCCTCCGTCTGCTCGATGTCGGCGATCGTCAGCTCCGGCATCCGCAGCTGGGCCAGCGTCACCTCGGCCGAGGTCGGCTGGGCGTCCGCCGGCAGCCACTGCTCCGGCTTCCAGGCACCGCTGCGCAGAAGCGACTTGGGGCAGTGCGGGTAGACCTCCTCGATCCCCACCACCAGCGCACTGGCCGGCGGCTTGCCCACGGCGGTCAGCTGCGACAGCAGCTCCGGGCGGGTGGAGACGCAGGCCCGGCCGTTCACCCTGAGCGTCGTGGTGCGCCCGGGGATGACGAACAGCAGCCCGGCCCGTCCGGTGGCGATGACGTTCTGCAGGGTGTCCAGACGCTTGTTGCCGGTCGCGTCCGGTATCGCCACCGTCCGGGCGTCCAGGACGGCGACGAACCCGGCGGGGCCGCCGCGCGGGGAGACGTCACAGTTGCCCTCGGCGTCCGCGCTGGCGACCAGGACCAGTGATGAGAGCCCGATCAATTGCCGGGTCTGCTCGGTGAGTTCGGCCATCTGCTTGCGCACGGCCGCATCGCTGGGGCGTTCGTAGACCCGGCGCAGCGTCACTTGGTCGGGCACGGCGTCGAGGCGTAGCGAATCGAAGGCGCTGTCAGCAAGGGGCGTCGTCATGCCCCCGACCCTAATCGGCCGCAGATTCAGCCTTCGGGAGATCCAGCAGGCCCTTGAAGTCAATCACGGGATCCGGTCGGGGTGAGGCTGGGGCGGCAAGGCAATGCTGCCGACGGCGGCTCCGGGTTGGGACAGCGCACCACGCAGTTGCCGGTTCTCCGTGGTGACGACGAGTCCGGCCTGGCCCAGCAGGTCGACCATGCGGTCCAGGGGCAGGAGGTACGACTCGTAGGACACCGGACGGCCATAGCCGTGGGTCGGCTGCAGCCGCTCGTTGCCGACATAGTCTCCCCAGAGCAGGTAGCCGCCGGGTGCGAGCGTGCGGTGGAACTCGGCGAACACATCCGGCAGCCACTGCGGGGGCGTGTGATGAGTGGAGTACCAGGCCAGGATGCCGCCGAGCTCGTCGCCCCTCATCTCCAGCGCCGTCATCGAGCCCTCGGTGAACCGCAGGTTCGGATAGGCGTGCCGGGCCAGCCCGACCATCTTCGGCGACAGATCGACGCCGAAGACGGACACCCCCAGCCCGGCCAGGTGCGCCGTGACGCGTCCGGGGCCGCACCCCAGGTCCGCGACCGGCCCCAGACCAGCCTTCCGCACCAGTTCGGCAAACCCCGCCAGCATCGCGCGTGACAGCGGGTCCATCTCGGCTGGAGGTGGGACGCGTTCGACGTAATCGGCGGCGACCGTGTCGTACGACTCACGGACGGCAGTCAGAAAGGAGGGCTCAGCCATGCGGGCGACCCTAGACCAGGCAACTGACAAACCATGGCACGACCTTCACTAGCAGGACTCCGTTAGGTCTTCACGTCGGGCCTGTTTCAGAAGCATGTTGGGTGTGTGGACGCACATCAAGTCAACGGTGTCCGGGCGATGTTGGCGTTATACGGTGCTGACGTGTTCGCCTCGGTGCCGGTTTCGTCGTCGTTTCGGCTCGTCATGTCGATCACGTCTGTACCTCGCAGCTCGCGCCCCGAGCGTGTCACCGGACGCACCCGGCGGGTGGCTCCATGCGAGGGGGCGCCTCCCGGGTGAGCCTCGCAGGGTATACCCGGCCAATGCGTCACTGCTCCGAGTGCCCGGCGAAACGGACCTCACACGGCACAGCGGTCACCTCTACGATCATCCGGGCGCCGTAGCCTCACACCGACAGGGCGCTGATCCCGACACATGGTCGAGCCGGGTGGGGATACTCCAGTGGCATGCCACGGACACCGAGACCAGGACAACAGGTCGAGCCTCGCACGCCGGACAGGCCCGGCAAACTGCCGAAACGGTCCTGGTGGGCGGTGCTCAAGGGTACGGTCAGAGAATTCCAGAACGACGAACTCGCCGACCGGGCCGCGGCGTTGACGTACTACGGGGTCCTGTCGCTCTTCCCGGCGCTGCTGGTCCTGGTCTCGCTGCTCGGTATCGCCGGCAGGTCGGCGACACAACAGGTCCTGGACAACGTCGAGAAACTGGCGCCGAGTTCGGCCCGGGACATCATCAGCGACGCGGTACGGCAGCTTCAGGCGTCCGGCGGAATCGGCTCGATCGTCGCCGTGGTCGGCATCGTGCTGGCGGTATGGTCGGCGTCCGGCTACATCGCGGCGTTCATACGCAGTGCCAACGTCGTGTACGACATGCCCGAGGGTCGCCCCGTGTGGAAGGTGCTGCCGATCCGGGTGGGCGTCACGGTGCTGCTGCTGGTCCTCACGCTGATCAGCGCGCTGATCGTGGTGTTCACCGGCGGCCTGGCCCGTGCGGTCGGTTCGGCACTCGGAATCGGGGACGCCGCGCTGAAGGTGTGGTCGATTCGGAATCGGGGACGCCGCGCTGAAGGTGTGGTCGATCGCGAAGTGGCCGGCCCTGGTCATCCTGGTCACGATCATGATCGCGATCCTGTACTGGGCGGCGCCGAACGTGAAGGGCCGCGGCTTCCGTTGGGTCACTCCGGGCTGTGTGCTGGCACTGCTGGTCTGGATGATCGCCTCGGCGGGACTCGCCTTCTACGTGGCCCACTTCGCGTCGTACAACAAGACGTACGGCACGCTCGCCGGGGTGATCGTCTTCCTGATGTGGCTGTGGATCAGCAACATCGCGATCCTGCTCGGCCTGGAATTCGACGCGGAACTGGCCCGCCAGCGTGCCGTCGTCGGCGGACTGCCGAAGGGCGAAGAGCCGTACCTCCCGCCCCGTGACACCCGCGCCTGGAGCACGGAGGACCACCGTCGCATGGACTGACGCGATGGGCGACGGAGAAGCCGGCCCAGTACACGTCGAGACTGCGCACGGCACACATGGAGACTGCGCACGTTCAGCGGCCTCTCACACGAAACCCGTGGTCACCCCGAATGCGAATCCCACCGCCGACGCCTCTGGTCCTCGCTGCGCTTACCGCTCGACCCGCCCCCGGACAGTTGGTGTGGGGTGAGCCGCTCGCGCTCGTCCTTCGCGTGCGGCACCTCGTCGGGCTCGCGCATCTCCTGAACCTCACGGGTCGGCCCGGTTTCCGGCAGCCGGGGCTGCTCTTCCGGGCGCGGCGCCGCCGACTCCCGACGACGGACCCTGATACCGAGCCGTACGGCCCAGATCAGCGCGACGACAAGGATCAAGCCGGCGGCCAGTGGCAGGATTCCCACTGCAACCCCGCTCGACGCGGTCACTTCTGTACTCGGTGCAGTCATCCGCCCCGAGTACCCCGGAGGCGCAGGGACAACCTCGAGCACCGTGGCATGCCCGATGCCCCCTGGGTAGCGCTTCCCGGCATCCGTCCAAGGTGACGAGTTCGGGCACACGACGCGGCTGCTCAGCTACTCGGCCGCGTTCCGGATCGCCCGCCTCGCGTCCGTCGGCGATGCGGCAAGGAGGGACTGCCGCGAGTCCGAGTACGAGTACGTGTTCAGGTGGGGCACGAGTCGTCACCGTGAGGCGGGCCGCAGGGACGGTCCGGTGCCTACCGGCCCGGCGACCTGCCTCTTTTGCAGGTCAGCGAGCCCTTCCGCACGGTTTGAGTGGGGTCTCGGGCATCGCCGGCGCCCGCAGAGGGGCACCGTCGTACCCCTTCACCTCGCCGAAACGGGTGCCCTTCGCCCAGTCCTCCCGGGCCTGCACGATCTCCTCCTGGGACCGGGCGACGAAGTTCCACCACATACCACGCGATCGACGGTTCTCCCCAGGTCAGAGGTATCGAACACCCTCGCGCGTCAGCAAGACGCCAGGGACCTGCACGACACGCTCGCGCAGGAACTCGCCGGACATCTGATGCTGTTGCACGCGGCCGAGCGAGATCTGACGGATCGGCCCGACGTGGCGCGGGCTCGCATGCGGGCGGCCGTCGAAGGGCTGGATGCCGGTCTCTCCGAGACCCGGCGCATCATCCACGACCTCACGCCGACCACCGTCGCCGAGTCCGGCCTCGAAGGATCGCTTCGGCTCCTGTGCGAGCGCGCGCAACAGCAGGGAACGGCCGAGCGGGTGCAGTTCCGCTCGGTGAACCCACCGCCCGGAACTGGACGCGCACGCCGCCACCACGCTGTTCCGAGTGGTGCAGAGCATGCTGGCGAACGTACGGGAGCACGCACAGGCCATGAACCTGCTGGTCACCCTTCACCATCACCCGGACCGCATTGAACTGGAGCTCTACGACGACGGCGTCGGCTTCGTCGCCTCTCCGGCAGGTCGCGCCCTCCCGCCGGACCGAGAGGACCGCGGGTTGGGACTACCTTCGGCTCGGGCCAGACTTCGCGAACACGGGGGCGACCTCGATGTCGGAAGCGTGCCGGGCGCGGGGACCAGGGTCCCGGCCACCCTGCCCGCCTGCCGCCAGTCCGGCCCGCCTCTGCCGGTGTCGTCGGCGGTGACCCGATGACCGCCACTCCGCTGCGCCTCGTCCCGCACACCCCTGGAACGGGACGTGGGCTCCGCTCGCGAGGAGCAGCGGGTGCGGGCGGCCGCGGCGGCGGAAGGTGACGGATCAGGACCCGCGCCCCGGGGTGGGTGACGGCGCCGGCGGCGGGGAGCGCCGCGCCTCCTGGAGCGGGAAGTAGTCTCCCGGCCGCGTCGAACGCCGCCACACGTACGTCGCTGCCGCCATCACGATGATCAGCCCCGCCAGGATGAGCAGTTCGATCCCCTCGACGTTCCACCGGAAGGACTTCTCCGTCTCGGCCGTCACGATGAGCACCTTGCGGATGCCGGCAATCAGGCCGACGACGAGGAACGGCTCCGCGTCGAGGGTCTGGTTCCTGATGGTGAGGCGGACGGTGTGGAGCAGCTCGGCCACGATGAACAGCACGAGGCCGTTGTCCAGGGCGGAGAGAACGACCGTCTCCTCGCGGTACGGACCCTGGATCGACCTGATGACGTCGTGGACGACCCCGACGGTCAGGAGCCCCGCGAGCAGTACGAGGAGCGCCGCGACGACGAGGTGGATGCCGTCCTCGATGAGCTGCAGGAGGCTCTGTACCCGGCCGCCCTCGATCTTCGGGAGAATGGGTCGCACAGTCAGCATGCCAGGGGTGCCCCGGTCCGCAGGCGCGTCGTGCTGCCGAACGGGTGGACGGGTGGGTGGACGAGCGGATCCCTCCCCGTGGTGACAGCCTGGGGGAAGCGGTGAGACGCGACACCACCGAGACCTACCCGGCGGCAGGACGAGCGAGTTCCCTCGGTTTCCCGGGATTTCCCGCGGAATGTGCAATAGATGTGCAATGGGCGCGGGCAGGTGAGGGCCGGGTGGGCGGACAAGAAGGGCCCGGCGAGCATCAGAATGCTCGCCGGGCCCTCGACGGCGAGGTGTGCGCGCTGGTTGTGGCAGGAGTCGCGGCTTACTGAGGTTGAGCTCGTGGTGTCGTAGGGGCTGACGGCTGGCCGTCGGCCGCGGTATCACCGGAGGGACGCGGTTTCCGCAAGGGGGGCGGGCGGACCGCCGAACGTCAGCAGTTCTTGATCCCCAGATCGGCGGCCACCGACCTGATCGTTGCCCCGGGCCACGACTGGTGCAGCGCGACCGCGTCCGACTCCTTCCATCGCATGGCCGCACTGCACCGTCCTGCCAGCTCACCGGCAAACCCTGACGGCCTACGACCGGAAAGACCCTGGAGAACCAGACCACCGCGCTGGTCTCCGCCCTGCCCTAACACCGGAAATCGCGTCGGCCGCCCGACAGCAGTTCCCTCTCAACGACTCCTCATCGCCCCAACCAAGACAGCGAGGTTGGATCGCTGATGAGACGTCTGGCCGGCCGCGCCTACGGGTGCGTGTCCGTGATCGCGATGACCTCGTCGAGGTGGTCCAGGGCCGCCTGCAGGTCGTCGATCTTGGCCTGGATGCGCTCGCGCTCGGCTCGCAGCATGGCTCGTTGCTCGGCGTCGGTGTGCCCGGCGTCCCAGCACGGCAGGAGTTCGGTGATCCTTCGGCTGGTGAGGCCGGCGGCGAACATCTGCTGGAAGAAGCGGACCAGGGGGATGGCGTCCTGCCGGTACAGGCGCTGGCCGGACGGGCTGCGCTCCGCGATGAGCAGCCCTTGCTGCTCGTAGTAGCGCACGGCGCGCACTGAGACGCCGGCACCTCGTGCCACCTCGCCGATGCGGATCAACCGCTCGGCTGTGGCCACTGTGACAGTCATGGTGATTCCTCTCACCCCTTGCCCTGACGACCAGCACTTGCCTCTGACGCTAGCGTCAGGTTTTAGCGTACCGGCCATGGATATCAACAACTCCGTCGCCCTTGTCACCGGAGCCAACCGCGGCCTGGGCCGCGCCTTCGCCCAGCGCCTGCTCGAACGGGGCGCCCGCAAGGTCTACGCGACGGCCCGCCGACCGGAGACCGTGGACCTGCCCGGGGCCGAGGTGCTGCCCCTCGACATCGCCGATCCCGCATCCGTGAGGGCCGCCGCCGAGGCCGCCCCGGACGTCTCGCTACTCGTCAACAACGCCGGAATCAGTACGGGGACCGACCTGGTGACCGGTTCGCTGGACGCGGTGCGGCACGAGCTGGAGACCAACATGTTCGGCCACCTGGGAATGATCCGGGAGTTCGCGCCGGCGCTCGCCAGGAACGGCGGGGGTGCGATCGTCAACGTCCTCTCCGCCATGTCGTGGTTCGGGGGCAAGGGCGCCAATGCCTACCACCTGACCAAGGCCGCCGCCTGGGCCATGACCAACGGCGTCCGCCTGGAGCTCGCCGAGCAGGGCACGCTCGTCACAGCGGTACACCTCGGCCTGGCCGACACCGACATGGCAGCGGGCTGGCCCGTGGACAAGATCGCTCCGTCGGACCTGGCCGACGCGGCGCTCGACGGTGTCGAGGCGGGCTCCGCCGAGGTCCTCGCCGACCAGTGGAGTCGGGACGTCAAGTCCCGTCTGCCGCTGACGCCGGAAGAGTTCAACGCCGCAATGGACCGCGCCCTGGCGGCGCTGATGGCGGCCTGAGGAGCCCCTCGGGCCGCACGGGCTTCGGTCGGCCGCTTCTCCATCGGCCTCTCGAACTCCTCTGGGTGACGTCGCCCCGGCGATTGTTGGGGGAGGCCTTCGGGGAAGGATCGTCGTGACAGATGGACTCCGTGCAGCCGGAGCCGTGCGCTCCGGAGTGGGCGTAGGGGAGAGCATCGTGCGAACGGAGGGGACGCTCCGCCGAATTCGGAGCGGCTTGAGACGGGGAGGGCCCGCTCAAGGCATCCAGGCATGCAGGACGTGCCGGGACCTTGGCGCGTGCCTGCGATCGGGTCCCGGAGAAGGGACCCGCCGCAGTGAACACCCTCAACGCGGCTCTTGGTGCAGCCGCCGCCCTCGCGCTCGGAGCCGAGATCTTCCGCTTCCTTCGTGACCGCCAGGACCAGAGGCGTACCCAGACGTCCGAGGAAACCGACGAGGAGAGTTGAGTGAGTCGGCCGTCTGGTGCTCATGGGCGCCAGACGGCCGGCCGTCGCGGGCTGTTGATCGCACTGACTGGAGACATCGCCACCCCGGCCGACATAGTCGCTGCCACCGACCGCGGCGATCCTCTGTCCGGTCACCTCATGACGAAGTAGCGCGGTCTTTGCGCGTAAGCCTGGCACCGGGAACCCCGTTCGTCACGGCTGCGTCTCTCGGTGCAGCATCACCGACTGTGCATCAATTCCTGTAGCGGCCACGGCAGTTCACTCCATGGCCTCAAGGTGGAGGAACCGACTTTGCGCCGTGGCTACAAGTGGGTGGACCGCGAGCTGGCCCGGATGGATCCGGACACCGAGTGGGAGAGGATGGTCTCGCTCTACGTCAGCCACCGGGTCCCCGAGTTCGCCCTGGCGATGATGATCTATCCGGGCACCATGCACATGATGCAACCGGCCCTCGGGGCAGCCACGTTGGACCATACGCGAAAACTGGAGACCAAGCCGTACCGGCGCTTCCAGGACGGCAACGACTTCCTGGTGGCCTGGATGGTGGACGGTGTGTCCAGCGCGGCGGGCCGCGCAGCCGCTGAGCGGCTGAATCGCATCCATAGGGCCGTAGCCCGAAGAACGCCGAACTTACCCGGCAACTTCGACGACATCGACGACTTCGTCTACCCGCTGGTCCTGCTGGCCATCTTCGCCCACCGACTCCAGACCTCGCTGGGTATGCCCGGCATCCCCGAACACATGCAACGCGCCTGGCACCACTGGGCGCAGGCCGTCTTCCGCATCCTGGAACGCGAATCCGGGCCCCTTGCCGAGGAACCCTTCCCCGAGGACTGGCAGGCGATGGAGGAGTTCGCCCGGAAATTCGACTCCCGGCCCTACGAGCCGACCGATTCCGGACACCGTGTCGCCACCGCAATGATGCACTTCTTCGCCGAGCGCTGGTTCCCGGCCCCACTGCGTGCCTTCGGCCGTGATCTGACCCGCTACCTCGCCGGAGAACGGGTCTGCCAACTGCACCGGATCGGCTGGATCGCACCGCGCCGCGAGCGAGCGATCCGCCTGTTCCTCAAGGCGCTGTTCCTCGCCCACCGCATGCTGCCCGACGCCCGCACACCGCTGCCCGCCCGCCTCCGCCGGACCCGGCGCACCAACGCCCAGCTCAGGGAGCTTGAACCTTACTCCCGGCAAAGGCCTTTCAAAGCAGGGTAGTTGACCGCATAGGGCCATCGATGTGCTCCGCTGTGCTCGGCCTCGTTTGAGGAGTTTGAGACCGTGCTCCTGGTCGCGGACACCGCGAAACCGGTCACCGCGGCCGCAGCACCCACTGCTTCCGCCGCCGCCCTGCCTCTGCCGGGGTGATGTGGCGCTGGATGGCGTACGACTCCTGTTCCTTGTGCCGGGCAGGGAGGTCACCCTTGGGTCGACCATCTGTGGCGAGAGCGGCGACAACCTGGTCAAAGGTGCCGGGGCCCCGGGCAATCGGTGATGATTTCGCCGAGTTGACCCGTGCCCTGAACCAGAAGGGAGCCGCATCACACTCGACGCCCCAGGCTCGGCAGCAGCCGTGGCCGCATCGGGGCTGAGTAGTCACGTCAGGCGGCGTGCGAATTGCGCTGGTGTCGCGTGGAATTGCTTCTTGAACGCGCGGATGAAGTGGCTGCTGTCGGTGAAATGCCAGTGTGCGGCGGCCTCGGAGACACTGAGCCGCGATCCGGAGGCGGTGAGCGCCTCGGCCGCTTCCTCCAGGCGACGGCGGCGGATGTAGGCGCTGAACGACTCGTCCAGACTCGCGAAGGCACGCTGCAGGGTGCGGACTGAGACGTGCAGTTGCGCGGCTATCGCGGCCGGCGACAACTCGGCGTCGGTGAGCCGGACATCGGCCAGGTCCTTCGCCGTCTGCGCCAGCGCCGGCGTGAAGGTGGGCTCGCGGTCGTCGAAGTGGTCGAGGACCAGCCCTTTGGCGAGTTCGAGCAGGGCGTTGCGAGACGCGTGCGCGCCCGCCGGGCTGAGGTCGCTCACGGTCCGCTGCACCATGCTGGTGTGTGCCATGAGGATCTGCGCCGCGGGCGAGGCGGCCTGACCGGTGCGCGGTTTCCCGGCGACGAGGGGCCGCAGGGCCTCGCCGGGAAAGATGAAGATGCGGGTGCCGATCTCCGGCGTGGTGTGGAAGTGATTCTCCGTCACGACGTGGTGCATGAAGTAGCTGCCGGCCGAGACGTACGCGTCACCGCCCTGATCGTGCGGGTCCTGCAGGGCCACCGCGCCGCGCAGCCCGACGTACAACCTGATCTCGTCGTGCTCGTACGTTCCGACTGCCCGGGTGCTCACGGGTGAGGATGCCCAGAGCTCGTTGACGGCGGTGTCTTCCAGGGTCACCGAGCGCATCGTTCCCTGAAAGCCGTCGACCGTGGAAGCGCTGAATTCCGGTAGCGGGTACAGGTCTCCCATGCGGTCGTTCCAGGTGTCGATGAACGGCTCCCACGTCCCCCGGCCGGTGCCGGTGGAGTCGGCGTCGACGGTGAACGTGCCCATCTTGTCGCCAGGGCCGAGGAAACGCGGCCTGCTCGTCATGTGTCCTCCGCCCCGATGAGGATGTCGCCGGAATCCCATCCTGTGTCGCGAAGGTACACCCGTTCTACGTATGGCTGTTCCTACGCTTGGCTGGCGCTTCAACCCCACAACGATCTACCGCCAGCTGGCCGTGCCCGGCGCCGCAGACACCGCCTTGCTCCGCATGCAGAGCAAGGCGACAGCGACCCCTCGGGCGAAAGTGAGAAGAACTATGAAGGCAGTGCGTTTCCACCAGTACGGCGACCCCGATGTTCTGCGTTACGAGGATGTGGAGCAGCCGAATCCAGGCGCCGGGCAGGTGAGGGTCCGTGTTGCGGCGACGTCGTTCAACCCGGTCGACGCCAATATTCGCGCCGGTTTCATGCAGGGGCCGATCCCTGTGACGCTGCCGCACACACCCGGTATCGACGTCGCCGGCACGGTCGACGTGCTCGGTGAGGGTGTGACCGGCATCCAGGTCGGGGACCAGGTCATCGGCTTCCTGCCGATGGCGGGCCCCGGTGCCGCCGCGGAGTATGTCCTGGCACCGGCCGAGGCCCTGACACCGGCGCCCAAGAGCATCGCGCTGCCTGACGCGGCCGCGCTGCCGCTGGTGGGCCTGACCGCATGGCAGGCGCTGTTCGAGCACGCCAAGCTGACCGCCGGGCAACGCGTGCTGGTCAACGGCGCGGGCGGAGCGGTCGGCGGCTACGCCGTGCAGTTGGCCAAGCAGGCCGGCGCCTTCGTGATCGCCACGGCCGGTCCGCGCAGCAGCCGGCGCGTCACGGCCGCGGGTGCGGACGAGGTCATCGACCACACGACCGCCGACCTCGTCGCGGCGGTGAGCCGGCCGGTCGACGTCGTGCTCAACCTCGCGCCGGTCGAACCGGCACAGCTGGCCGCGCTCCTCGGCCTGATCAGCCCCGGCGGTGTCCTGGTGAACACCACCGTGTGGATGCCCGCGCCCACCGACGAGGAGCGCGGCGTACGCGGCATCGACCTGTTCGTCCGCAGCGACGCGGAGCAGTTGTCGCACCTGGTGGAGCTGATCGACGGCGGCGAGCTGCGCGTCGAGGTCGCGCGGCGGGTGCCGCTGGCCGAGCTGCCGGCCCTGCACGCCGACGCCGCCGCGGGCGCACTGCCCAGTGGCAAGGCCGTCGTCATGCCCGGTGCCTGACGCCCACCTGACTGTCCTGTGAAGGAGACGACCACGATGATCCCCGACGACGATCCGTCGCGCTCGCTGACCGTGGCGAACCCCGACGACCCCGGCACGACGTACATCTCGCTGGTGGGCAACACGTACGCCATGCTGGTAACGGGCGAGCAGACCAACGGCCGATACTGCCTGATCGACATGCGTGTCCCCGTCGGCGGAGGCCCACCGCCGCACCGGCACGACTTCGAGGAGATGTTCACGATCCTCGAGGGCGAGATCGAGTTCACCTTCCGCGGCGAGAGGCACACCGAACGGGCCGGGTCCACGATCAACATCCCGGCCAACGCGCCGCACAACTTCCGCAACGCTTCAGGTGCACCGGCCCGCATGCTGTGCATGTGCACCCCCGCCGGCCAGGACGAGTACTTCATGCGCATCGGCGATGTCATCGCGGGCAAGGATGCGCCGCCGCCGCAGTTGTCGGACAACGAGCTCGCGGAACGCCGCCGCCGCGCGGCCGAGTTGGCCTCGAACTACCGAAGCGAGTTCCTGTAGCTCACAGGCCCGGCAAGCCCGGCACCGGTCTGCCGTGGGCAAACTGGCCCTGACCCCTCCCCAGATGCTGGGTGGCAGAGACGGTGCTGTCTTGCACGAGGCGGGAACACTTCCGGGCGCTGGTCGTCCGGGCGCGCGCGGCGGCCGGTAGCGGGCGCGGGGCCGGTGACGTCTCCTGGCCGGCCGGCCGGCCGGTGCGGGGCAGAGGGCGGCCAGGCCGTGGCACTCGCGGCCTGCCCGCGGAGTCGTGCTCTGAAGGTCAGCCCCGTGGGGCGAACGCGGTCGACAGGACCTTCAGAGCCACGGCGGGATGGAACAGCACCGCGGGAGAGGCCACCATGTTCACCACCCGCACGAACCTCGACCAGACGGCCGCGTCCTTCACCGCGACCTGGAAGAGCCTCGTGTTGTACCAGTGCGCGAATCGTGCCCCTAGGGGCTGGCGGTCCGGGTTCCACATCAGGTCCGAGTTCGTGGAGAGTGTCCACGGGCCGAGCAGCAGCCGACCCACCCGCTTCTGGTAACCGCCGGCCATCCCGTCCAGCTGCTTCCCGGACGCGCTACGACGGGCCAGCGTCCGGTGCAGCAACTCCGCCTCCATCGCGGCCACGGTCAGCCCTTGGCCGTAGACGGGGTTGAAGACGCAGACCGCGTCCCCGACGGCGATGAGCCGGTCCGGCCAGTTCCTGACGGCGTGGTAGGGCCGCCACTGGTTCTCGACGTTGGTGTAGCGATGGGTGGGCTCCTGGACCGTGCGGCGTCCGATCTGCTGTGCCAGGTGCGGGTTGTCCAGGCTCTCCGCGAACCGCAGGTAGCCCGTGTCGTCGGCCGGCGGCGGGTCCTGGAAGCCCAACAGTGAGCACGTCCACCGGTTCCGCTCCACGGCCAGCAGGACCCCGGCCCGGGGCACGTGGGGAGCGAACAGCATCTGGTACGTGATGTAGAAGTCCGGGTGGCTCGGGTGGTCCTCCTCGGGCCGGTCGAAGTTCATCGACGTGTAGGTGACCTTCGCCTTCACGATCCGCTTCGGCGGGACCGTGACACCGACGGTGCCCAGCCAGTCCTCCAGTGAGCTGGACCGCCCGGAGGCGTCGACGACCAGATCGGCGGCCAGCTCGATCGCTTCCGCGCCCTGCTGCCGGCACGTCACACCGGTCACCCGCCCCGAGGCGTCCCGGGTCAGACCCGAGCATTGCGTGGCGGACATCAGCGTGACCTCGGAAAGGGCGAGCACCTTGCGCCGCAGCCGGCGCTCCAGCTCGTCGCGGGTGAACGTCTGGATCTGTACCCCCGTCCGTGCACGGGGTGCCAGTCCGGTCGGCAGCAGGAAGTCGATGCCCTGCCCGTAGTCGAACACCGGCGCACCGGCTTCCCGCAGTTCCTCCCGCAGCCCCGGAAACAGCCGCTCCAGGATCTCGCCGCCCTTGGCCAGCATCGCGTGCGCGTGATAGCCCTGCGGCGCACCCTGATGAGCACCGGTGTCCTCGTCCACGGCATCCCGCTCGACGAGGACGACTTCGGCGAAGAAGTCGGCCAGCACCCGCGCGGTCACCAGCCCCGCGTAACTCCCGCCGATGACAACGGCCTTGCCCCAGGGGCGGTTCGTCTGCATGTCGTCTCCCACGCTTGCCGGAGCAGGGCCAATCACGGGGATCAACGACGGCACTGATCATTGCGACACGGCCGGTCGACCAGGCACCGGCGGGTGGAACCGTCCGTACTGAGCACCTCGCCCGCCCGTTCGGGAACGGCACCGGCATGGACCGCCGCGGGTCTGCCGCGTCTGTGATGGGGGGAAGGGAGACGGGCCCAGCGCAGCAACACGCCGTCGGAGAACGTGAGTTGGAGGGCAAGCTGGTATGCGTACGAGTGCGTCGGGAGGTGGCGGGACGCGCTGGTGGGCCGGGGCGAGAATGGTTGCCGGGGCGGCGGAAGCCTCTTCAGGGAGCGGCCCGGCGGGGCAGCCGTCCAGCAGCACCTCGGCAGGTCCGTCCACCACCCCGCCCGGGAACACGCCCACGAGCCCGAACGCGCCGAGCCCGTCCGGGAGCGCGTCCGCCCCGGCCACCGTCTCTTCACCGGGGAACTGCGCCGCCGGACACGCCGAGGTCACCGTCGCGCTGGGCGATGCGCCCCGACGGGAGTTGTGCGTGCGGTCCGGAAGCGTGGTGTCCCTCGTCCTGGAGACCCGCGTCGACGACAAGCGCTGGGCGGGCGTGCGGAGTTCGGCGCCGGCCTTCGCCGCGGCCTCCGGATGGCGGCTGGGTCCGGACGGCACCGCCCGCGCCTCGCTGCGATGCGCCGGCACCCGGAGCGGTACGACCGTTGTCACCGTGACGGCGAAGGCACCGGACGTGGCAGGCGCCGCGCGGGTCGCCTTCACGCTCGACGTGAGCGTGGTGCCGTACACGGCACAGGGGTGACCCCGGAAGCCGGAGTCACCCCTGTCACGCCGCTGCGTCGGTCGCAGCCGCGCACCTGACCGTGCAGATGCCGCGACCGTGGTTGGCCGCGTACAGCGTGCTGCCGTCGGGCTCGGCTTCAGCTGGAGCACGGCGACGGCCGGGCGGCTGACGTGTCCTGTCCGGCCTTCCCGGCGCGTGTGCGTGTTCTCAGGCGGCGACCGCGTCGGCGATGCCGTATCCGGCCTCGACGATCGCGGCGCGGAGCCGGCTGTCGTCGAGGTCCGTTCCGTGCACGGTGACGGACTTGGCGGCGACGTCGACCACGACCTCGCTCACCCCCGTGACCTCGGAAACCTCTTCCCTGATGCTCGCCGCGCAGTGCTCGCAGCTCATTCCGGTGACGTTGTACTGCTGCCTCTGTGCCATGGCGCAACTCCTGGATGCCAATGGGGCTTGTGGTGGTCTACGGACGTACGGGGCCGGACGTCCAGTCCCTTCCCGTCACGACAACAGTCGGTTGGGCGGGGCCGGGAGTTCCGGAGCGGGTGTGCCGATTTCGGTGCGGAGCACGAGGGAAGGAACCCTCCGCGGCGCTGGGCCGGGTGGAGGAGGAGGGGGTCCGGGTGGCGGACTGCACGCACGACGACAAGCGTGGCGCGGCGCGCGTCGCGTGGCCCTGGGAGCCCGACCCGGGTGAGGTCCGGGACCGGTAGACGCGCATCGCCCCAGGCCCCTGGCCGTTGCTCGTGGCCACCGCCGCGGTTCTCGCCGGCGGCTACGGCTGGCTGGGCTCCGTCGTCGACGGCACGCCCGGTGCCCTGGCCGGAAGCGCCCTGGGGCTCGTGACCGGCGCCTTGCTGTACCTCCTGGTGGACTAGGCCGTATCGGGCGATCCGATACGCCACCGCCGTGACCGGAGAGCGCCGCGACGTCCGGCGCGATGACCCGCCGCGATACGCCTGAACGGGTGCAGGCCTTTCGTTCGCCCCCTACTGCTGCGCGGCGAAGGTGCTTCTTCACCCCGGGACATTGACGCGTACCACGCGATGACAAGCACCTCTGATGTGTCGTGCGTCACATTTGCGCGCGGGAACTCGATGTTCCGTCCGGCCGACTACTGAAGCGGTACGGCTTCAACTGCTGTCCCGTGTACGACGGTTCGATGCGACCAGGAAGGTCGAGCATGGCCGAGATCCGACAACCGTCCCACCCTGCCGGCGTGATCGCCCGCAGGCTGCTCCCGCCCCCGGCGCTGTGCGGCTTCCTGCTGCTGCTCAGCCTCGTCTTCTCGGCGTCCTACGCCGTCGGATCGGCCGCCGGGCCGGTGGCGCCCGGCATGCACGGGACAGGGAGCGCCGGAAGCGGAGGCGGCGGTGGTGGCGGGAGCGGCGGGAGTGGCGGGAGCGGCGGCGGCATGGAGGACATGCCCGGGACGGACGGGAGCGTGCAGGACATGCAGCACATGCCGGGGATGACGGACGGGAGTGGCCAGTGACGGCGGGCGAAGCGGTGACCGGCCTCCTGGTCACGGACCTCACCGTCGGCGGGATGACCTGCGCGGCCTGTGTGCGACGGGTGGAGAAGAGGCTCGCGAAGCTGGACGGCGTCACGGCCACCGTGAACCTCGCCACCGGGATGGCCCGGGTCAGCCACCCGGCGGGCGTCGCGCCGGAGGAACTCGTCACAGCGGTCGAACAGGCCGGCTACCAGGCTGCCCTGCCCGCGCCGCCCGTCCAGGAGGACGAGCGGACGGCGGACGCCGACCCGGACGGGGCCGAGACCGCCGCCCGGCAGGAGCGTGAACGGCTTCTCGTCACCGCGCTGCTCGCCGTCCCCGTGCTGGTGCTGTCGATGGTGCCCGACCTTCAGTTCCGCAACTGGCAGTGGCTGTGCTTCGCGCTGGCCGCCCCGGTGGCGGTGTGGAGCGCGTGGCCCTTCCACGAGCGCGCGCTACGCGGTCTGCGCCACTCCGCGGCCACCATGGACACCCTGGTCTCGCTGGGTGTGGTGGCGTCGTTCTCCTGGTCGGCGTACGCGCTGTTCCTCGGGGGAGCGGGCGAGCCGGGGATGCGGATGCCGTTCAGTCTGCTGCCGTCCGCGTCGGACGGCACGGCGCACGTCTATCTGGAAGCGGCGGTCAGCGTGCCGCTGTTCGTACTGACCGGGCGGTACCTGGAGGCGCGGGCGCGCCGGGGGACCGGTGCGGCCCTGCGGGCGCTGGCGGACCTGGCGGCCAAGGAGGTGTCCGTCCGCGACGAACACGGCGAGCGGTCCGTTCCCATAGAGCAGTTGAGGGTCGGGCAGGTATTCGTCGTACGCCCTGGGGAGCGCGTCGCCACCGACGGGCGGGTGACGGAGGGCAGTTCGGCCGTGGACCTCTCCCTGGTCACCGGCGAGAGCGAGCCGGTCGAGGTGAGCCCCGGCTCGGCGTTGGTCGGCGGGGCCGTCAACGCCGGCGGGCTGCTGCTCGTACGGGCGACGGCCGTCGGCGCGGACACCCGGCTGGCCCGGATCACCCGGCTGGTCACCGAGGCCCAGGCGGGCAAGGCGCGGGCGCAGCGGCTGGCCGACGCGGTGGCCGGGGTGTTCGTGCCCATCGTGCTGACGATCGCGGTGACCGTCCTCGGGTTCTGGCTCGGCGCCGGCGCCGACCCGCAGGCGGCGCTCACAGCCTGCGTGGCCGTCCTCGTCGTGGCCTGCCCGTGTGCGCTGGGACTCGCCACTCCGACCGCCCTGATGGCCGCCACCGGGCGCGGGGCGCAACTGGGCGTGCTGGTGAGCGGGCCGCAGACCCTGGAGGCGCTCCAGCACGTGGACACGGTCGTCCTGGACAAGACCGGCACCCTGACCTCCGGTCACATGACCGTCGCCCGGGTGACCACCGTGCCCGGCGGCCCGGCACCTGAGGAACTGGTCCGCCTGGCCGGAGCGGTGGAGCAGGGCTCCGAGCATCCGATCGGGCGCGCGGTCACGGCGTACGCGCGCCGCTCGCCGGACCAGGAGCCGCTGCCGGACGTGACCGGATTCACCGCGACGCCAGGGCGGGGCGTCACAGGGTACGTGGCCGGTCGAACGGTCGAAGTGGCCGTACCTGAGGGCGAGTTGCCGCCCGTGCTGGCCAAGTCTCTGGCCGCGGCGGAGGGCGAGGCTTACACGTCCGTGGTGGTCCGGGTGGACGGCCGGGCCATGGCGCTGATCGCCGTCGGCGACCTCGTACGGGCCGGCAGCTACCGTGCCGTGGAGCGGCTGCGGCGACTGGGCCTGCGCCCGGTGCTCGCCACCGGGGACCGCGAGGCTCCCGCGCGGGCGGTGGCGCAGGCACTCGGGATCGACGAGGTGCACGCCCGCTGCTCCCCGGAGGACAAGGCCGAACTGGTCCGGCGGCTGAGGGAGGAGGGCTGCCGGGTCGCGGTCGTCGGCGACGGTGTGAACGACGCCGCCGCGCTCGCCGGCGCCGACCTGGGCATCGCCATGGGCAGTGGCACGGACGTGGCCATCGGGGCGGCCGACCTGACCCTGGTGCGCGGTGACATCGAGGCACTCGTGGACGCCGTCCGGCTGGCCCGGCGCACGCTCGGCACCATCCGCGCCAACCTGCTGTGGGCCTTCGGCTACAACGTCGTCACCGTGCCCCTCGCCATGGTGGGACTGCTCAACCCCATGCTCGCCGCCGCCGCGATGTCGGTGAGTTCCGTGCTGGTGGTGGCCAACAGCCTGCGGCTGCGCGGCTGGCAACCGCAACGGGCACCCGGCGGTGGCCGGGGACGCGGGGCACGATCCGGGAAGGCGGCAGTTCTGTGAACGTGGAGCGGACGACCACGGCCCTCGGCGACCGGCGACGGCTGAAGGACGCCGCGCTCGCCGCCCTCGTTGCCGTCGCCGCGTGCAGTGTGGCGCTGGCGGGCCTGACCGCCTGGACCGGTACCGGCAGGGCCGGCAGCCCGGCGCGTATGAGCGTCACCGAAGGGCGCGTCCTGCTGCCGTCCGCCGGGGTCGCGGAGACGGCCGCGTTCTTCCGTATCGAGAACGAGGGCGGCTCGGCCGACAGTCTGATACGCGTGACCTCGCGCGACGTCCCCGACGGCATCACGCTTGCCCGGCACGGCATGGCCGAGGGGAACGCGGCCTATCGTGCCGCCGTCGACTCCGTCGGGATACCGGCGGGCGGGAGCGTCGCGATGTCGCCGCAGGGCGTGGACCTGACGGTGTTCGCTCCGGCCGGGAAGTGGAGTTCGGGCGATCTGGTGCCCTTCACGCTGGAGTTCCGCCACAGCGGGCGGGTCAAGGTCCTTGCGGTGGTGGTGCGTTCGGGAAGTGCCTCGTTCCAGTAGTCGTGCCGTACGCCCGTCGAGTTCCCGGCCGCTGGGTGTGATGTGCGTCACTGGTCGGTTGGTGAGTCGGAGGACGGGTGCCCGCACGTACCCCCTGACGACGAGCGGACGCCGGGTGCGAGGATGGGCGGGCTATGACTGTCCGAGGGTGGTGCCGTGCGCTGCGGGCCGGTGTGTTCGCCGCCGCCTGCGTGCTGCTCGCCGCCCTCGGTCACGTGATCATGTCGGGCACCTCCGTCCCCTGGTGGGCCATGGCCGCAGGCGCGGCCGGGACCGGTACGGCAGGCTGGCTGCTGGCCGGTCGTGAGCGGGGACGCGCGCTGATCGTCACGGTCGTGACGGTGGCGCAGGCGGTGCTCCACGAAGCGTTCTCGCTGGCGCAGACCGTCACACCGGCGGCGGTGCCCGGCCAAGGCGCCGGGGCCCGTGCCCCGGGCTCCATGACGGACATGAGCGGCGGCATGGATATGGGCTCAGCGCCCATGGGCTCCATGCACATGGACCCGATGGACATGGGCTCCATGGCTCATGCCATGACCGGTGCCCAACACACGCACGGTATGGCAGGCATGAGCGGCGCCGCCATGTACGGCATGTTCGCCGCCCACCTCCTGGCCGCGATCCTGTGCGGGCTCTGGCTCGCGTACGGCGAGCGCGCGGTCTTCCGCGTCCTGCGGGCCGCGGCCACCCGGCTGGTGGCACCGCTGCGGATGCTGCTGGCCGGGCCCGCGCCGCTCCCGCGCCCGCTCGCGGGCAGGCGTCGCGCCACCGACGTCCCGGCTCCGGCGCACCTTCTCCTGTGCTGCTCGCTCACCTCTCGGGCCCCGCCCACGGGTGCCGCTGTCGCCTGAGACAGCCGGAACCACCGGGGCCTCACGTCTCGCCTTCCGTCCTGCCGCGTTCGCGCGCAGTTCCTTCTGGTCGACGCTTCACACCGGCACGTCCACATGCCGCCGTGCGCCGACACCTCCTGACGGGCGGCCCCGGGCATCGCCGTACCCACGCGTACGGCGGCACCCCAAGTCCGAGTGCGCCACCGCTCCCCGCGGTCGGCCCCGGACGCCCTGACGACCCGAGAAGGACATCACGTGACTGCTGCCGTCCTGCCCGCTTCCCGGACCGAACGCGCCTCGACGGACGCGGCGGCGACCGCCTGGGCGCTGGCCGCCCGTGGCGGCGACCGCCACGCGGCCGAACACTTCGTCCGCGCGCTCCACAACGACGTGCTGTGCTACGTCGTCCACCTCAGCGGCGATCCCCAGACCGCCCACGACCTGACCCAGGACACCTTCGCGCGGGCCTTCGGCAGTCTGCACCGCTTCGAAGGCCGGGCCTCGGCCCGCACCTGGCTGCTGTCCATCGCCCGTCGCGCGGTGGCCGACAGCTTCCGGCACGCCGCCGCCCGGCCGCGGCTCGCCGACACCCCCGACTGGCAGGCGGTCGTCGAACGCATGCAGCCGCGCGGCCTTCCGGGCTTCGAAGACGGCGTGGCCCTGCTCGACCTGCTGGAGGCGCTGCCCGACGAACGCCGTGAGGCGTTCGTCCTCACCCAGGTGGTGGGCCTGTCCTACGAGGAGGCCGCCGGCTTTGCCGGCTGCCCCGTCGGCACCGTCCGCTCCCGGGTGTCGCGCGCCCGGGCGACTCTGGAACGGCAGCTCCTGGAGGCCCAGGCACCGGCCGCCCGGGCGTCCTGACGCGACGTCGGGTTGGTGCTCCCCGGTGGGGGAGCACCAACTCCGGTGCTCGGCTGGGCGATTGGCGGAAACTCGCGGGAACCCGCTCGCTCGCGCGTCCGACTACTAGTGCGACACCGGCTCGTCCAGCCGGTCGTGGCACCGGCTGGAAGGGCCCGTATGACACCCGAGATGGAGACCGCCTTCGCGGCGATCAGAGGCGACTACGGCACGGACTCCCTCAGGCGTGTGGAACGGATGCTGGAGCCCGGGGGAGGGGGCCCGCGGCACCCGTTGCAGAAGGGCGCCAAGTGGATCCTGCCGGGCCTGTCCGCCACCCCGTGGCACGATCCGCACGGGTATCCCGAACTGGCCCCGGTCGTCGATGCCTTGGAGGCCGCCCAGCCGGCTGTCAAAGAGGAGTTGACCGCCGCCTGGGCGGGACGGCGGGAGGCGTTCTCGGACTACGAGCACTACCTGACCCGCCAGGAGGACTGGCAGGCCCTCTACCTGTACCGGGCAGGGGCCCTGGTCGAGGAGTCGGCCGGGCCCGCACCCACCGCGTACCAGGTGCTCAAGGAATTCGCGGTGGACACGGAGAAGATCTGCCCCCTCCTGGAATCCCACTTCTCCACTCTGCTCCCCGGGGCCGCCATCGCCCCGCACTGCGACCTGTGGAACTTCAGCATCAACCTGCATCTCGCGGTCGACATTCCTGACGATTGCAGTATCACCGTGGCGGGTGAGACCCGTTCCTGGCGGGAGGGAAAGTGCCTGCTCTTCGACTATTCCTTCGAGCATGCGGCACGCAATGACGGCGAACGGCCGCGCACCTGCCTGCTCGTGGACCTGTGGCATCCGGAAACAACTGTTCCGGAACGACATGCGCTGGTGGCGCTCATCACCGAGATCAGGCAGCTCATGGGCGACGACTGACTGCTCGTAATTCGTCACGCTATTCATCCGGCGAGATCTCTCTCCGTCGGAATTCAGGCGTGCCCGAAAATTCAATTCGGGTCGCGTGGAAATGTTTTCCGGCGAGTCATTCTCAAGCCTTCTCCGAGGTGTTATTGTGACCGAAATTGATCGACCGGCACGGGTATTCAGTTCGAATTCACCGTCGTTTTCCGTCCATACGTGAGGAGGGGCCGACCGATGCGTGCACGACTGTCCCTTCTCGTTCTCGCGCTCGCCCAACTGGTCATCGCACTCGACTACAACATCGTCTACGTCGCACTTCCCGACATAGGCGCCGGCCTGGGCTTCTCCGCGCACGACCTCCAGTGGGTGGTGAGCGCGTACGTCGTGACGACCGGCGGCTTCCTGTTACTGGGCGGGAGGACGGCCGATCTGCTGGGCCGGCGCCGGACGTTCGTCGCCGCGGCCCTGGTCTACGCGGGCTCCTCCCTGGTGGGCGGGCTGTCGCAGTCGGCGGGGACCCTCGTCGTCGTCCGCGCGGTCCAGGGCATCGGCGGTTCGCTGCTCTTCCCGGCCACTCTCTCCCTGATCAACACGATCTACGAGGAGGGACCGGCCCGGAACCGCGCCCTCGCGGTGTGGGGCGCGGCGGGAGCCGGCGGCCTGTGCTTCGGGTCCCTGCTGGGCGGGGTGCTGGTCGACGCGTTCGGCTGGCCGTCGGTGTTCTTCGTCAACGTGCCCGTGGCGGCCGCCATCGCCTGGGCGGGCCGGAACCTGTTCCCGGCGGACGGCCCGCGCACCGGCGTACGGCACTTCGACGTGGCCGGTGCGCTCGCCGGGACCGGCGGGATCACGCTCCTGGTGTTCGTCCTGGTGCACGCCCCCGAGGCGGGCTGGACCAGCACGTCCGCCCTGCTCGGCGGGGTGCTCGCGGCAGCCCTCCTGACACTCTTCGCCGTCGTCGAGACCCGCTCCCGCGACCCGCTGGTGCCGGCCCGGCTGTTCGCCCACCGGAGTCTGGTCGCGGCGATGGCGGTCACCGCCCTCTACAGCGCCACCTTCAGCTCCCTGCCCTACTTCCTGACCCTGTACTTCCAGACCGTGCGCGGCTACAGCGCGTTCGCGACCGGCCTCGCCTTCCTCGTGCCGGCGGTGGTGACCGCGCTGGGCACCCAGGCCGGGGAACGGGCCGTCGCGGCCGTCGGCGTACGGCGCATGCTCGTCGGCGGCCTGGTCTGCGGCGCGGCCGGAGCCGCCGCCCTGGGGGCCGCGCTCACCTCGGACGGCTCGTACGGCCTGCTGCTGCCCGGGATCGTGCTGCTCGGCCTCGGCCAGGGTGCCGCCTGGACCGGCATGTGGATCGCCGCCGCCTCCGGAGTGGCCTCGGAGGACCAAGGCGTGGCGTCCGGGATGGCCTCCACCAGCCTCCAGGTCGGCGGCGCGGTGGGACTCGCCCTGCTGGTCGCCCTGGCGGGCGGCATCGGCCAGGGCGCGCCGGACGACGCCCTGCTGACAGGTATCCGCGCCGCCGTGTTCGCCATCGCGGCCGGCCTCGGCTGCGGGATCCCGCTGACCCTGACCCTGCGCAGCACCGTCACCGCCTGACAAAGCCGCCACTCCTCCCCGCCCCATCAGGAGAACAGCTGTGCCCAGCAACGCCCCCAGCCCGTTCGCCCCGGCGGCCATCCTGTGCGGACTGGCCGGCTGGGTGCCGCCCCGCGTGGTCACCAACGACGAACTCGCCGAGCGGCTGGACACCGACGACGCCTGGATCCGCACCCGCACCGGAATCCGGCGCCGCCACATCGCCGAGCCCGGCCAGGCCACCTCCGACCTCGCCGTCGAGGCCGGCCGGCTCGCCCTGCGTTCCGCCCTGAGCTCCGCCGGGAGTGGCCCCGGAGGCGGCCCCGGGCGGCGCGGCTCCGTCGACGCGGTGATCGTCACCACGACCACCCCGGACCGCCCGTGCCCGGCCACCGCGCCCCTGGTCGCGGCCCGGCTCGGGCTCGGGGGCGCGGCGGCCTTCGACGTCGGCGCGGTGTGCACCGGATTCGTGTACGGCCTTGCCACCGCGGCGGGCCTGATCGCCTCCCGGGTCGCCGAACGGGTCCTGCTGATCGGCGCGGACGTCTACTCCACCATCGTCGACCCGCTGGACCGGGCCAACGCGATCATCTTCGGCGACGGCGCCGGAGCGGTCGTCCTGCGCGCCGGGCATCCGGACGAGCCAGGCGCGGTCGGGCACTTCGACCTCGGCAGCGACGGGGTGAATGAGGACCTGATCATGGTCGCCGCCGGTGGCTCCCGCCGGCCATCCGCCGCTGCGTCCCGCCGGCCATCCGCCGATGGCTTCGGGCAGGGGGTCGAGGGTGGCTTTCGGCACGGTTCTGCCGATGGCTTCGGGCAGGGGGTCGAGGGTGGTTTTCGGCACGGTTCTGCCGATGGCTTCGGGCAGGGGGTCGAGGGTGGTTTTCGGCACGGTTCTGCCGATGGCTTCGGGCAGGGCTTCGACGGCGGCGAACCCACCCGTGCCGAGCGGCACTTCGCGATGCGCGGCAAGGAGGTCTACCGCCACGCGGTGACCCGTATGGCCGCCTCGGCGCGGGCCACGCTGGACCGGGCCGGATGGAAGACCGACGACGTCGACCACTTCGTCCCCCACCAGGCCAACCTGCGCATCCTGCACTCCGTCGCCGACGACCTGGACCTGCCCAGGGAACGCTGCGTGGCCAACCTCGACTCCGTCGGCAACACCGGTGCCGCCTCCATTCCGCTCGCCCTCGCCGACGCCGCCGCCCGGGGGCGGATCCGGACCGGTGACCGCCTCCTGCTCACCGCCTTCGGCGGCGGCCTCACCTGGGGCTCCTGCCTCCTGACCTGGCCCTCGCTCCCCACGCATCCGCAACCGGAACGGACCACACCATGACCAGCACCTACGAAGAACTCGTCGGGATCCTCACCCGCCTCCACGACACCCCCGCCGACCTGATCCGCCCCGAAGCCACCCTCGGCGCACTGGACGTCGACTCCCTGACCACCGTCGAGATCAGCATCCGCATCGAACGCGACCTCGGCGTCACCGTCGGCGACGACGAACTCCAGCCCGACCTCACCCTCGGCGAGATCGCCGCACTCGTCGACGCCCGCCGGGCCACCACCGTCTGAATCCCACTGAACGCAACCAAAGGACAAACGACATGCGGATCAAGGACCAGCCCGGAGCCGGACTCGGCGCGATCGTCGAGGACTTCGACCACACCACGGCCTCCGACGCCGACATCGCGACGCTCAAACAGACCGTCTACACGAAGAAGATCGCCGTCCTGAAGGGCCAGGACCTCGCCCCACGGGAGTTCCTCGCGCTCGGCGAACGCCTCGGCCGCCCCGAGACCTACTACGAGCCGATGTACAAGCACCCCGAGGTCCCCGAGATCTTCGTCTCGTCCAACGTCCCGGAGAACGGCAGGCAGATAGGCGTGCCGAAGACCGGCAAGTTCTGGCACGCCGACTACCAGTTCATGCCGGACCCCTTCGGCATCACCCTGATCCATCCGCAGGTCGTCCCGGAGAAGAACCGCGGCACCTACTTCATCGACATGGGCCGGGCGTACGAGGAGTTGCCCGGGGAGCTGAAGAAGGAGATCGCCGGCACCCGGTGCAGGCACTCCGTGCGCAAGTACTTCAAGATCCGCCCGCACGACGTGTACCGCCCCATCTCCGAGGTCATCGACGAGGTCGAGACCAAGACCCCGCCCGTCGTCCAGCCCACCACCTTCACCCACCCCATGACCGGCGAGACCGTCCTCTACCTCAGCGAGGGCTTCACCGTCGGCATCGAGGACGGGGACGGCAACCCGCTCGACGAAGAGCTGCTCAAGCGGCTCTTCGAGGCCACCGGACAGCTCGACGAGACCTTCGAGCACGGCAACATCCACCTCCAGAGCTTCGAGCAGGGCGACCTGCTGGTCTGGGACAACCGCAGCCTCATCCACCGCGCCCGGCACACCACGACGCCCGAGCCGACGGTCTCCTACCGCGTCACCGTCCACGACGAGCGCAAACTGCACGACGGGATACCGGCCGCGTGACCGCGCCCGCCGCCGACCGCTCCGAGGCCCCGCCGCAGCGCTCGTACGCCACCGACGGGGAACTGCTGGCCCGCGTCCTGGTGCCCTACAAGGACAACTGCAAGTACCTGAGATCCGCCCACGTCACCGCCGATGCCGGACTCGCCGCCGCCCGCTGCGAGTTCGCGATCCCGGAGTCCTGCTACATCGACGACACCGGCCACCTGAACTCGGTCGAGGTCAACATCGCCTACAACCAGATGATGTACTACCTGGTCGCCAAGTCCGTGCAGGAAGGGCTCCTGACCGGGTTCGAGAGCTGGACGCCGGCCGACTTCTGGCGCCACCAGCTCCCCGACATCCTCATCACCCGGTTCGCCGGCAACTTCCGCCGCCCCGTGGACCCCCGTGCCTTCTCCGGCGAGATGGAGTTCCACTCCGTCACCCGGCGGACCCCCGGCGGCGGCAGCCCCTTCCTCCACGCGCAGACGTCGTACCGCTACTGGGACGGCGACGGCGGCCGGTGCGACGGCGAGGCGACCCTCGCGTTCGTCAACATCCCCTGACCCGCACGCCGATGCTCCGCCGATGCCCCGAAGACAGGGAGAACTCTCATGGAGACAAGAACGCAGCCGGTGCCGCACAGGCTGCACCACCCCGAACTCACCACCCTCGTCCAGACCGCCTGCTTCCACGCCGACCGTCAGCCCGCCGCCCCCGCCGTACTCTGCGAGGGCCGCACCCTGACCTACGCGGACCTGCACAGCGCGAGCAACCGCCTCGCCCACGCCCTGCGCGCCGCCGGCCTCACCGAGGGCGACCGGGTGGCCTACCTGGGCAAGGAGTCCGAGCACTACTACGAGGTCCTCTTCGCCTGCGCCAAGACCGGCACCGTCCTGGTCCCCGTCAACTGGCGGCTCACCGCGCCCGAGGTCAGCCACATCCTCCAGGACTCCGGCACCCGGCTGCTGTTCCTGGAGGACGAGTTCGCCCCGATCGCCGACGGCATGCCGACCGCGCCGCCCGAGACGGTCGTCAGCCTCGGCTCGATCCTGGAGTGGCGGGCTGAACACCCAGACGCCGACACGGAGTTCGAGGCCACCCCCGACACCCCGGTCGCCCAGCTCTACACCAGCGGTACCACCGGCCTGCCCAAGGGCGTGGTGCTCGCCCACCGCAGCTTCTTCGCGATCCGTGACGCCCTGGCGGCCGAGGGGCTGGAGTGGATCGACTGGCGGGCGGGCGACATCGCGCTCGTCGGCATCCCCGGCTTCCACGTCGGTGGGCTGTGGTGGGCCACCCAGAACTTCAACGCCGGTACGACGGTCGTGGCGATGCGTGCCTTCGCCGCCCGGCAGGCCGTCGACCTCATCCGCGACCTCGGCGTCACCACCGCCTGCGTGGTCCCGGCCATGCTCCGCATGATGCTCACCGAACCCGGCGTCACCGCCGCCGACTTCACCACCCTGCGCAAGACCGTGTACGGCGGCTCCCCGATCTCCGAGGCCCTGCTGGAGGAGAGCCTCGCCGTCCTGGACTGCGAGTTCGCCCAGATCTACGGCCTGACCGAGACCGGCAACACCGCCGTCTGCCTGCCCCCTGCCGCCCACGTCCCCGGCGGACCGCTGATGCAGGCGGCCGGGCACCCCTACCCGGGTGTCCGGGCCAAGGTCATCGACGAACAGGGCGGGGAGCTGCCCCCGGGCTGGGTGGGGGAGGTCTGCCTGCACACCCCCGCCCGCATGGTCGAGTACTGGGGCCTGCCCGACAGGACCGCCGAGACCCTCGTCGACGGCTGGATCCACACCGGCGACGCCGGATACGTCGACGAGGACGGTTACGTCTTCATCCGCGACCGCATCAAGGACGCCATCCTCGTCGCCGGCGAGAACGTCTACCCCGCCGAGATCGAGAAAGTCCTGGAGAGCCATCCCCAGGTCGCCGAGGCCGTGGTGGTCGGCGCCCCCGACGAGCGCTGGGGCGAACGGGTGCACGCCTTCGTGGTCCCCGTGCCAGGACAGCAACAGCCCAGCTCCCGGGACCTGCACACCTTCCTCGTGCCGCGGCTGGCGGCCTTCAAACTGCCCTCGCGGTACGAGGTCATCGACCACGTACCGCGCAACCCCAGCGGCAAGATCCTCCGCCGTGAACTGCGCGACCGCTTCTGGAGCGACTCCGCGCGCAAGGTCAACTGAGCCCGCCGACACGGTCGTAGGGAGAACCCGTGCCCGATCCCTCTCTCACTCTGGACAGCTTCCGCGCGGAGCTCGCGGAGTGTCTTTTCCTGTCGGCCGACGAAGTCGACCTGGAGGAAAGCCCGTTGGACGCGGGGCTGGACTCCCTGCGCATCGTCACGCTGCTGGAGCGCTGGCAGGCCGCCGGCGTGGACGTGACGTTCGTCGAACTCGCCGAGCGCACCACCTTCGCCCAGTGGTGGGAACTGCTCACCACACGCCAGCGGGGAGCGGACCATGCCGACGCCTGACCGCCACCCCCTGCTGGCCGCCCAGGAGGGCATCTGGACCGGCCAGCAGCTCGACGTGGACAGCCCCGCCTACAACACCGCCGAATACGTGCGCGTTCACGGTCCGGTCGACACGGCCGTCTTCGACGCGGCCCTGCACCACGTCGTCGCGGAGACCGAGGCGCTGAACGCGACCTTCGTCGCCGACGACGCCGGGCACCCCTGGCAGTTCGACACCCCGGCCGGTGACTGGCACACCCACATCGCCGACCTCACCGCCGGTCCCGACCCGAACGCCGCCGCCCTGGCCTGGATGGACCAGGACATGGCCTGTCCCGTCGACCTCACCCGGGGCCCGGTCTTCGGCCACGCCCTGCTGCGCACCGCCGAGGACGAGTACCTCTGGTACCACCGCGTCCACCACATCGCCCTCGACGGCTTCGGGCTCTCCCTCGTGGCCCGGCGCGTCGCCCAGGTCTACACCGCCCTCATGACCGGCGAACCCGTCCCCGGCAGCGGCTTCGGCACCCTGGAGTCGGTCCGCGCCGAGGAACGCGCCTACCGCGAGTCCGCCCGCCATGCCAAGGACCGCGCCTACTGGACGGACCGCTTCGCCGACCGCCCGCCCGTCGCCACCCCGGCCGGGCGATCGGCCCTGCCCGCCCGTACCTTCCACCGCCACGTCACGGACCTCGCACCGGCCGAGGCGGACACCCTCCGCAGGGTCGCCCGTGAGCTGTCGGTGACGTGGTCGGAGGTGGTGCTCGCGGTGACCGCCGCCCACCTGCACCGGGTCACCGGCGCACCGGAACCCGTCCTGAGCCTGCCCGCGATGGGCCGCCTCGGCTCGGTCTCCCTGCGCGTGCCCGCCATGGTCCGCAACATCCTGCCCCTGCGCGTCGCCGTCACCGCCGACGACAGCCTGCGCGACCTCGCGGTCCGCGTCTCCCGCGAACTGCGCGCCGGACTGCCCCACCAGCGCTTCCGCTACGAGCGACTGCGCCGCGACCTGCGGCTGGTGGGCGGCCAACGGCGGCTCTCGGGACCCGGCGTGAACATCATGCCGTTCGCGTACGACCTGCGGTTCGCCGGACACCGCAGCACCGTCCACAACGTGTCGGCGGGGCCCGTGGACGACCTGGCCCTCAACGTCTACGACCGCTCGGACGGCACGGGCCTGCGCCTCGCCCTGGACGCCAACCCGGACCTGTACACGGAGGGTGAGGTGGCGGGCTTCCAGGAGGGCCTGCTGAACCTGCTGGCCGAGGCGGTCACGGCCCCCGACCGGCGGTTGAGAGAAATAGCGGGCAGCACCATCCCCGCCGTGCCTTCCGCGTCGGTTCTGGACGGCGGCCCGCTGCCCGCGCCCGCCCGGCCGGTGCTGAGCCTGATCGCCGGTCACGCCGCCCGCCGGGGCAGGGCCGTCGCGGTGGAGGACGGTGACCGCGGTCTCACCTATGCCGAACTCTTCGGCGCGGCACGGGACATCGCCGGGGGCGTGGCCGCCCGGGGAGCCGGCCGGGGTGACGTGGTCGCGGTGGCCCTGCCCCGTGGCGCCGACGCCGTCACCGCCGTCCTGGGCGTGCTGCTGTCCGGCGCCGCCTACTGCCCGCTCGACCCGAAGGCCCCCGCCGACCGTACGGCCCAGCTCCTGGCCGACGCCGCTCCCGCGCTCGTGGTGACGACCAAGGACCACGCGCCCGCCTTCCCGGACCACACGGTCCTCCTTCTGGACCAGTCGATGACCGCCGACGTGCGTGCACCATCGGGGCCCTGCCCGGCCGACCTGGCGTACGTGCTGCACACCTCGGGTTCCACCGGCCGTCCCAAGGGCGTCGAGATCGGTCACGCGGCGCTGGCGCACTTCGTCGCGGGCGCCTCGCACCGCTACGGGCTGCGCCCCGACGACCGTGTTCTCCAGTTCGCCCCTCTCCACTTCGACACCAGCGTGGAGGAGGTCTTCCTGACCCTGTGCACCGGCGCCACGCTGGTGATCCGCGCCGACGACATGACCGACTCGGTGCCCCGGTTCCTGGACGAGTGCGCCCGCCTGCGGGTGACCGTGCTGGACCTGCCCACCGCCTACTGGCACGAGATGGCGTATGCGGTCTCCACCGGCGCCGCCGCCCTTCCGCCGTGCGTGCGGACCGTCGTCATCGGCGGCGAGGCGGCGCTGCCCGAACGGGTCGGCCGCTGGCGGAAGGCGGTCGGCACCTCGGTCGCGCTGCTCAACACCTACGGCCCCACCGAGGCGACGGTGGTCGCCACCGTCGCCGACCTGCACGATCCCGCCCTCCTTCCGGGCGACGTCCCCATCGGCCGGCCACTGCCCGGCACCCGGGCCGCCGTGCTCGACGGCGAGCTGTACCTGCTGGGCGACGCCCTCGCGCACGGCTACCGGGGTGGGACACCGGACAACGCCCGCTTCGGCCCGCTGGCCGCGCTGCCGGGGAGCCCCCGCACCTACCGCACCGGCGACCTGGTCCGCCTCGGCGAGGACGGGCAACTACGCTTCGTCGGCCGGGCGGACGACGAGTTCAAGATCAGCGGCCATCGTGTCCAGCCCGCCGAGGTCGAGAGCGCGTTGCTCACCCACCCCGGGATCCGGGAGGCCGCCGTCGTCGGCCAGACGCTCGGCGACGGCACCCGGCGACTGGTCGCCCACCTGGTCGCGGACGATATTGGGCCGTCCGAGGTCAGGGAGCACCTGCGGGCGATGCTGCCGACCGCGGTGATCCCCTCCGCCGTCGAATGCCTGGACCGGCTGCCCCGCACCGCCTCCGGAAAGATCGACCGGACCGCCCTCTCCGAACTCGGGGTGGCATCCACCGCTCCCTCCGAGCCGGGGCTCCCCGCTGCCGTCAGCCCCCTGGAACGGACCATCACCAGCACCTGGCAGCAACTCCTCGGCACCGCCACCGTCGCCGTGGACGATGACGTGTTCGACCTGGGCGCCCAGTCCCTCCAGGCCATCCAGGCCGCCAACCGGCTCGGCGTCGAACTCGGCCGGAACGTCAAGGTCGCCTGGCTCTTCCAGCACCCCACGGCCGCCGCACTCGCCCGCTTCCTCACCGAGACCGCAGGCGACAGCGACAGCGACAGCGACAGTGACAGCGACGGCGCCCAGCCGCTCACCCGACCGTCCGGACTCCCCGCGACCCTCCTCGCCGACACCGTCCTCGACCCAGGCATCCGCCCCGGCATCGACCGCCCCCCGCACCACACCCCCCGCCGCATCCTCCTCACCGGCGCGACCGGCTTCGTAGGCGCCCATCTGCTGGCCGAACTTCTCGCCGGCACGGCGGCCGAGATCGTCTGCACGGTCCGGGCCGACACCGCCCCCGACGCCACCGCCCGCATCGAAACCGCCCTCGCCCGGCACGGCATCACCCTGGACGAACGGTCCCGGTCCCGCGTCACCGCACTCCCCTCGGACCTCGCCCGCCCGCACCTCGGCCTGCCCCGGGACGCGCTCGGCGACCTCGCCGCGACCTGTGACGCGATCTTCCACAACGCCGCGACGGTCAGCATCCTGCGCGACTACGCCTCCCTGCGCGCCGCCAACACCGAGTCCACCCGGCAACTGCTGCGCCTGGCCGCCGTACGCACGACCCCGCTCCACTACGTCTCCACCCTGTCCGTGGCCCCGCCCGCGAGCCGCAGCCCCGAGATTCCGGAGGTGTTCCTGCCGCCCCACGACGGGCTGCGGTACGGCTACCAGCAGTCCAAGTGGGCCTCCGAACGCCTGCTGGAACAGGCGGCCGAGCGCGGGCTGCCGGTCACCGTGCACCGCCTGGGGCGGGTGGTCGGACCGTCCGGCACCGGGTACGTCAACGAGCACGACTTCCTGTGGAGCGTGCTGCGGGCGGGCATCCCGGCGGGTATCGTCCCCGAGCTGTTCGACGACGAGGTGTGGACACCGGTGGACTTCGCCGCCCGGTCCCTCGTCCATCTCTCCCTCACCCCGGCCGCGACCGCCGTCGGCGGCCCGGTCTTCAACCACGCGACCCTGCCACGGGTGCGGCTCGCCGACGTCTACGACTGGGTGGCGGAGTATGGCTATCCGATACGGCGTCTGCCGCTGGCGCGCTGGCGGGAGCAGCTGCCCGGCTCGGCCGACACCGCCGCCACCACGCTCGCCTTCTTCGACTCCGCCGAGCAGGCCACCGCCACCGACCTGCGCCTCGGCCACGTCCAAGCCGACCACGTCCGTGCCGGGTTGGCGGGCAGCGGCATCACCCGCCCGTCCGTCGGCCGCGACCTGGTCCGCCGCCACCTGGACCACTGCGTGACCACGGGCCTGCTGCCCGACCCGGCCCGACGGCAGCACTCGCAACCGGCAACCCCCGCCAAATGAGGGGGACTTGCCGGGAACTCGCGACCGTCGCGCCCCGACTACTGCATCAGAACCCCTCAGACCGTCAGCACACCGTGCACGCACGCATAGGAGTCCGCATGTCGATCAACCGGCCGGCCGCCACCGCCCTGGCCGCAGCCCTCTGCCTGCTCACGGCGGCATGCGGCGCCTCGTCCGACGACAAGGCGAGCGACGACACGGCCGAGGTCGCGGCCTCCAAGACCGGCTATCCGGTGACCCTGGACAACTGCGGCCAGAAGGAGACGTTCAAGAAGGCGCCCAACCGGGTCGTCGTCATGAACGGTGCCTCGGTCGCCGAGGTCTCCACGCTCCTCGCCCTCGGTCAGGGGGACCGGATCGTCGCCAACGAGCAGAGCTACGGCGCCTCCGAGGTCGCGGGCCGGGCCGCCGCGATCAAGAAGCTGCCCACCGGGAACGTCAAGCTCAACGACGCCTACGACGTCCCCCGCGAGACCATGCTCGGCCTCCGCCCGGACCTGGTGCTGTCCACGACGTCGTACGGCTTCGCCGAGAAGAACGGCTTCGCCACCCGCGACCAGCTGGGGGAGGTCGGCGCCAACACCTACGTCTCCCCGCAGGGCTGCGACCAGGACACCTCCAAGATGACCATCGCCGACAGCTACCAGCTGCTGCGCGACATGGGCAAGGTCTTCAACGTCAGCGACCAGGCCGAGAAGCTGATCGCCGCCTCCGAGAAGAACATCGCGGCCGTCACCGACAAGGTGAAGGGGGAGAAGAAGCCCAAGGTCATGGTGCTCTTCTCCAACATGTCCATGGGTGGCAACGACTTCAGCTCGGTCGTCGCCAAGGGCATCTACAACGACATCCTCGCCAAGGCAGGCGGCGCCAACGCCTTCGAGAACGCCTCCAAGACGTCCTTCGCCGACCTGAGCAAGGAGAAGGTGGCCGCCACCGACGTCGACGCGCTCGTCGTCATCGCCTACAACGACCCGAACCCGGCGGCGTACGCCAAGAAACTGCTGAAGGAGTTCCCCCAGTGGCCGGCCGCCAAGAACAACGCGTACGTGACGCTGTCCGACTCGATGTACCTCGGCCCCAGCAACGACCTGGCGGTACAGAAGATCGCCAAGGTGCTGCACCCGGAAGCCTTCTGAGCCGTCTGAGGGTCCCGTTGGCGTTCACGTTCCTGCCGGTCGCGCTGGCCGCCACGATGATCGTGGCGATCAGCATCGGCGCCGTCGACGTCCCGGTCGGTGACGTGTGGCGGATCGTCCTGCATCACGTCACCGGGGCGGGACCGGCGCCCTCCGACCTCGCGCTCGACCAGATCGTCTGGAACTTCCGCACCCCGCGGGTGGTCCTGGCGGCCCTGGTCGGCGCGGGCCTCGCCGTGTCCGGCGCGGTGCTCCAGACCGTGGTGTCCAACCCGCTCGCCGACCCCATCGTGCTGGGCTTCTCCTACGGCGCCACCCTCGGCGCCGTCCTCGTCATCACCCTGGGCGGGGGCGCCGCGCTCGCCGGGCTCGGCGTGTCGGCGGCGGCCTTCCTCGGTGCCGTCGCCGCCGGTGCGCTGGTCTTCGCACTCGGGCAGCGGAAGGGACGGATGGCCCCGACCCGGCTGGTGCTCGCGGGCGTCGCGGTCGGATACGTCTTCCTCTCGGCCACCAGCTTCGTCCAACTCCAGGCCACCCCCACCGAGTTGCGGACGGTGATGTTCTGGATGCTGGGCAGCGTCGCCGGCGCCCAGTGGGACCAGCTCCCCACGGTCGCGGTGGTGGTGCTGGTCACGACCACGCTCCTGTCCCTCTTCGGTCGGCGCCTCAACGTCCTGCTCGCCGGCGACGAGTCCGCCACCGCCCTCGGCGTCGACGTCAACCGGCTGCGGGCCGTCCTCCTCGTTCTCAGCGCACTGCTGACCGGCACCGTCATCGCCGTCGCCGGCAGCATCGGCTTCGTCGGCCTGATGATCCCGCACCTGGTGCGCCTCACCACCGGCGCCGACCACCGTCGCCTGCTGCCCATGACCGCGCTGCTCGGCGCCGTCTACCTGGTCCTCGTCGACCTGCTCTCCCGCACCCTCGACCGCCCCAACGAACTCCCACTGGGCATCCTCACCGCCCTCCTCGGCGCCCCGTTCTTCCTGTGGCTGCTGCGCCGCAACAAGGGTCTGGACTGACCGCATGAAACTGACCGTCGACCAGCTCCACATCACCCTGGACCGCACCCCGATCCTGCGCGACGTGAGCCTCGAAGCCGGCAAGGGCGACATCGTCGGCCTCGTCGGCCCCAACGGCAGCGGCAAGAGCACCCTGCTGCGCGCCGTCTACCGCTCGCTGCGCCCGGCGGACGGCGCCGTCCGGGTCGGCGACGACGACGTCTGGGCACTGTCCCCCCGGGCCGCCGCCCGCCGTACCGCCGCCGTCCTCCAGGACGCGGGCGGCAACACCACCGGCCTGACCGTCACCGAGATCGTCGCCCTCGGCCGCGCCCCCCACCACGGCCTGCTGGGCCGCGACGGCGCCGAGGACCACCGGGCCGTGACGGACGCCGTCGACCGCTGCGGCGTACGGCCCTTCGCGGACCGCGACTACGCCTCCCTGTCCGGCGGCGAACGCCAACGCGTGCTGCTGGCACGCGCGTTGGCCCAGAACCCCCGGATCCTGGTCCTGGACGAACTCACCAACCACCTCGACATCCGCGCCCGGTTCGAGCTGCTGGACCTCATCCGGGCCACCGGGATCACCACCCTCGCCGTCCTGCACGACCTCGACCTGGCCGCCCGCCTCTGCGACCACCTGGCCGTGCTGCACGAAGGGTCCGTGGTCGCGGCGGGACCGGTCCTGGATGTGCTGACGCCACGGATCCTCGCGGACGTCTTCGGCGTCCGCGCCCGCACCGAACGCCACACCGACGGCGTCATCCGCATCACGTACGAGGCCCAGCCGCTCGCGCACCAGGACGTCCTGGACGCCGTGAGCGCCGACACCGCCGACCGCTGATCCGGCGGTGGGCGTCTGCGTCAGGCTCCGGAGCCCGAGACGGGTTCCGGAGCCTCGTACCGCGAGATCCGCCACGCCTACCGCCCCGTCTACTCCGACGGCCTCGACCTGAAGCCCCTCCGCCGCCCCCCATCGGCATGGGCTGCCGCGTCTGCGAACGCCTCGACTGCCCTCAGCGGGCTGCACGTGTATCCGGCGGTGACCCGGAAGGACGTGGCGCAGCCGCGGCAGACCGCACGCCACGCGGTCTGACCAGGCATGTGACGGGCATTCAGGCACTGTTCAGGCTGACGCTGCCAGGGTCGGCGGTGGCGATCGCGCCGTCGCGGCGCCCATCGGCAGGGCGCGCACCCCCCATCGCGGGGCGCGCGCCCTGTCGTACGACCACACAAGGAGCCCCCCACCTTGCAGCAGCCGGAAGCCCTCACCGACCTCGACGCCGCGAGCACGAGGACATCGGTGATGAAGAAACTGCCCGAAGTCACCCTCGCCTTCTGGATCATGAAGATCGCGGCGACGACGCTGGGCGAGACCGCCGGGGACCTCTTCGCGCAGACCCTGAAGCTCGGTTACTTCCTCACCACGATCGCGCTGTTCCTGATCTTCGTGGTGACGCTCGTCGTCCAGCTCCGCTCCCACCGCTACAACCCGTTCTTCTACTGGACGGTCATCCTGACGACCAGCATGGCCGGTACCACCATGTCCGACTTCATGAACCGCGACGCCAGCGCCAAGTACCTGTCGAGCGGAGCCACTTCACTCGGCTGGGGACCGCAGGGCCTCGGCCTCGGCTACCCGGCCGGCGCGGCGATCCTCATCTCGATCCTGCTGGTCGTCTTCGCGCTCTGGCGGCTGAGCGGGATGACCTTCCAGATCCGTGACATCGTCACCTTCCGCGGCGAGGCCCTGTTCTGGTCGGCGATCCTCGTCTCCAACACCCTCGGCACCTCCATGGGCGACTTCCTCTCCGACAGTTCCGGCCTCGGCTACGCGGGCGGCGCGCTGCTGGTGACCGGGGCGCTCGCCGTCCTGGCCGTACTGACGAAGGTGCCGGCGGTGCCGAACGTCCTGCTTTTCTGGATCGCGTTCGTCCTCACCCGCCCGCTCGGCGCGACCGGGGGCGACTTCCTGACCAAGCCGGTCGCCAAGGGCGGTCTGAACCTCGGTACCGCCGGCTCCTCGGCCGTCCTGCTGGCCATGCTGCTCGGCCTCATGGCCTGGGCGCAGGTCCGGGAGCGCAGGGCGGCCACCGCGTAGCCGACGATACGGCAGGGCCGACGGGCCCTCGGGCGGGCGTGCGTCGTCGGCACCGTACGGGGGCGGTGCCCGGTCACCCCGCGGGCAGGTCGGCCAGGAAACGTGCTCCAGACGTGTACACGGGATCGTGGGACACCTCACCGCCGACGGCACGGGCCAGGCGCCGCGCGAGCGGCAGCCCGAGGCCCGCGCCGTCGTGCCCGTCGTCGGGATCGCCGCGGCGGCCGGGCTGGAAGAGCTCGCCCACGAACGCCTCGGGCACCCCGGGACCGTCGTCGGCGACGCTGACCCGTACGCCGCCCGGCACCTGGCACGCGGTCACGGTCACCGTGGCGCGGGCGTAGCGGACCGCGTTGGCCAGCAGCGGGCTGACGATGCGTTCGAGGAGAGCGCGGGTGACACCTGCCTCCAGCGCCGGATCCGTGACCTCGACCACGGCCTTCACCCGCTCCTGGGCACCGAGGCTGTCGACCATCCGCCTCAGGACCGGGGCGACGGCTGTGGCGCCGGGGGTCGTGGCGGCGCTCAGCGCACTCTCGCGGGCGTCGCTCAGCAGGGTGTCGCAGATGGTGCGCATGTCCTGGGCGGCCTCGGCGATCACCTCGTGCGTGGCGTGGGTCTCGGCGGCGGAGCGTGGCCGGGTCCGCCACCAGTCGAGCTCGACGATGATCCGGGTGAGCGGGGTGCGCAGCTCGTGCGACAGTTCCCCGGTCAGCTGTCGTTCGTGCCGCAGCACGGTACGGATGCGGTCCAGGAGCGCGTCCAGCGAGGCGCCCAGGCGGGCGAGTTCGGCCGGGTGGTCCGTGGCGCCGAAGCGTTCGTCGGAGCCGGCGGCGCTCCACTCGGTGGCCTGGTCGGTCATGGTGCGTACCGGGCGCAGGGCCCGCCCGACGGCCAGGCGGGTCAACGCGTACGTGCACGCGAGCATGACCACGTCCAGGGCCAGGGAACCCAGCAACAAGGTGTCGGCCGAACCGCGGTACGGGGCCAGATCCACGGCCGTGACCACGGTGGCGGAGTCCGGGTGACCGGACACGGGCCGGGAACACATGCGGACCAGGTGCGGGTTCTCCGCTTCGACGGTCGTGCAGAGTGCGTGACCTCGCCCGGCGAGCCGGCCGGCGGCCCGGGTCAGTGTGCCGTCGGACGCGGCCGACGGCGGCTTCTCCAGCAGGTGCGCTCCGGCGTAGATCCAGACGTTCGCGTCGAGGAGACCGTCGTTGACGGTCTCGACGACCCGCACCCGCTGGTGGCTGGTGTCCACGGTGGTGGCGACGGCGGCCGCACGGTTGCGCAACTCGTCGTCCGCCTGGTGCTGCAGATGCCGTTCCACCATCACGTTGAACACCACCGTCAGCACGGCCATCAGCAGTGCGGCGGTGGTCAGGGCCACGAACGAGAGCCGTCCGCGCAGAGTACGGGGCGCCAGGCGGCACGGAAGACGGATCATGACAGCCGGTGCCCGATTCCCCGTGCTGTGCGCAGGCTCCGGTCGCTGCCCGCCTCGCGCAGCTTGCGGCGCAGCCGGCTCAGGTACTGGTCCAGGGTGTTGTCGCTGACCTGGGCTCCGTCCGGCCAGGCGGCTCTGACCAGGTCGCGGCGGCTCACGATGGAGCCGCCCGCGGCCACGAGCGGGGCGAGCAGCCGGAATTCCGTCGGGGACAGGTCGATGTGGACGTCGCCGACCCGCATGCTGTGCCGCGTCGCGTCCAGGACCAGGTCGCCGGCGGTGGCCACGGCCGCGGGCGCGGGCGCGGAGCGCTTGAGCGCGACCCGCAGTCGGGCGACCAGTTCGGCGAGATGGAACGGCTTGGGCAGGTAGTCGTCGCCGCCCGCCGAGAACCCGGACAGCCGGTCGGTGAGGTGATGACGAGCCGTCAGGAAGATGACCGGCGCGCTGAAGCCGTTGCCGCGCAGCGCCTGGCACACGTCCCGGCCGTCCGCGTCGGGCAGTCCGACGTCCAGGACGACCGCGGCGATGCCGTCGGCGGCCAGCCGCAGGGCAGTGGCTCCGTCGGTGGCCGGCACGGGCTCGAAACCCTCGTCGGCCAGGCCGCGCCGCAGCACGTCCCGCAGGGCGTGATCGTCCTCAACGACCAGGATCTTGTGCCGCATGGTCCTCCGTAGGGTCGTCGGCCCTAGGGGCCGGGCCGGAGCCGGACGCCGCGTGCGGCCGGCGTGCCGTCACCCGCGCTCCTCCGTGGACCTTGCGGCCCGGCGTCCTCGGTACACCTCGGCGACAAGGGGGAGCAGGGAGACCACCACGATCAGCGCCACCAGCGGCAGAAGGTAGTGGTCGACGTTCGGGATCGAGGAGCCGAGCGCGTACCCCGCGAGGGTGAGGCCCACGCTCCACAGGAGGCCGCCGACGACCTGCCACAGGGTGAAGGTCCGCACCGGCACCTCCAGCGCGCCTGCCATCGGATTGAGGACCGTTCGCACCACCGGCACGAACCGGGCCAGGACAATGGCCTTCGCGTACCCGTACCGCTCGAGGAGTTCCTCGGCGTGTTTCACTCCTTCGTGCAGACGCCGGGAGCGGCTGCGTGCCAACAGGGCTCCGCCGGCCTTCCGGCCGAGCAGGTATCCGCACTGGGCTCCGGCCAGCGCGCCTGCGGCCGCCGCCACGAGCAGGGGCCCCAGCGACAGGTGCAGACTCCCCTCCGCCGACCCGGTGCACAGCAGGCCGGCGGTGAACAGCAGGGAGTCGCCCGGCAGGAAGAACCCGATCAGCAGTCCCGTCTCGGCGAACATCACCGCCGCGACGCCCAGCACGCCGAAGGCCGCCAGCAGCGAATGGGCGTCGAGCACGTTCACGGCCAGCTGGGACGCCACTGGGATCGGTTCGGTCATGTGCAGGGTCCTTTCGGGGCGGACGGTTTCGTGCGAATGATCAAATGACTACAGCCCTGTAGACACTGTCGTCCGAAACTCTAGACGCCCATCGGGGGTGTTCGTTCCGGCAGCCGCCTCGGGGGCCCGTCGCCGTAGGCCGGAAGGTGATCCTGATTCCCGTGGCGCTCTCACCGTACGCCTACCTCTACATGATGTAGTACTCGTGTGAAAATCCCTTCGTATCACCGCTCAACCGTCCTGACCAGGGACTTTGCAGAGGCGTTCAGGTTGCTGTCAGGTTGGCGGCGCCGTTGTGAAACTCATGCACCAGAAGATCCAAAACAATGGCAAAGGCATCTGTGGCACCGGGAGTTGATCGTGCCATCGTGCGGGCCATGACCACAGAGCGTCTCCTCGACGACCGTCCCCTCGCCCCCCTGCGCACCATGGCGAACAAGGTGCCGGAAGTGACCGTCTACTTCTGGATCATCAAAGTGCTCACCACCGGGATGGGCGAGACCGCATCCGACCTGCTGGCCCGGATGCTGGGCCCGGTGCCGGCGGTGGGGCTCGGTGGTCTCGCTCTGGTGGTCTCCCTGGGCGTGCAGTTCGCGGTCCGTCGGTACATCGCCTGGGTGTACTGGACCGCCGTCGTCATGGTCAGCGTCTTCGGCACGATGGCCGCCGACGTGCTGCACGTCGGTCTCGGCGTGCCCTACACCGTGTCCACGCCGCTCTTCCTCGTCACGCTGGCCGCGGTCTTCGCCCTCTGGTACGCCGTCGAGCGCACCCTGTCCATCCACAGCGTCAACACCCGAAGCCGTGAGGTCTTCTACTGGGCCGCGGTCCTGGCCACCTTCGCCCTCGGTACCGCCGCCGGTGACCTCACCGCGACCGTCGGATTCGGCTACCTCGGCTCGGTCGCCCTCTTCGCTGTCGCGATCTGCCTTCCCGCGGTTGCCCACCGCTTCGGCGCTTTGAAGGCGGTGCCCGCCTTCTGGACGGCGTATGTCATCACCCGCCCCCTCGGCGCTTCCCTCGCCGACTGGATGGCGCTCGGTCACACCCGCGGCGGCCTCGGGCTCGGACTGGCACCGGTGACCCTCGCCTGGACGGCCGCCATCGTCTGCTTCGTCGGCTACCTCGCCGTCTCCGGCCGGGACGCGTCCGGCGCCCAAGCCGCCTGAGGTGCGCCGGGCGCAGCGCGTTGGCCCGGAAGGCACCTCCTACAACTCGTAGGGGTGTCCGGGTACGCTGTACGCCACGACGGTGAGGGAAGGCGGACGGTGACAGATCGAGACGGCCAGGAAGCCGGCGAAGCATCCGGAAGGCGGGCGCGAGGCGAGCTGGAGAGCGATGTGCTCGCCGCGCTCTGGGCCGCCCCCGGTCCGCAGACCGCACGCGAGGTCCGCGAACAGCTGCCGGGCGACCTCGCCTATACGACCGTCCTGACCATCCTGTCCCGGCTGCACGACAAGGGCATGCTCGTGCGGCACCGCGAGGGCCGTGGCTACGCCTACGAACCGGCTCGCGACGAGGCGTCCCACACCGCCCAGCGCATGCACTCCCTGCTGGCGGGCGGCTCCGACCGGGAGGCTGTCCTGGCCCGCTTCGTCTCGGAACTGTCCGAGCAGGACGAGCACCTGCTGCACCAGATCCTGTCCGGGCACGGCGATCCGCCCGCCGAGAGCGAGCGCCCCCGCGGGAAGCGGTGAACCAGTGCTGATCAGCGTCTACATCCCGTTCCTTGTCACGGCCGCACTCGCGGTCCTCGCCGCCCCCGTGGCGCGACGTCTGCCGCCACGCCGTGCGGCCTGGGCCCTGGCCTGTGCCTCGGTGGTGACGGCGGTCGGCTGGGCGGGATCGCTCGCTCTGCTGGCCTTCTCCGGCGTGGCACAGATTCCGGAGATCGCGGAAGAGGGCCGCTGGTCGGTGGCGGCGCTGCGGGCCGACGACCCGGTGTACCTGGTTGTGGCGGCCGGCAGCGCCCTGGCCCTGATCGCGTGCGCCGTCTCCCTGGTCGTGGCCGTCGTACGACAGATGCGCCAGCTGGTCCGGGCGCGACGGGAGTGCGCCCAGCTGCCGGGGCGGACGGAGCTGGCGGTGGTCGACGACGACGTCCCGCTGGCCTTCGCGCTGCCCGGCACCCCGGGGCGGATCGTGGTCTCGCGGGGGATGCTGTGCTGCCTCGACGCCGACGAGCGTGAGGCACTGCTCGCCCACGAGCGGGCGCATCTGCGGGGGCGCCACCATGTCTTCCAGATTCTGTGGCGGCTCACCGCCGCCCTGAACCCGCTGCTGCGCCCGGTCACGGTCACGGGTGATTTCGTCCTGGAGCGGTGGGCCGACGAGGAGGCCGCCGAGCGTGTCGGTGACCGCCGGGTCGTCGCCCACGCCGTCGGGCGTGCCGCCCTGGCCTCCGCCGGTGCGTCCCGTCCCGCGGCGCTGGCCGCGACCGGCGGGGTGGTGCCGCAGCGGGTGCGCGCTCTGCTGGCCCCGCCGCCCGCCCGCCGGAACCTTCCCTTGCTGGCGGGCGGTGTGTTGCTGGCCGTCTGCTGCGCGAGCCTGGCCAACGCGGCGTCCGACAGCGACCGGATGCTTGACGGCGCACAGTGGGCGCTGTGCACGGAACACACCGCCGGCGTCGCCACGGCGCGGACGGACCACGGGCATCGGGCGGACGACGCCGGTTGTGTCGGCCCGGACCACGCGCAGCACGGGGAGCGGCGTTTCTGATCGGGTCTGATCGGTCCGGAACGTGCCCTCACCCGGCCGCCGGAGTGCTGCCCAGGCGCTCATCCGGGCAGGCCGGGAGCAACAGGGTGAACCTGGCCGGATCACGGCTGGTCAGGAGAGCCGGCCGCCGAGTGCACGCCCTGCCCCGCCGGCTGTCCGGCGGACATCGAGGTCACCGAGCGGTCTGCGTGCCCACGGTGGGCATGGCCGCTGCCAGGAACGGGCGCAGTGCCCCATGACTCAGGGAGCCGATCACCGGGGTGGCCCAGCGGCGTGACGCCAGGCTGACGAGGAAGGCGACGGGCAGCGCGATGACCGCGGAACCGAGCACGTCGTGCGGGTAGTGAGCGCCGACGTAGACCCGGCTGAAGCCCTCCACCACGGCGAACACGGCGGCAATCGCGCACAGTCGGCGGTCCAGCAGGAACAACGCGGCCACCGAGGCGGCGGCCACCGCGCTGTGCCCACTGGGGAAGGCGTAGTCCGAGGGCGCGGGGCAGGCGTCGACGAGATAGGCGTGCGGCATCGATCGGCAGGGCCGTACCTCGGCCACGATCATTTTGACGATCTCGGCCGCGGCGAAGGCGGTCGCGACGCCCACGGGCGCGGCCAGCGCGAGGGCCATCGCCTGTGTGCCACGGCGCCGAGCGTTCCACCAGCCCGTGATCATGAGGATCGCGAAGACGCCCAGTCCGAAGTTGGTCCACACCTCCATCGGGGTGTTGAGCCATGGCGTGGCGCGGGCGAAGCCGGTGACCGAGGTGAACAACGAGCCGTCGATGCCGGATCCGTCGAATGCCAGTCGTGCGGTGGCAGCCGCGGTCATAGCGAGACGTCCTTCCGTGGGGGTACGCCGACGGAGGACAGGACGAGCACGAGGCAACGTGGCTCGGGCCGGCGCAACCGAACGGCTCCCGCCTGCGCGATGGCGCCTGGGTGACACTGCGGTGGTGTGAAGATGGCTGCCGAGTAAATCTACTACATCTTGTAGGCGATCGGTCGGCGGGGGCGGGCTGCCGTGTGGCGGGTTGTCGAGCCGCCATGTGCCCTGCCGCGGTTTTCCGCCGAGGCCGCCGTTCGGTGGGTGGGGTGCGCCGGGGGTGGGAAGCGGCGTTGCGCTCTGGGTGCTCGGTGTCATGCCCGCGATGGCCGTGGGCCTGGCGGTGTCGGCGGACCCTCCCCTCTGGTCTCCCCCCGTCAGTGCCTACATCTTGTAGTAGGTTCGCTGACGCCCGCCGGTGGTGCCGAACCCGGTGATGCTCGAACCCCTCGCCGCCGATGGTCGTTCCCTAAGTTCTACATCATGTAGTAGCTTCGGTGTTCGACGCCACCGTGGTCCGTTCGTGGCCCCGATTCGCGCGCAGGCGCCGCCTTGGCCTGCCCGTGGTGCCGTCCGGCCCGGAGGATGCCCGGGCGTGCCCCGTATCCCGTCAGGAGGCTGATCCACCGTGCCCTACCGCGACGACCCGGCGCCGGAGCCGGTGCCCTCGCCGTCCGCCGTACCGCCGCAGGACCCGGGCACCGGACGGATCGCGATCATTTCCGCCGGCGTCGGCGCGGGACACGACGGCGCGGCCGCAGGGCTGGCCCGGAGGCTCACCGAACACGGATTCCGGGTGGACCGGTACGACTTCCTCGACCTGCTGCCCGCCCAGGCGGGCCGACTGCTGTGCGGTACCTACCACCGCATGCTGACCTGGATGCCCGGGGGCTATCAGCGCCTGTACGCGGCGACGGACCGGCCCTCACGACCCGGGGTGGTGTGGCGGGCCCTGTTCCGTGCCGCCGAGCGGCGCACACTGCGGGCGCTCGCGCCGGACACCTGCGCGGTCGTCTCCACCTACCCGGGAGCCAGCCAGGTCCTCGGCGGGCTGCGCCGGCGCGGCCTGCTGACGGTGCCGGCCTTCACCTACCTGACCGACTTCTCCGTCCACGCCCTGTGGGTGGCCCCCGGCATCGACGCCCACCTGGCCGTGCACCCCGTACCGGCGGCCCAGGCCCACGCGCAGGGCGCGGCCGCCGTCACCGTCGCCGGCCCCGTCACCGACCCGCGCTTCACCCCCGCCACCGCCGCACAACGGGCCGCCGCCCGCGAGCGGTTCGCCCTGCCCGAGCGCGCGCCCCTGGCCCTGCTGGTCGCCGGATCATGGGGGGTCGGCCCGGTACGACGGGCCGCCGCCGAGATACGGGGGACCGGCGTCGCGGTGCCCGTGGTGGTGTGCGGACGCAACCAGGCCCTCGCCGAGCAGTTGCGCCGGGACGGTATCGAGCACGCCTTCGGATGGGTGGACGACATGCCGGGGCTGATGCACGCCTGTGACGTCCTGGTCCAGAACGCCGGCGGGCTGACCTCACTGGAGGCGTTCGCCGCAGGGCTGCCGGTGGTCAGCTACCGCTGCATCCCCGGTCACGGCCACACCAACGCCGCCGCCCTCGACGAGGCGGGCCTGGCGGCCTGGATCCGCGACCCGGCAGTCCTCGGCCCGGTGCTGGGCGAGCTCCTGCACGGCCCGCGCGGCGAGGACCAGCGCGCGGCAGGGCTTGCCCTGCACCGCTCAGACCTCGGACCGGTACCCGCCATCGCCGCCAGAACCGGGCCACAGCCCACACCGGGCACACCGACCCCACCGAAGCGCTTCCCCGGGAGACGACGGATCGCCCTGACGGCCGTCACCGTGACGGCCACGGTCTCCCTGGGCGTCGCCGCCCCGCTCGCCTACGCCTACAACGAGACGCCCGCCCGCTTCAGCGCCGTCGCCCACTACCTGGACGGAGACGGACGATGACCCCGGCCCGCCTGGCCCGTGCCACCGCGCTCGCCTCGGCCGTGGCACTGCCCGCGCTCGCCGCCCTGAACGCCGTTCCCGGGATCTCCACGCTCGGCCCGCTGCGCAACACGGCCATGCCCCGCCTGGCCGGGCAGGGCCGGCCCGACCACGTCGCCCTCACCTTCGACGACGGCCCCGACCACCTCTCCACCCCGCACTTCCTGCGCCTCCTCGACGCGCGCGGGGTAAGGGCCACCTTCTTCCTGCTCGGCTCGATGCTGGTCCGCTCACCCGGGCTGGCGAAGGCAATGGCTGCCGAAGGGCACGAGATCGCCCTCCACGGCTGGCACCACCGCCCCCTGCCGCTCCGCGGCCCCCGTGCCACCTACGACGACCTCGCCCGCGCCCGTGACGCCGTGGCCGACGCCACCGGCAGGCCACCGACGCTGTTCCGGCCGCCGTACGGGGTGATGACCACGGCCGCCCATCTGGCCTGCCGCCGCCTCGGCCTGACCCCGGTCCTGTGGACCTGCTGGGGCGAGGACTGGCGCAGGCGGGCCACCCCGCGGTCCGTCCAGGACACCGTCCTGCGGGACCTGCGCGGCGGCGGCACCATCCTGCTGCACGACTCGGACTGCACGTCCGCCACCGGCTCCTGGCGCGCCACCCTCGGCGCGGTTCCCCGCATCCTCGACGCCTGTCAGGCTCGCGGTTGGCAGGTCGGCCCCCTGCGCGAACACGGCTTCCCCGGACTGTCCTGGACAGACTCGGCTCACTCCGACTGCGGGCGGGCCAGGCCCTGGTCGTAGGCGAAGATCACTGCCTGGACGCGGTCGCGTGCGCCGATCTTGGCCAGGACGCGTCCGACATGAGTCTTCACCGTGGACTCGGACACGACGAAGTGAGATGCGATCTCGCTGTTGTTCCAGCCCTTGCCGATGGCGACGAGGATCTCCCGTTCGCGTTCGGTGAGGGTACTGAGCCGCGGGTTCTCGGCGGGGTCACCCGAAGGGGGCGGCACGAGGTGGGAGAACTCGTGCAGGAGGCGGCGGGTGAGGGCGGGTGCGATCACGGCGTCGCCGTCGGCGACGGCCCTGATGCCGGCGAGGAGTTCGTCGGGGCGGGCGTCCTTGAGGAGGAAGCCGCTGGCTCCCGCGCGCAGGGCGGCGTGGACGTATTCGTCGAGGTCGAACGTGGTCAGCACGAGGACGCGGGAGCGGTCGCCCGCGGCGGTGATGCGCCGGGTGGCCTCGATGCCGTCCATGCCCGGCATGCGGACGTCCATGAGGACGACGTCGGGGCGGAGCTCGGCGGTCTTGCGTACCGCTTCCGCACCGTGCGCGGCCTCGCCGACGACGTCCGTCTCGGGCATCGAGTCGAGGAGCAGGCGGAAGCCGTAGCGTTGCAGCGGATGGTCGTCCACGATGAGTACGGTCGTCACTGGGCACCGCCTTGGGGCGTGAGATCGAGGACGGCCTCGACGGTCCATCCTTCGCCGGCGGGGCCGGCACGGAGGCTCCCGCCGTAGAGGGCCGCCCGTTCCCGCATGCCCACCAGACCGTGACCTTCCTCGTTCGCCGGGTCGGCCCGGCGACCGTCACCGCCTGGTCCGGTGTCCTGAACGGTGATGGTCAGATGTGTCTCTCTCATGACGATCGCGAGGTCCACCTGGGTGTCGGCTCCGGCATGCTTGAGTGCGTTCGTCAGGGCTTCTTGGATGATCCGGTAGATCACCAGCTGTACCCCACTGTCCAGGGCGTCGACGTCGCCAACGGTCCGGTAGACGACCTCCAGACCCGCGGAACGCACCCCTTCGCACAGCGCTTCGAGATCCGTGAGGCCGGGCTGCGGGCTGAGTTCCGGTTCGTTGCGCGGGCCGTCCGACGCCTCGCGCAGGACGCCGAGCACGCGTCTGAGTTCGCCGAGAGCCTGCCGACCCGTGTCACCGATCAGGTGGAGGGCTTCCCGGCCCCGGTCCGGAGTGACGTCGGTGGCGTAGGCCCCCGCGTCGGCGAGGGTGATGATGACGGCCAGGTTGTGACCGACGATGTCGTGCATCTCACGGGCCACCCGGGCCCGTTCGGCCGCGACGGCGAGCCGGCCGCGCTGGTCGCGTTCGACTTCGAGGCGGGCCGCCCGCTCCCGCAGCCCCGCGAGCTGCGCGCGCCGGATGCGGACCACCAGACCGAGCGCGAGGGCCGCGGTCGCCGCACTGAGCAGGAAGAACAGCGCGTCCCCGATGGTGACGGCTGCCGATGCCCGCACCGCGACCAGCACCATCGCGCCCACCATGACCGCGCAGGCCCAGGGCAGCTGTCGCAGCCTCCCGTGCAGGGCGAGGCTGTACAGGGCGATGAACAGGGCCACGTCGGCGCGCAGCGCGGCCCCCAGCGACCACTGGAGCACGAAGACCGCCGCGACGGCACCGAACGCGACCGCGGGACGGCGGCGTCGCCACAGCAGGGGAAGCACGAGCCCGGCCTGGAACGCGAGCATCCCCGCAACCGGCAACTGGGTGAACACCAGCCTGAAGCGGTGCGGCCCGTCGCCGTCGCCGCCGCGGTCGCCGCCGCCGTATGCGTGCAGCAGGTCCGGCAGGCAGAAGAGCAGGACGACCAGGACCACCACCGAGGTGTCCAGCACCCACGGGTGTGCCCGGTCGGCCCTGCGCAGCCGCCGGCCGGCCCGGGAGAACCGGGCGACCAGCGGTCCCATCCCGCCGAGGTCCTCGGCGGGCGCGGTGGCCTGGGAGGTCACGGAGGTCACGGGGGTCACCTGCTCATCATGCGGGTGTCACACGTCGCTGCGCAGCAGTCGGTACCCGGCACCGGCGAGTGCGAGCACCGTCCAGCCTAGGAAGACGAGCAGACCGGCCCCGGGCGACAGGCTGGTGGAGTCGTGGGTCAGGGCGAACATCGACTCGCCCGCGTTGCTGGGCAGGTAGGGGCTGATGTCGTCCCGCCAGGAACTGGGCAGCAGGGAGATCAGCCCCGGAACCAGCATCAGCGTGGCGACCAGCACCGAGATGCCGCCCGCCACCGACCGCAGCAGCGCGCCGAGCGCTGTGCCGATCACGCCCACCAGACCCAGGTAGAGACCGGCGCCCAGCAGGCTGCGTACGACACCGGCATGCGAGAAGTCCATCGCCGCGGGCGTGCCGGAGACGATCCGGCTGCCGAACAGAAAAGCGACGAACACGCCGAGCGTCCCGACAACCAGCGCGACCAGCCCGAACACGGCCGCCTTGGACCACAGCACCGGCAGCCGGCGCGGCACCGCCGCCAGGGTGGAGCGGATCATGCCGGTCGAGTACTCACCGGCCGTGACCAGCACACCGAGGACACCCAGCGCCAGCTGGGCGAAGTTCGTACCGAACAAGGACAGGCTCACGGCGGTCGAGCGGGCGAAGTCCGGGTCCATGTGGCCGGAGCCGATCCCGGACTTGTACCGGCTCGATGCGATCAGCCCGAACGCGACCAGGAACAGCAGTCCCAGCCCCAGGGTGATCCAGGTGGACCGCAGGGACCAGAGCTTGGCCCATTCCGAGGCCAAGACGCGTCTGCCGGTCACCCGGTAGGCGGGCCGGACGCTCGCGGCGGGAGGCGCGTCAGGGGTGGTGGCGGTGAGAGTGGTCATGCCGTCCTCCCGAGGGACTCGGCGGTCTCGGCGGTGGTCGTGGCACCCTGGTACTCCACGGCATCCCTGGTCAGGTCCATGAACGCCTGCTCCAGCGACACCTCGCGGGTGCTCAGCTCGAAGAGCGCGATCCCGTGCTCGGCGGCCCTCAGCCCGATCTCCCGCGCGGTCAGCCCGGTCACCTCCAGTTCCTCGGAACCGATGCGCCCGGCGATCTCGACCTCCGGTCCCGCAAGGACTTCCCGCAACCGCGCCGGATCCTGGGTGGCCACGTGGACGCTGTCGCCGCCCGCCTCGCGCACCAGGTCCCGCACGGTCGTGTCGGCCAGCAGCCGCCCCCGGCCCACCACGATCAGATGGTCCGCCACCAGTGCCATCTCGCTCATCAGGTGCGACGACACGAACACCGTGCGCCCTTCCCCGGCGAGCGACGTCAGCAGGTTGCGGATCCAGAGCACACCCTCGGGGTCCAGCCCGTTGACGGGCTCGTCGAGCATCACCGTCTGCGGATCGCCCAGGAGGGCCGCGGCGATCCCGAGCCGCTGGCCCATACCGAGGGAGAAGGCACCGGCCCGCTTTTTCGCCACGCTGCCCAGTCCGGCGAGTTCGATGACCTCGCCGACCCGACGGGACGGGATGCCGTGCGTGAGCGCCAGCGCCCTGAGGTGGTTGTAGGCCGAACGGCCCGGATGGATCGACTTCGCTTCGAGCAGGGCGCCGACCTCCTGGAGCGGAGCCCGGTGCTGGGGATACCGTCGGCCGTTCACCGTGACGGAACCGCTCGTGGGGGCGTCCAACCCGACGACCATGCGCATCGTCGTGGACTTCCCCGCGCCGTTGGGCCCCAGGAAGCCGGTCACGGTGCCCGGTTTCACGACGAACTCCAGGCCGTCGACGGCCGTTTTCTCGCCGTATTTCTTGGTCAGCTGCCGTGCGTCGATCATCGGAGCTCTTTCTCTCGGGCTCGGCGTCCCTGCAATCTGACGCCTCCCCGCCACGCTAAGTCCGTGATCACCCCGAACAGGTCGTACCGGGGGCTGAACTGGGCCGAGCGTGTAGTACCGCGGTACTACGCGACACCGACGACGCGCCGAGGCGAGTACGACAGGTGAAAGTCGCCCTCTCGCATAGCGCATCCGGCGGGCTGAAAAAATACGCAACGGACGTGCAGGTGGGAAGAAGGTTTTTCCAACTTGCCGTAGAGCGCAGTATGGCCGCGGCTTTGCTGCTGTACTCGGGCAATTTTGAACGGGCCGCCGATATCTCGGCGGTGCGGCTCAGCCCGAGGGGGTGTTGTAGTTGACGATTCCGTCCACCATGAGGGCGATCGCGCCGGCCAGGGGGCTGGCCGTCCCCTTCGCCACGACGTCGGGCAGCCGGTGCGCCTCGCCCTCGCTGACCGCCACCATGCCCCAGAACGCGTTGAAGCCCGAAGGATCCGTCGGCTTGTCGGCAGCCGCCCCCACGGTCAGGACGCCGTCCGCCTCGGCCACCTCCAGCGCGCCCATCTGCTGCAACATGTCGGGATCCCGCTCTTCGGTGGCCACCACGCTCCAACCCGTCACCTCTATGTGCCGCAATGCGGCGAGGAGCTTGCCGGCCGTGTCCGAGCCCGTAACAACGATGTCAGGAAGGACAAGGGCCACCGGCCCGTGCGTCATCGGCAGGGCAGACCGGATCGCTCCGTCGAGACCTGGTCCGAACGACTCGTCCTGGAAGACGAAGACCATCTGAAAGGTCTCGGCGTAGCGCGCGAGATGACTCACCGTGTCCAGCTTGTGCGTTCCGAACACGACGACCAGACGCACATGGAGTCCGCTCTTGGCCAGTTCGACAACGGATTCCAGACTGCGGTCCAGCACGGTGACCCCAGGAGCCAGACAGTGCAGCTCCTTCGGGTAGGGCGCCCCGAAACGTGTTCCGAATCCGGCGCAGGGCAGGATGACCGAAACATCGGGGACGGGCACGGACGAACTATGCATCGAGTAGCTCTCCGGTGGTGTTGACGGGCTGCCCCAAGGGCACGCTGGCGCTCACCGTAGTCACTGCGGACGGCTCCCAGGAGAGAAACGCGGCGTTGATCGACCAGGCCGTTCGCGATGTGGCCCGGCGGACGCCTCCCGCTGCCCCCGAAGACACAAGTCCGCGCCGGAATGGCCCAGTTGGCACACAACCGTGTTCAGCAGCACGCGACCTACACTGCTGCCGCATACCCGTGACGAACGACGTACCGCGTCGACGGGCAGCGCTCGAAGCCCGGGCGGAAACGGGCTGGAACGCAGGGAAGACACGACGAAGGAGGACGCGGGATGCGGGTGCTGTTGTCCACATACGGGACGCGTGGCGATGTCGAACCGCTGGTGGCACTCGCGGTGCGGTTAAGGGCGCTCGGTGTGGGGGTGCGGATGTGCGCCCCACCGGACGAGGAGTTCGCCGAGCGGCTTGCGGGTATCGGTGTGCAACTGGTGCCGGTCGGGCCACCGGTGCGGGAGTTGATGCGCGGGACGACTCTGCCGTCGGCGGCGGACCTGTCCCGGTACCGGGCGGAGATGGTCGAGGCGCAGTTCGACGTGTTCCCCGCGGCGGTCGACGGATGTGACGCGCTGGTGGCGGCCGGCCTGGCGCAGGTGGCCGCGCGCTCTGTGGCCGAGGCCGCGGGCATCCGCTACGTGTACGCAAGCTATGCGGCGGTCCACCTGCCGTCGCCGCACCATGCGCCACCACCACGGCCGGGCTGGCCGGAGCCGGGACCGGAGGTGAACGACAACCGGGCCCTGTGGGCGCTGGACGCCCGCAACGTGAACGCGCAGTTCAGCGAGGCGCTCAACGGCCACCGGGCAGCGATCGGTCTGCCACCGGTGGACAACGTCCGCGACCACGTCCTCACCGACCGGCCGTGGCTGGCGGCGGACCCGGTCCTGGGACCGTGGCGGGAGACCCCGGGCCTCGACGTCGTCCAGACAGGTGCGTGGAACCTGGCGGACGAACGCCCGCTCCCGGCCGACTTGGTGACGTTCCTCGACGCGGGTGAGCCGCCGGTCTACGTGGGCTTCGGCAGCATGCGCCCGTCACCGGGCATCGGCCGTATGGCCGTCGAGGCGATCCGCGCACAGGGGCACCGCGTGCTCGTGTCCCGCGGCTGGGCGGACCTGGATCTGGTCGACGAGCGAGACGACTGCTTCGCCGTCGGCGAGGCCAACCACCAACGCCTGTTCGGCAGGGTGGCCGCCGTGGTGCACCACGGCGGCGCGGGAACGACGCTGACAGCCGCCCGGGCGGGCACGCCACAAGTGGTGATACCTCTCCAGCTGTCGGACAACCCGTACTGGGCCGGCCGGGTGGCGGACCTGGACATCGGCGCGGCACTCGATGGTCCACCGCCGACCGTCGAATCCCTGGGCGTCGCGTTCAAGACGGCCCTGTCACCCGAGACCCGGGCCCGGGCAGAGGCTCTGGGGGGCCGGATCCGTACCGACGGAGCGGAGACGGCCGCGAACCTGCTGGTCGAAGCGCTCCGGTAGGCGAGGCCGGCCCGGTGGGAAGAAGCCCCGGCCGGGGCGAGGAGAGCCCGGCCGGGGCTTCAACATGCGCTGAACACCGCCCTGTTCAGAAGTGCTGATCGCGCTGCGACCGGCGCGGTGGACGGCTGCTAGCGTTCGGGCGCATGGAAGACGGGGTGTACGTAGGCAATGCGGGCAAGGACGCGACGGTGGACCGGGGATGGCTGCTCGGGCACTTCAAGGAGCACGGCGATCCTCGCCACAGCGACGCCGTTGAGGTCAAATGGGGTGTCCACCCACGTGGTGAGCAGCGAGTTCAGTGGGTGAAGGGCGAGGTGCGGACAGCTCTCCTGGTCCTCATCACAGGCCGCTTCCGTATGGACTTCCCCGGTCGTAGCGTGCTGCTGGAAGAACAAGGCGACTACGTCGTCTGGGGCCAGGGAGTGGATCACTCGTGGGCCGCCGAGGACGACTCCGTGGTGCTGACCCTGCGCTGGCCTTCTGTGTCCGGATACGCCGCACCGCAGGAGTGAAAAGCCGCACTCCTGCACAAACGTTTGCGAAACCGTGGGCCGACGCCTGATCGGGCACTGAGGATACCCAAATTCCTTGTCAATAGCGTATTTGTGATCGGCCCCCGCCGCCGAAAGACTGTGGCGCGGGTCACTGTTGACCACCTAATCGGTATCCATTTAACATCGGCGGAAATGAGCCACCGCAGGGGTGGCCGGAAAAAACGGACACTTCCTCAACCATTCCTCCGTATGCACTGGCGCAGTTTCATGGAGTTCTGGCAAAGGAAAGGCGCTGCCGGGCAAGCTCGCGCGATGCGCCGCTGAACCCGTGAGGATATCGGCCCGAGACCGGGCGTGGCCCGCCGCACTGTTCGTACATCGGCTCCGCAAGTGCCGAACCGCTCGAAAATAGCTATGCCGGGCATACCTGCATACGATTTGCGTGAAACATTGATCCGTCGGGGGACGCAGGATCCGATTTCCGCCGAGTTCTCTGTCTCGTGAAGGGTAATCCGTGTCTTCCCCACGCATCACCGTCACCCGTCACCCGGACAAAGGAAAATCTCCCGCGCCCCTGTCGCTGGCGCAGGAGCGACTGTGGGTCATGGCGCGCATGGACGGAGACGCCAGCGCCGCCTACAACGAGCCGATGCCCTTCGACATCCGGGGGCCGCTGGACCGGGACCTGCTCATCCGGGCGCTGCATCTGCTCGCGGCCCGGCACGAGGCCCTGCGTACCCGGCTGGTGCCCTCCGGCGGGTCGGCGCTGCAGGTCGTCGATCCGCCGGATACCGGGTTTCCGGTGACCTTCGAGGATCTGACGGGACTGCCTGACGCGGCCGAGCGGTTCGCGCGGACACGGCGGGAAGTGGAAGGCGCCCCGTTCCGCCTGGGCGAGGAGCCCATGGCGCGCGGCTGCCTGGTGGCGCTCGAACCGGACCACCACGTACTGCTTCTGACGGTGCATCACATCGTCTTCGACGGCTGGTCCCGCTCCCTGCTGCTGCGCGAACTGGGCCTGGTGTACACCGCGCTCCAGCAGGGGCAGGACGCGTCGCTGCCGGAACTGACGTGGCAGTACAGCGACTACACCCGCTGGCAGTGGGACTGGATGTCGGGGGAAGAGCCCGCCGTGCACGCCGACTACTGGGCCGCCGCGTTGGCCGACGCCCCGGCCGTGCTCTCCCTGCCCGCCGACCGGCCTCGCCCGCCGGAGCAGGCCTTCCACGGCGACCGGCTGCCCGTGACCGTGGACGAGGACCTGACGCAGGCCCTGCGCGATCTCGCCGCAGACAACGATGTCTCCCTGTACGCGACCGTTCTGACCGGCTGGTCGGTGCTGTTGTCCCTGCTCTCCGGGCAGGACGACATCGTGGTCGGCGCCCCTACGTCGAACCGCCGCCGCGGGGACGTCGAGGGCCTGATCGGCTTCTTCGTCAACACCCTCGCCCTGCGCGCGGACCTGTCCGGCTCGCCCAGCGTCAGCGACGCCCTGAAACGCGTGAACCAGCGGATCCGCGACGCCCTCACCCACGTGGATCTGCCCTTCGAGCGGGTCGTGGAACTGGTCAACCCACCACGGAGCCCTGCCTACACGGCACTGTTCCAGACCATGTTCGCCTGGGTCCCCTCCATGCGTAAGGAGCTCGAACTCCCGCACCTGAAGGTCGAGTTACGCGAGGACGCCGCCCACGTCCCCGCGAAGTTCGACCTGGTCCTGGCCCTGGCCGACGAGGGCAGGCACCTCACCGGGGAGATCGACTACGCGGTGGCACTCTTCGACCGGGCGACCGTCGAACGGTACATACGCCAGTTCCTCCGCGTGCTGCGCCTGATGACCGAACGGCCCGAAGTCGAGATCGCCGACCTGACGTTGCTGGACGAGGACGAACAGCGCGAACTCCTCGCCACCTTCAGCGCGGGGCCCGCCGCGGCCGTACCGGCACCGGCGGGCCTGCTGGAGCGGTTCGCCGCGCAGGTGCGCGAACGGCCGCGGCAGCCCGCCGTGGTGGCCGAGGACGCGGAACTGGACTACGCGACGCTGGACCGCCGGGCCAACCGGCTCGCCGGCGCGCTGATCGCCCGCGGTGCCGGGCCCGACCGCGTGGTGGGCCTGCACACCGGACGCACGGCCGAACTCGTCGTCGGTGTGCTCGGCATCCTCAAGTCGGGGGCCGCCTACCTGCCCCTCGACCCCGGCCAGCCTCCGGAACGGCTCACCGCCATGGTGAGCGACGCCGCACCGCTACTCGTGCTGACCGACCAGGCGGACGGCGCCGGCGATGACCGGCAGCTGTGGGAGAACCTGGCGAAGGTGGAGGCCGAGGGGACGCGCGACGAAGTGCCGGGCATCGACGCGGACCCCACCCGGCTCGCCTACGTCATCTACACCTCGGGATCGACCGGCCGCCCCAAGGGCGTGGCGGTGACGCACGGCAGCGTCGTCAATCTCTTCGACCACTGGCGTGAACTCATGGGAGACGCCCCCGGTGAGGCGTCGTCGGCCTGGTCGAGCATCGGCTTCGACGCGTCCGTGCACGAGCTCCTCCTGCCGTTGACCACCGGGGCGGTGCTCCACATCGTTCCCGACGAACTCCGGGGCGACCCGGGAGCGTTGCTGGGCTGGCTGCGCGAACGCAAGGTCACCCAGGCGTTCCTGCCTCCCTCCTACGTCCTGTGGATCGACGAGGATCCGGCAACGCGACTGGCCGGGCTGAGCCTGCGTCAGCTCCTCACCGGAGTGGAGTCCCTGCCCGAGAGCGCCCTGCACCGCATGCGCGAGCTGCTGCCAGGCCTGCGCGTCTGCTTCGGCTACGGCCCGACCGAGGCGACGCTCTACTCCACCGCCTACACCGACCCGCAGCCGTACGAGCGGTCGTGCCCCATCGGGCGGCCGCTGCCCGGCACACGCCTGTACCTGCTCGACGACCGCATGCGCCCGGTACCGGTGGGGGTTCCCGGTGAGGTCCACCTCGGCGGAGCGAGCCTGGCCCGCGGATACCTGAACCGGCCCGACCTCACCGACGAGCGCTTCCTGCCCGACCCGTTCCTGCCCGGCGAACGCGTCTACCGCACCGGCGACCTGGCGCGCTGGCTGCCGGACGGCAACGCCGAGTACGTCGGCCGCCGGGACGACCAGCTCAAGCTGCGCGGCTTCCGCATCGAACCCGGCGAGGTCGAGGCAGCCCTGCTGGCGGTGCCCGGGGTGCGGGAGGCCGTGGTGCTGGCCGACCGCGACACACCGGGCGGCCCCCACCTGGTGGCCGGGGTGGGATGTGACGCCGAAGCCACGCGGACGGCGTACGAGTGGCGCGCGGCACTCGGCGACCGCCTGCCGGACTACATGATCCCGGTCGTGGTGGCCGAGTTCCCGCGGCTGCCGTTGAACCGCAGCGGCAAGGTGGACCGGACGGCAGTGCTGCGCGCCGCGGCAGGAGCCCGCTCGGAGCGGGTCAACACGGCCGCACCCCGCGACCACGTCGAGATGGCGCTGTACCGGATCTGGCGGCGGGTGCTGCTGCACCCGGACATCGGAATCGGTGACAACTTCTTCGAGCTCGGCGGCACGTCGATCTCGGCGATCAAGATGGCGTCCGCCGTCCAGGAGGAACTCGGCGTGCCGCTGCCGGTCCGGGACGTCATGCTGCACCCCACCATCGAGGCGCTCGCCGAGCGGGTGCGCGGCAACGGCGCCGAGGCCTCGCCATCCGCCGAGCCCAGCAGCCTGGTGGAGTTCCGCGCAGGAAGCGGCGGACAGCGCGTGGTGTGCGTGCATCCCGCCGGCGGCACCGCGTTCTGCTACCTGCCGCTGTCCACCGAACTGCCCGACGACGTCGGCGTGGTGGGACTTCAGGCGCCCGGCATCAACCCCGGCGAGTCCACCCTGCCCGGTGTCGAGGCGATGGCCCAGGAGTACCTGCGGCTCGTCGCTCCCCAACCGGACGAGGCACTGGTGCTGTGCGGTCTCTCCTACGGCGGCCTGATCGCGTACGAGATGGGCCGCCACCTGGTGACGGCAGGACACGAGCGGGTGAGCGTCGTCCTGCTCGACACCCATGGCGCGGAGGACGCGGAGCAGCGCGCCGCGATCGCGCCGGTCGGCATGGAAGAGTTCCGGGAGAAGCTGGTGCGCTTCAACGGCATGTACCCGGGCATCGACGACGACCAGGTGGCCCGGTACCTGACCGTCTACAACCACCACCGCGAGACGGCGCGCGACTACGCCGTACCCGAATCGCCGGCCCGCGTCGTGCTGATGCAGGCGACGGCCGTGGAGGACGAGGACGGCGGGGACGCGGCCGCCCGCCTGCGCGCGTTCTGGCGGCGCCGCGTCAGCGGTCACCTCGTGGTCGAGCCGGTGGCCTGCGGTCACTGGGACATGTTGGAGAGCGACGAACTGCCACGCGTCGCCGCCGTCCTCGCCGCCGAACTGAACCGGCCGGCAACCGCCCCGGGTGGCACCGGGACGGAGCGCACGACACTTTCCGGCACGTCGGAGGCATGATGAAACCCCGCGTCGAAACTTCCCCCGCCGACGTGGCCGAGGACCTGAGCGCACCGGTCGGGCTCGCCCTCGCGATACACCGCCAGGCCCTGCGCTCCCCACAGGCGGAGGCGGTCGCCGACGGCGACGTACGGCTCGACTACGCGACGCTGAACGCCGCGGCCGCCGCCGTGGCCCGGGCCCTGGGCCGCCAGGGCGTGACCCCCGGGCAGGCCGTGGCCGTGGCGCTGCCGCGCTCATGGCGGCTGGTCTGCGTCATGCTGGGCGTTCTGCGTCTGGGCGCCCAGGTGGTGCCGCTGGACACCCAGAGCCCCGCCGAACGCCGCCTCTTCATCCTGCGGGATTCCGCAGTGGCAGCCCTGGTGTACGCCGCCCCGGGGAGCGTCACCGAGCTTTCGCACGGCATCAAGGCGATAGCCGTGGACACTCTGCTGCCCGAACTCCCGTCCGCCGCGCCCGCCGTGCAGGCGCCGGCCGCCGCCGGCGAGGTGTCCTTCCTGTTCTACACCTCCGGAACGACCGGACAGCCCAAGGGCGTCGAGGTCCGCGACGCCGGAGTCATGCGGCTGGCCCGACCCGGCTACATCCGTGTCGAGCCCGGCCTGCGCTATGCGTGTCTGGCGAACCCGGCCTTCGACGCGCTGAGCTTCGAGGTCTGGGCACCCCTGCTCACCGGTGGTTGCTGCGTGGTCCTGCGCGACGGGGACGTGCAGAGCCCCGAGCGGCTCGCCGCCGCACTGCGGCGCGAGCGGGTGGACACCGTCTTCGTCACCACCGCGCTGTTCAACGCGACGGTCACGGCCGTGCCGGACTGCTTCGCCGCGGCCGGCGAGGTTCTCGTGGGCGGTGAGCAGCTCAACCCCCGGGTGATGCGCCGCTGGTACCGTGACAACGCCGACAGCGGCACCCGGCTGTTCAACATCTACGGGCCGACGGAGTCCAGCACCTTCGCCCTGTGCCATCCGATCCCGCGGGACTTCGACGGTGACGTGGTGCCGATCGGCCGGCCCCTGCCGGGGACCGATGCCGTCCTGGTCGTGCCGGGCCAGGAGCGGGTCGCCGCACCCGGTGAGGTCGCCGAACTCCTGCTGAGCGGCGCCGGACTCGCCCTCGGGTACCGCAACCTCCCCGAGGAGACCGAGCGGCGCTTCGTGCGGCTCGCCTGGCTCGACGGCGGCCAGGAGCGGTACTACCGCACCGGTGACCTGGTACGGGCCGACGACGAGGACCAGGTGGAGTACGTCGGACGAACCGACCGCCAGGTCAAGGTCCGTGGCTTCCGGATCGAGCCCGGCGAGGTGGAACGGCACGTTCTCGCCCACCCGGCGGTCCGGCGGGCCCACGTGTGCACACGCCGCGCGGGCCAGGAGGGGCCGAACGAACTGCTGGCGTTCGTCGTCCTGCAACAGGAGCTGTCCTACCGGGAGTTCGACAGCCACCTCGCGGCCCGCCTGCCCGCCTACATGCGTCCGCACCAGATCCATCTCGTGGCGGAACTGCCGCTGAACGCCAACGGCAAGGTCGACCAGGCAGCGCTGCTGCGGCAGGCCGGCCGGCCCTGGCGGCCGGCCGCCTCCGGCGGACCGGCCCCGACGGAGACGGAGCGCGAGGTCATCGAGCTGGCCGAGGAGATCCTGGGCACCACCGGCCTCGGGCTCGGTGACCGGTGGATCGCCGGCGGCGGCGACTCGTTGAAGGCGCTGCGGTTCTGCTTCGCCGTCCGGCAGCGGTGGGGCTGCGACCTGGCACAGGCGGCCGTCCTCCACGGCGACCTGGCCGCGATCGCCCAGGCCGTCACCGCGGCCGGCCCCGGCGGGGAAGGCGCCTGTCCGGCACCGGTGGTCGCCGGTGCCCGCTCGGCGCACGCCACGAGCGAGCAGCAGCGGCTGTGGCTCCTGCAGCGCCGAGCACCGGGCTCCCGGGCCTACTCCGTCAACCAGGCCTTCCGCGTCGACGGGCCCGTCGACACCGCTGCCCTCCGGCGGGCACTGCGGACCCTGGTGGCCCGCCACGCGGCACTGCGGACCGGCTTCGCCCTCGGGCCGCAGGGACTCCGGCAGACAGTCGGTGAAGCGTACGACCCCTGGTACGAGCCGGGCACACGGCGGGCATGGGACGAGGAAGGAGCGCAACGCTTCGCCGACACCTTCTTCGCCGAGCCCTTCGACCTCGCCGTCCCCCGTATGCTCCGGGCCTGCTGGCTGCCCCGCGACGGCGGCGGCACGCTTCTGCTGCACCTGCACCACATCGCCGTCGACGGCTGGTCGCTGAGCATCCTGCTGCGGGACCTGTCCGCCGACTACGCCGGGGCCATCGAAGCCGGAGCCGGAGCCGGAGCCGGAGCCGGAGCCGGAGCCGATGCCGATCTTGATGCCGACGCCGGCGCCGAACCCGGCCGGAACACGGCCCCGGCTCCCAACCCACTGGACTTCGCCGCCTGGCAGAGCGGCTGGTTCGCGAGTGCGGCCTACCAGGCACAGCGCGACGAACTCCTGGCGTACTACCAGGCCTTGGAGGAGCCCCAGGAGCCGCTGCCCGCCCAGGACGCGGATCCGGCACCGCGGGCGCGGCTGCTGCACACGTCGCTCGACGTGGTGCGCCGGGCCCAGGTGGACCGGCTCTGCGCCGAGTTCGGGCTGACCCGCTTCCAGGTGCTGCTGTGCGTGTTCTCCTGGAGCCTGTACGGCGTGACGGGCCTGGTCCGCCCGCGCATCGCCGCCCCGGTCGCCAACCGCCCGATACGCGAGTTCGCGGACAGCGTGGGCATGATGGCGAACACCGTGCTGCTGCCCGTGGCCGTGGTGCCCGGTGAGGACCTGCGCTCGCACCTCGTCCGCGCGAGGACCGGCACGGGGCAGGTGCTGCGCCGCCAGGACGTGGCGCTCGCGGACGTCCTGACCGGCTGGCAGGCCGTCGGCGACGACACCCCGTTCGATCTCCTGTTCGTCCTGGAGAACACCGACTTCGGGGCGCTGCGGCTGACCGGCTGCGTCCAGCGCCCCCTGTGGTGGGCCGCCCCGGAGGCCAAGTGCCCGATGACGGTCTCCGTGGTCGAGCATCCCGACGGGCTCGACCTGCTGTGGGAGTACGCCGAGGACCGGTTCACGAGCGAGGCCGTCGAGGCGATGGCCGAACTGTTCCGGCGGGGCGTGGACGCGCTCGCGTCCGGTGGCCGCTCCACCGCGCGGGAACTGGTCGCGCCGTACCGGCGGACCCTGCCGGAGCACGGGCGCGGGCCCGCCCCGGAACCGGGCTTCACCACGATCGCCGACGGCTTCGCACGCCAGGTCGCCCGCACCCCGGACGCCCCCGCCGTGATCACGGCCGACGGGAACACCCTGAGCTACGCGGCACTCGACGCCCGCGCCGCGAACCTCGCCGCGGAACTGGCCGACCGCTACCCGATCCCGGCCGACGGCAGCCCCTGCCGGGCGGCCCTGTACCTGAACCCGTCCGCCGAGCATGTGGTGGCCCTGCTGGCACTGTCGCGGCTGAACGTCACCGCCGTCCCCCTCGACCCCTCCTACCCGGTCGAAGTGCTGCGCCGCGTCCTGGAGCGGGTCGACCCGCTGTGCGTCCTGGCCACGCCCGACGGCACGGCGGCGCTGGAGACGCTGCTCCCGGACGGCGTGGTGTCCCACCTCGTCGCCCTGGCGGACCCGGCACCGGGGGAGGGCGACGGCGCGGGCGCGCCGTACGACGGGCGCACGCACGACGGCGCCCGACCGCTGTACACCCTGTTCACCTCCGGCTCCACCGGTGTCCCCAAGGGTGTCCAGATCCACGACCGCACGCTGTGCGACCTGATCCGGTGGCAGTCCGGCCCCGGTGGTCTCACCGCCCCGGCGGCCACCCAGCAGTTCTCCATGCTGGCGTTCGACGTCTCCTTCCAGGAGATCTTCGGGACGCTGTGCACCGGCGGCAGCCTGCACCTCGTACGCCCCGAGTGGCGCCAGGACGTCCCCGCGCTGCTGGAACGCCTGGAATCCGCGGGCACCGAGCGGATCTTCATGCCCTACGTGGCCCTGCAACTGCTCGCCGAGTACGCGGTCCGTCTGGGCAGGTTCCCCTCCCGGCTGCGCGAGGTGGTCACCGCGGGCGAGCAGTTGGTGTGCACCGACACCATCCGCCGCTGGTTCGCCGGAATGCCCGGCGCCCGCCTGTTCAACCACTACGGGCCGACCGAGACGCACGTGGTCAGTGCCCTGTGCCTGGAAGGCGACCCGGGTCAGTGGCCCGAGCGGCCCGCCATCGGACGCCCGGTGGCCGGCGCCGACCTGCGCGTGGTGGACGCCCAGGGCGACCCGGTTCCGGCCCGGTGCACCGGCGAGCTGCTGATCGGCGGCACCATGGCCACCCGCTGCTACCTCGACGAACCGGCTCTCGACGACGCCCGGTTCGTCGAGGTGCCCGGTGCGGGCCTGTTCTACCGCAGTGGCGACCGGGCGTGGTTCGACGGCGAGGGCCTGCTGCACTACGCGGGCCGCGACGACCAGCAGATCAAGGTGAGCGGGCGCCGGCTGGAACTCGGCTCCGTCGAAGCGGCCCTGCTGCGCCATCCGGCGGTGGTCAACGCCGTCGTCGCGCGGGACGGCGACCGGCTGACGGCCTGTCTGGAGATCCGTGGCGAGTCCCCGTCCGCCGACGACCTGAGCGCGCGGCTGTCCGCATCGCTGCCCTCCTATGTCCGTGTGGACCGCTTCCGGAGACTGCGGACGCTGCCGCGCACCCCCAGCGGCAAGCTGGACCGGCAGGCGGTGCTCCGGGCACCGGGCGAGGAGATACGCCGTTCGGTCCGCGCCCGCACCGGGCTGTCGGCCGAGGAGGAGCGGCTCACCGCGGCCTTCGAGGAGGTCACCGGGGCGACGATCGAACCGGACCAGACCTTCTTCGAGGCGGGCGCCTCCAGTCTCGCCCTCATGCGCTTCCATCTGCGCTGCACCACTGAACTCGGTTTACGCTTCGGCATAGCGGACCTGTTCGAGCACGTCACGGTCCGCTCCCTGGCCCGCCACCTCGCCGCCGGCCACCTCCCCGGCCCCCGGACACCCGCCGCGCCGGCCGGGAAAGACGGTGGGACCCCGGAGCCCGGCGAACCGATCGCGGTCGTCGGCATGGCGGTGCGGGTGCCCGGCGCCCCGGACCTGGCGGCCTTCTGGGACCTGGTGGTCTCCGGCGGCACCGGTATCCGCCGTGTCGACGCCCCGGAGGGCGTCATCGGCGCACACAGCACGCTCGACGGGCCGCTCGACTTCGACCCCGGCCACTTCGGCATCAGCCCCCAGGAAGCACGCCTGATGGACCCCCAGCAGCGCCACCTGCTGATGGCCTGCGTGCAGGCACTGGCACACGCCGGAGTCGGGGACACGTCGGCCGTGCGCGTGGGCCTGGTGGCCGGTGCCGGGGAGAACACCTACTTCCAGTCGATGCTGCGCGAGGCGGACCCCGGCCGGCTGCCCGACGGCTTCGAACTCGCCCTGCACCACGAGAAGGACTTCCTGGCCACCAAGGTGGCGTACCACCTCGGGCTGACCGGTCCCGCCTTCAGCGCCCAGACGGCGTGCTCCAGTTCCCTGGTCGCCGTGCACCTCGCGGCCGGCCTGCTCCGGCAGGGCGAGGCCGAGGTGATGCTCGCCGGGGGAGTGCTCGTCGACCCCGGGCTGACCGGCGGCTACCGCTACCGCCCGCAGCACATCTTCTCCGCGGACGGCGACTGCCGCCCCTTCAGCGACGACGCGACCGGCACGGTCGGTGCGAGCGGCGTCGGCGTCGTGGTCCTCAAACCGCTGCGGCAGGCACGGCGCGACGGCGACACCGTCTACGCACTCGTCACAGGCTCCGCGATCAACAACGACGGTGCGGCGAAGATGAGTTACGCCGCGCCGTCCCTGGCCGGGCAGCGCGAGGTGATCCGGACCGCCCTGGCCCGCGCCGGACGCACGGGTGCCGACCTCGGCTACGTGGAGGCGCACGGAACCGGTACTCGGCTGGGCGACCCGATCGAAGTGGCCGCGCTCCGCCAGGCGTTCGACGTGAGCGAGTCCGGCCGCTGCGCGCTCGGCTCCGTCAAGAGCCAGCTCGGCCACATGGGCGCTGCCGCCGGTGTGGTGGGCCTCGTGCGCGCCGTCCTCGCCGTGCACCACGGGAGCGTCCCGCCCCACCTCAACTTCCGCGCCTTCAACCCGGAGATCGGCCCCGACCCCACCCCCTTCCACGTCCCGGCCCGGGCCACGCCCTGGCCCGGGGGACGCGCCCGGGTGGCCGCGGTCAGCAGCTTCGGGATCGGCGGCACCAACGCCCACGTCATCGTGGAACAGGACACCGGGACCGGCACCGCCGCGACCGGCGCCGTACCGAAGTGCCTGGTGCTGTCCGCCTCCAGCGTGGACGCCCTCGCCGCCGACGCCGCCCGGATCGCCGACTACCTCCGACTGCGGCCCGACCGCTACGACTCCGTGCTGCGCCATCTGCAGAGCGGACGTGCGGCCCGGCGGCTGCGGACCGCGGCACCCGTCGCGGACGCCGCCGCCGCCGAGCACTGGCTGCGTGCGGTGGCCGCGGGAGAGGTCCCGCACGGTACCGCGGACCCGGACGCCGCGCCGGTCTCCGCCGTCGGCCGCTCGGCCCAGGACCTCGCCGAGGACTGGACCGCCGGAAGACCCGTCGACTGGCGGCCGGGCCCCGCCCCGGCGCCCTGGGACTTCCCGCCCCCGTCCTTCGCGCTGGCCGAGTACGACTTCGACCGCACGCCCAAGGCCCTGGCCACGCAACCCCGGCGGCTGCCCCAGGCCGACTGGCTGCACCAGCCGCACTGGGTCCGGCTGCGCCGCGCCTCCGTGGCGGGCACCACCGCACCACTGGCTGGCCGCGCCTCCGTGGCGGGCACCACCGCACCACCGGCCGGCCGCGCGTCCGTGGCGGGCACCACCGCACCACCGGCCGGCCGCGCGTCCGTGGCGGGCACCACCGCACCACTGGCTGGCCGCGCGTCCGTGGCGGGCACCACCGCACCACCGGCCGGCCGCGCGTCCGTGGTGGTCGTCGTGGCCGCCGAGAGCACGCCGCAGGCAGCGTTCGCGCCGTTCCAGGCCGTGGCGTCACGCGTGGTACGGGTGCATCCGGCCGGCGCCTTCGCCCGCAGGGGACCCGACGTCTTCGACGCCGACCCGGCCGACCCGGCGTCCCTGCGCCTGGTGTTCGACGCGCTGTCCGGGGCCGGCCCCGACGACGCCCTGGCCGACGCGGAGTGGATACACGCGCTGCCCTTGGACGTGACGGGGCCGGTCGGTCCCGGCACGCTGGAACACGCCCGCCACGCCTGCCTGGACACCACGGCGGCCCTGGCCCGGGCACTGTCCGGGCGGACCGGCTCCCCGCGCGTGTGGTGGCTGTCGTACGGCGCCCGGCCGGTGTCCGGGACGGTGGACAGGCCGGAACTGGCGCTCCTCGCCGGGCCGGTCGAGGTCGCCCCCCAGGAGGCCGCCCTGGACGGCCACTGGCTGGACCTCCCCGACGGCGACCTCACCCGCTGGGCCGGACACGTGGCCTCGGTCGTCGCCGGAGCACGCCGAGCCGGGCATCCCGGCGGCCCGGTTCTGCCCCGGCAACTCGCGCTGAGGCGGGGCTACTGGTGGCGACCGGGCACCACGCCCGTACCGGCGCCGTCCGGCACCGAGCCCCTCGTACCGTCCGGTGCGGACGCGGTCCACCTGGTACTGGGCGGCACGGGCGGCATAGGCCGCGCCATCGCCGCCTGGCTGCTGGAGCACACCTGCGGCCGGGTCCTGCTGCTGTCGAGGAATCCGCGCCTGCCCGCGGAACTGACCCGCTGGGCCGACCGCGTAGGCCTCGTCCCCGCGGATCTGGCGGCGCTGCCCGTCGACGAGGTGGCGGCGGCCGTCGCCGGGCACACCGCCCGGCTGGACGGCGTGATCCACGCGGCCGGCCTCGGATTCGGGGGGCTGCTCGTCCGACGCGACGCCACCGCGATGCGCGACGCCGCCGCGGCCCGGGAGCGGGGCGCACTCGTCGTGGAGCACCTGATCGAGACCTTCCGTCCGGAGATCGCGGTCTACTGCTCCTCGATGTCCGCCCTGCTCGGCGGCGTCGGCCAGAGCGACTACGCGGCCGGCGCGAGCCTCCTCGACGGCTTCGCCCACCACCGCGCCCACGAGACGGAGACGACCGTCCGGATCGGCATCGACTGGGACGTCTGGAGCGAGACCGGAATGGCGACCCGGGTCCTGAACCAGGACAGCCGCCATCAGGCCCACCTGGCGGTCGGCCTGACCGTCGAGGAGGGCAAGGCGGTCTTCGCCCACGCCCTGGCCCTGCAACTGCCGCAGCTTCTCGTCTCCACCACCGACATCGATGTCTCCCGCGCGTTCTACGCCCCCTCCGCCGGCGACCCGGCGGAACCGCTCACCCCGCGGTCCGGGCCGGCGCACCGCACGGACGGCGAGGCGGGTGCCCCGGAACCGGACCGTGCCGGGGAACGGGCGGACGCCATGACCCGCGTGATCCGGGACCTGCTGGGCGTGGACGAACTGGACCCGGACGACTCGCTGTACGACCTCGGCGCCGACTCGCTGACCCTGATCAGCGTGATCGCCACGATCGAGGAGGACTACGGAGTCGAGTTGGACCTGGCCTCCTTCAGCCACCGGGTCAGCCTCACCGAGATCCTCAAACACATCGAGGCGGCCCTCACCTCCGCCGAGCCCATCCCCAGCGCGGCCGGGAACACGGCCTCCCGGGTCGTCCTCGACATCTGGCAGGAGGGAACCGGCTCGGCCGTCCTGTGCCTGGTGCACCCCGTGGGCGGAGACATCCAGGCCTACCGGTCCCTGGTGGCGGCGCTCGGGCCGGCACCGACTGTGTGCCTCATCGCCGATCCGGCCCTGCGCGACGCAGCGATGCCCGCGTGGTCACTGGCCGAACGCGCCCGCCACTACGACACGGAACTCCGTGACCGCTTCGGCGGCTCCGGCCACCGGCTCCACCTGGCCGGGTGGTCCTACGGCGCCCGGGTGGCCATGGAGATGGCCGGCCTGGCGGAGTCGGCCGGCCGGCCGTTGGAGGCGCTGTACCTGCTGGACCCGCCGCCACCGCAGGCGGACGCGCTGGTCGCCGCCTACGACGAGACCCACCTCGAGAAGGTGTTCGCCGCCGAACTCGGCACCGGTGTCTCATCGATGTCGGCGGAACACGCGCAGGCATACGCGGAGAGGCTGGCCCGCTGCTGCCGGGCGAACCTGCGCAGCCTGGGCGAGCACCGGGTACGGCCGCTCGCCTTCGTCCCCACGTTCCTGTGGCTGGCCGGACAGCCCACGGCGGGTATGCCCGCACCCGGCGACCCGCGGGAGACGGACCGTCAGTGGAGTGCCTGTCTGCCCCCCTCCGCCGTACGGCGGTCCCTGCCCACCGACCACTACGGCATCGTCGCGGCACCTCATGTGCACCGGGTGGCCGAGACCATCAAGGCGACGCTGGCGGACCCGGCGACCGGCGCCCGGACCCGCCGCGACCGAGGCCTGTAACCCCACCCCCCTCTGGAGGACGTCATGGAGTCGTACGAACGCGAAGCACTGGAAGCGGTGACCACGCGTCCCGTGCGCGCCCACCGCACACTCACGGTCGAACGGATCACCCCCGTCCTGGGCGCGGAGGTCTCGGGCGTCGACCTGTCGCAGGAGATCCCGGCGGAGCAACTGGACGAGATACGCACCGCGTTCCTCGATCACCACGTCCTCGTCTTCCGCGATCAGACGATCACCGCCGAGGACCACAAGCGTTTCGCCGCCGCCTTCGGCGAGCCGCGTCCCGTCAACCCGCCGCCGCCCGAGGGTGATCCGTACATCCTGGAGATCCGCACGACGTCGGCCGCGGCGGACGTGGCGGGCAACGGCTGGCACGCCGACGGCACCGCCGACGCCGAGCCGTCGCTGGGGTCGATGCTCTACATCACCGAGATCCCCGAGCCGGGCTGCGGCGGCGACACCCTCTTCGCCAACATGCACCTCGCCTACGCCATGCTCTCGCCGGCCATGCGCTCGCTGCTGGACCCGCTCACCGCCATACACGACGGCGCCCAGGCACTGGCGGGTTACACCCCGCCCGCGGACTACGTCATTCCCAAGAGCGAGCACCCGCTCGTCGCCCGGCACCCCGAGACCGACCGCAAGCTGCTCTACGTCAACAGGGCCTACACCAGCCGCGTCCCGCAGCTCTCCGCCCAGGAGAGCCGGGCCCTGCTCGACATGCTCTTCGACATGATCGCCTGCAGGCCGGTCCTGCACTGCCGCGTCCGCTGGGCGCCGGGCACCCTCGTCTTCTGGGACAACCGGTGCGTGCAGCACCACGCGACGTACGACTACTACCCCTACGCCCGCTACGGCCAGCGCGTCGCCATCAACGGTGGCCCCGTCAAGGGCTGACGGGGCGACCGGACGCGGCGTCGGGCCAGGCCCGCACCACGGCGGAGGGCCGGACGCGCCTGGTCCTCCGCATCGAACGGCGCTGCCTTTCAGACCTGGCCGCCCGTCAGCCGCCGGATCAGTTCCGGCCAGACGACCGGATCGTGGCCCGGGACCAGCTCGTAACCCCTGTCCGCCGCCAGTCGCTTGAGGTGCCGGATCGGCTCCAGGGTCGCCTCCGGGGGTACGCCGACCGACGTCCCGGCGGGGCGCTCCTCGTCGATGTTCTCGGTCAGGTCGGCCGCGTCGCAGGTGAACACATAACCGCCGCCCTCGGCCAGGTCGACCACGAAGCTCTGGTGACCCGGGGTGTGGCCGGCGGTCAGGACGGCCGTGACGCCCGGCGCGATCTCCCGGTCACCCTCCGTGAGCCGCCAGTCGATGCGGGGGTCGTCGAAGTCCACCCGGAAGATCGTCTCGCGCTCCACCTCGGGCCGTCCCGACAGCCCGAACTCCAGCTCGGCGCGCTGGATGTGCACGGGCACCCGGCCGGCGAAGTGCTTCAGCCCGCCGGCGTGGTCGGCGTGCAGATGGCTGACGGCGACGGCCGTGATCTCCTCCAGCGCCACGCCGACGGCGGCCAGCGCGGCCGGCAGGGGCTCTTCGGGGCCGGGGAGTTCCGGCTGGTAGGAGGGGGAGGGGTAGTACCGTCGGCGCAGCGCGGGGTCGCGCAGCAGGGCCGTGTTGAAGCCGGTGTCCAGCAGCAGCCACCCCTCCGCGGTCTCCAGCAGCACCCCCGGCACGGGCTCCCGCACCCGTTCCCCGTACGGCGCGCCGTGCACCGACACCGATCGGGGCAGGTCCTCCCAGCCGAGGACGAGGGGCAGGACGCGCCGTACGCCGTGTCGGGTCATGGTGCTCCATCCGTTGTCGGGGGTTCAGAGGTCCAGTTCGAGGACCGTCGAGGCGGCGCGGCTGACACAGATCATCATGGTCGTGGCGGCCGCCCGCTCCGCGGGCCCGATCACCGAGTCGCGGTGGTCCGGGGTGCCGGCCAGGACGGGTGTCTCGCAGCTGCCGCAGTAGCCCTCCTCGCAGGAGTAGGGCACGTCCGGCACCCGGTCCCGTACGACCTCCAGCACCGACCGGTCCGCCGGCACCGCCAGCCGCAGCCCCGACCGGCGCAGCACGACCTCGAACCGGCCCCGAGCCGTGCCGTCCTCCTGGGCTTCGACGGCCGGGCCGAACCGTTCGATGTGCAGCGGCCGCGGCGGTACGGCGGTGCGGCACAGCTCGGACACCGCGTCCAGCATCGCCGCCGGACCGCACGCGTACACGGCGTGGCCGGGCGGGGCGGCGGCGAGTTCCGCGGCGAGGTCGGGCAGGCCCGCCTCGTCCTGCGGGACCAGCCGGACCCGGTCGCCGCCGAGCGCGGTCAGTTCCTCGGCGTAGACGAGGCGGGAGCGGTCCCGGGCGCCCAGGACGAGACGCCACGGCAGACCGCCGGCGGCCAGCGCGCGGGCCATGGGCAGGAGTGGGGTGACGCCGATGCCGCCGGCCAGCAGCAGGTACCCGGGGGCGGGGAGCAGCGGGAACCGGTTGACCGGCCCGTCCACCGTCAACTCCCGTCCCACGAGCGCCGTTTCGTGGAGTTCTCGGGAACCGCCCCGGCTGTCCGGCGCGCGCTGCACGGCGACCGTCCAGGCGGTGCGCTCCCGTGGATCCCCGCACAGCGAGTAGGCGCGGCGCAGACCGGACGGCAGGGTCAGTTCCACATGGGCACCGGGCTCCCACGGGGGCAGCGCCAGGCCGTCCCGCCGGGCCAGCCGCAGCTCGACGACCTCCTCGGCGATCCAGCGGGCCTGGCGGACCAGAAGGCGCGCGGAGGCCGGTGCGCGCAGGTCAGAAGACACGGAAGTACTCCCGTTGTTCCCAGTCGGTGACCTCCTGGTCGAAGCGGGCGATCTCGGCCCGCTTGACGCTCGTGTAGTAGGCCACGAAGTCCTTGCCCAGCCGGTCGGTCAGCTCCCGGTCGGCTTCCAGCGCGTCGAGCGCCTCGCCGAGGGACCGCGGCAGCGGCTCGGCCCGGGTCGCGTACGGCTCGTCGGCGGCCGGACCCGGGTCCAGGCCGCGCGCCACGCCGTCCAGGCCGGCCGCGAGCTGGGAGGCGAGGTAGAGGTAGGGGTTGGCGGCCGGTTCCCCGATGCGGTTCTCCAGCCGGGTGGACGACGGGCCGTCGCCGAGGACCCGCACCATCGCGCCCCGGTTGTCCCGCCCCCACACCGCGCGATCGGGTGCCAGCGACAGCGACCGGAACCGCTTGAACCCGTTGAGGGTGGGCGTCGACAGCGCGCTGGTGGCCCGCGCATGGCGCAGCAGCCCGCCCAGGAAGGCGGTTCCGTACGGCGACAGCCCCGGCCCGCTCCCGCTACTGCTGCCGGCACCTGGCTCCGGGGCGAAGACGCCCGCGTCGCCGCGCACCATGCTCTGGTGCAGATGCCAGCCGCTGGAGAACACCCCCGGCAGATGGGGCCGGCACATGAAGGTCGCGTGGTGGCCGTGCCGGGCGGCGACCTGCTTGACGGCGCTGCGCAGCAGCACCATCGCGTCCGCCGTGCCCAGTCCGTCGGCGGGCCGCAGGGTCAGCTCGACCTGGCTCGGCCCGAACTCGACCTCCAGGGTGCGCAGCGGCAGCCCCAGCTCCTCCAGCGTGCCGCGCAACAGGTCGAGCATCGGGTCGAGTTCGTCGTAGCGCAGCTCGCTCAGGTACTGGTAGCCGTGGTTGAGCATGCCCACCTCGGGTGCCGCGCCCGGTTGGCCCAGGTCGGCCGCGCCCAGCCTCGGGTCGTCCAGCCGGAACAGGTGGAACTCCACCTCCAGACCCGTGCGGTAGGTGAGCCCGTCCGTCTGCTCCAGCACCGAGCGCAGCAGCCCGCGCGTGCACAGCGGGACCGGGGCGCCGGAGGTGAACCGCAGGTCGCACAGCAGCCAGCCGGTGCCCGGCGACCACGGCAGCATCCGGAAGGTGAGCGGGTCGGGCACCATCACCATGTCGGCCGCGCCGCGCAGTTCGGGCAGCCCGAGCGGGGTCTCCCGGGTGAACAGCGGGAACACGGTACGGCCCGAGGTGTCCTTGGCCAGCAGGGACGAGGCGATGCCGGTGCCCTCACGCAGGACGGTGGGTACCTCGGATGCGGTGACGGTCTTGCCGCGCAGCAGCCCGTGCTGGTCGGCGAAGACGAGCCGCACCACCTTCAGGCCGCCGCCCCCGGCGCGGGCGCGGATCTCCTCGGCGGCGGCCGACTGCTCGGCCGTCCATCCCGCGTGACGTTCGACGAAGTCCACCGCGGTCAGCCGTCCGTTCCGGCCGCTTGCGCCCAGCCGCTGTCCGCCCGCTGCTTCGCGGTCACGGCGGCCCAGTGCTCGGCCCAGCCCTCGGTGGGTCCGATGCCGTCGAGGGTGACCGGACCGCGCAGCTCGGCCGCGCGCGCCGCGGGCAGCACCAGCGGCGGATCCTCGCCGCGCTCGACGGCGGATATCGCCTCGCCCAGCATCCGCCGGTACATCACGATCGCCTTGTCGGAGCGGCCCAGGTGCTCGCGGGTGCGGTCCTGGATCGCGCCCTGGCCCTCCACCGCCCACTGGTCGTGCACGTTGATGTCGGTGCCGAGCCCGGTGTACGTCGTGGTCAGCTGCTCGTCGGGGTCGTAGCCGTAGCCGTTGGAACGGCCGAAGCGCGGGCGGTAGTCGGGCAGGGTGACCGCGTCGACCCGCTGTCGGCGCATCTCGGCCCGGTCGACCGGACCGCCGACACTGGTGAACTGGGCGTACCAGTAACAGGAGGTGTCGTCGATCGGCACATGCCACTGGGTGATCGCGGTCTCGGCGTCCAGCGGGATGTGGAAGCCGTGCGGGAAGACCTGGTGGGTGACCCGGACATGGGTGCGGCTGCCGTCCATCGGGCGGCCCTCGGTGTCGGTGCCGTCGAGCGTGCGCAGCGCCGTGATCCGGATGCCGTAGGGGGTGCGGACGGCATCGATGTCGGGACGGCCGTACTCCCGCAGGATCTTCGTCATCGGCAGGTCGGTGCCCTGGGAGGCGGCCCGGAACTGCTTGCCGTAGCTGTCGGAGGGGTCCTCGTCCTGGAAGAAGCGGTGCAGGTAGGAGGCGTGCGCGGGGTCGATGCCGACCTCCAGGGCCTGGAGCCAGTTGCACTCCAGCAGGCCCTTCCAGGCGAACGTGTGCCCGGCGGGGGCCTCGAAGCAGTCCAGCGCGGGCAGTTCGGGCGGCTCGCCGGGGCCGAGGTAGCCCCAGACCACGCCGTTGATCTCGCGCACCGGGTAGCTGCCCAGCCGGACCCGGGCGGCGAGGCCGCCGCCGGCCGGTTCGGCCGGGGTGTCCAGACAGGCGCCGTCCCGGCCGAAGAGCCAGCCGTGGAAGCAGCAGCGCAGCCCGCCGTCCTCCAGCCGGCCCAGCGCCAGATCGGCTCCCCGGTGCGGACAGCCCCGGTCGACCAGACCGAGTTCACCGTCCCCGTCCCGGAATAGGACGAGGTCCTGCCCCAGCACCTTCGGGGCCACCAGGGGCCGTACGCCGTCGAGTTCCTCGCTCAGGGCGACGGGCTGCCAGTAGCGGCGCATCCAGGTCCCGGCGGGCGTACCCGGGCCGGTCCTGGTGAGCCGTACGTTCTCTTCCTCGCGCATCTGACGCCTTTCTGTCCCGGTCACGGAGACCGTAGCGATGGGAGGATCCAGAGTGCCAATAATTGGATCCAATATTTACGCGGCCGTAACAGCCTTTCCGGCGGCCTGCGTTGAGCACGCCCACCACCATGGCGGCGTCGGTTGCCGCCATCACCAGGCCCGCAGCGCCCCGTCCGGTGGCCGCCATCACCGCGGCCAGCGGCAGGACGGCCAGGTGCGCGGCGAGGAACGGGCCGCGCGGCACCACCGGATGACGGCAGAGCAGCACGCCCGCTGTCACCCAGGAGAACGACCGGGCGAGCTCGATCCCCGGCCCGTCGAGCCCGTGCAGGGGCGGCAGATGCCAGGCGTACGCCGACACCGTCCAGACCGCCGTCCCCAGCCGGGCCCCGCCGCGCTCCCGCGAGGACGGCGGCCCGGTCGCGCCGACGGCGTGTGCCAACAGGCCCGGCCCCAGCACCGCCAGCGCCTCGAAACGGACCATCGCCCACACATGCGCGTCCACCCCGCTCGGCGCCCGCACCAGCAACAGCGGGAGGGTCAGCACGGCCGCGGCCGCCGCGGCGGTGAGGACACACCGGCCGGTCAGCCGCCGCGCCCCGGGCATCAGGACGACCCGGAGCGCGGGCCAGGCCAACGCCAGGGTGACCGCGAGCACCGCACCCAGCAGGCTGACGGCCGCTGTCGGGTCCGCCAGGCCGTACTCCGTGCCCACCGCCGCCATGTGTCCCGCATGGCCGCCGCCTCCCGAGGCGGCACCGCTGGTGAGCACGGCACCACCTGTCACGACCAGGACTGCCAGCGCGGCTAGTGAACGGCGTGCCGGGGCCGTGGGCGGGCCGTCGGCGGTGGTCATCCGGAGCAGCAGTTTCCGCCGTCCGCGGCCGCCGCGGTGGCCGGCGGGTGGCAGGAGACCGGTGCCGGGACGTCCAGCGCGGGGTTGCGGTCGAAGAAGCCGTCCGGTTCCAGGCGCAGCCTCGCCCGGGCCACCGGCATCACCGGCCACTCCTCGGGACGCGGGAAGTGGTGAGAGCCGACCGTCGCCCACAGCACCAGCTCCGTGCCGTCCAGCGAACGGTCCTCCTGCTGCCAGCGGTGCACCCCGTCCGCGCCGGGCTCGGCCTGGTTGGGGTACTCGCCGGCGACGAACCGCCGCGCCGGGTCGTACTCCGTCGCCCACAACTGCTTCGCCACGAACGGCGCCCGCCGCGCGCACACGCTGTCCGGACGCACCGGCAGCACCGCCGTGTTCTCCACGTGCACCCGGTACGCGGTCGGCTCACCCATCCGGTTGCGCGCCTCGGTGCTCTCCACCCGCCAGTGCAGGGCCCGGGAGGCGTCCGTGGACCGCCCGCCCTCGGCTTCGCTGAGGACGGGGCGCAAGACCGTCCGCGCCGCGTTCCCGTACGGGTCGAGCGCCGGGTCGCTCTCGTGCTCGGCCGTCACCTCGACCAGCCGGTTCGCAGTCCCGTCCACCGCCATGTCCAGCCGTACGGCGAAGAAGTGCTGGTGGTTGGTGACCGCCACGTTCGGGGCGACCCGCCGGGCGTACGGCGTCTCCTCGTCCTCGGTGACACCGGTCGCGGAGAGGATGCCGGTCATCTTGATCTCCAGCATGACCGAGCCGTCCTGGTACAGGGACCAGTAGAAGCCGTAGTCGTAGTTGGCGACCGTGGCGAACGCCGAGATGATCAGGCGGCGGGAGCGGCGCACCTCCGTGCGGCCGGTGCGTCCGTCGTGGTGCTTCCAGAGGATCCCGTCGTCCTCCTCGTGCATGCAGACCGCGTTGGGGATGACCCGGGGAACGCCGTCGCCGCCGAGGACCGTCGCGTCGAAGTAGTGGATGACGCCGAGACAGTCGCAGCCCAGGGCCAGGGAGTTGGTGAGCGGCCCGGCGCCGTACTCGCCCCAGTCGAAGAAGTTCTTGCGGTACTGGGTGGAGGCGGTGTCGAAGTACGGCACGTACATCTCGTTGACCGAGGCCCGGCGGATCACCTGGCGCGGCCCCCTGCCGCCCGCGTCGAAGCTCAGGTCGTGCAGCACCAGGCCCTCACGGTGGCTGAAGCCGACCCGCACCGACCAGCCCTGCCAGTCCACCCGCTGCCCGGCCACGGTGAAGCTCGGCCCCTCCGGCTGGACCACCTCCAGCGGCTTCAGACCAGCCCGCTCGGGCACGGTCCCGGCGGCGAACACCCCGGACTCCTCCGACAGCGGCACCACCCCGTGGTCCTCGATGTACAACACCTCCATCGACTCCATGTCGATGATCGGCACCACGCCCTGCACGGGCCGCGCATAGCCGTTGTCGTCCTCCGACTCGCGGTGCCACACACTGCCCCACGTCAGTCTGCGGCCCGGGTACTCGGGCGGCTCGAATCCGCCGATCGACTCCGGGTCGACCATCACGAGCGACACGTCGTGGATGCCGCGCAGCGCGAGCGCCTCCCGGAACCGCGGGTCCGCCCGGCACGCGGCGGCGGCCTGCCGGGCCTCCTCCGACGAACAGCCGGGACTGCGCACGTCCAGCTCACGCCAGGCCATGGACCGCGGCTTCTCGCCGAGTTCCAGGTCGACTTCGTAGCCGACGTGTGCCGCGGGACAGATCACCACCGCGCGGGCCCGCCGGGCGTCGCCGGGCCGGGCGGTGCGCGCGTGGTGCTCGTCCAGGGCCACGCCCCAGAACCGGGCGTCCTCGGTGACCCGGGAGTCGTCCTTCAGCACCTTGACGGCGACGGCCAGTTCGGCGGCGGTCAGGGGATCCAGCGGGTGGGGTGCGGCGGCGGACGCGGGGCGGGGCGCGAGGGTGCTCATGCTGGGGTTCCTTCCGGGGTGGTGCGGGTGGTGCCGGGGGCGTCGGTCGCCGGCTGGACCGTGCCGCCGTCGGCTCGGGGGTCGGAGGCGGCGTCCAGACGGCCCTCACGGGTGAGCCGGGCCACTTGGACGTGGCCGGCCAGATCGCTCGGACCCGGGGCGGTGACCACGGGAAGTCCCGGTGACGCGGCGGGCGTTGCCGCCGGAACCGAGCCGGGCTCGGCGAGCAGGGTCTGGTCCTCGAAGCCGATGTCCCGGGCGCCGATCACCCAGCGCGGGTCCGCCAGTACGGCCGTCGGGTCGGCGTCCGGGTCCGCCAGCCCGGGCAGGGTCTGGGCGAGGATCTGCGGCTGGGCCCGGCCGCCCTGACAGCCCGCCGCCAGCAGCAGCGCGGGGGAGCGGCCGATCACCGGACACAGCGTGTGCGGCGGGCGCGCGCCCGGGCGCAGCAGGCCGGGATGTCCGGGGAGCAGGCTGAACGCCGACCCCCGGTTGTGCAGCACGATGCCGGTGCCCGGGTCGCAGAGTCCGGAGCCGAAGGTCTGGTAGACGCTCTGGATGAGCGAGACTGCGAGTCCGGAGGAGTCCACGGCCGTCACCGCGACCGTGTCACCGGACGACCGGAACGGCGGCCGCGGCGGCAGCGTGCCGGCCAGCGGCGCCGGGTCGAGCAGCCCGTCGAGGTCGAGCCGCTGCCCGCGCGGGTCGCCGAGCAGCCGGTCCCGGGCGGCCGAGGCGTCCTGGCAGCGGGCGGCCAGCAATCGAGTGCGCTCCGTCGCGGAGCGACCCGGGTCACCGGCCACCGCGGACAGCAGGGCGGGGAGCACAGCGCCCTGACTGGGCGGCGGCGCGGCCCACCAGCGGACGCCTGCCGGCTCGGCGTCCAGGGCCTCGGCGGCGTCCACCGGCTCGACGCTCACCGGCTCCGCGAACTCCGCCCGGTGCGCCGCCAGGTCGGCCGCGGTGAGCGTGCTGCCGAGGTCGCGCAGGCCGGCGGCGAGTGCCTCGGCGATGGCGCCCCGGTAGAACGACCTGGGGTCGTCGGCCAGTTCGTCGAGCACCGCTGCCAGCCGGGGCTGGGGCAGCGGGTCGCCCTCCGTCACCGGGCGTCCGTCCGGGCCGGTCAGCAGCGCGGACAGGCCCGGATCGGCCTTGATCCGAGCCTCGTTGTCCCGTACCGCGCGCGCCAGCCCGGCCGAGACGGTCGCCCCCGACCGGGCGAGCGCGGCGGCGTCCCGCAGCGACGCGGCGAGCGCGCCCGGTGTGCCGTACGTCTCGGCGAGCGCCGCCCAGCCCGCCACCGCGCCCGGCACGGTGACGGTCTCCGGACCCTGGGCCGGCATCCGGGAGTCCGCCGCGCGCAGCGCCTCGACGTCGGTGCCCGCCGCGGCCGCCCCGACGGACAGCAGCGCGCGCACGGTGCCGTCCGGGGCGTGGACCAGGGCGATCAGATCGCCGCCGAGGGAGCACTGGTGCGGGTAGACGACGGTCAGCGCGGCCGCGGCGGCCAGCGCCGCGTCCACGGCGTTGCCGCCGCGCCCGGCCGCCCGCCGGGCCGCGGCGAGCGCCGCGGGGTGCGGGGCGGCCAGGGCCGGCTCGCCGGTCCGGCTCACGCGGCGTCCCGGGGCAGCAGCAGGGTGCGGGAGGGGGCCGCCTCGGCGCCCTGGAGGGGCAGGGGCAGCGACAGCATGTCGTAGACCCCGGCGGGGGCGTGCAGCAGGTCGACGACCTCCAGGATCAACACATCGGCACCGCACAGCAGTTGGTGCGTCTCCCAGTGCGTGGTGTAGGCGACCGCCTCGATGCTGAGGTAGTCGATGCCCGCCGTGCGGACCCCCGCCTCGATCAGCCGCTCGGCGCCGTCCGGGGCCAGGCCGACCCACTCCCGGGCCTTCCACGGGCTGCGCAGCACCCCCGCCGAGTTGCTGGTGCGCAGCAGCACCCGTTCCTCGGTGCCGAGCCCCGCCGCGTCGAGGTCGGCGGCGGTGATCTGCTCCTCGACGTGGGTGAGGTCCAGCACCCGGGCCGTCCCGTTGAGGGCCGACAGATCCAGCCGGTCCACGGTCCTGCCGCCGTCGATGAAATGGGCCGGGGCGTCGATGTGCGTGCCGGTGTGGGCGCCGATGCGCCAGCGGCTGACGTTGGACGGATCGCCCGCCGTCCGCGACTCGACGACCTCCATCTCGGGCCGCCTGCCCCAGTGCAGCATGCCGGGGTGGATCGGCACGGAGACGTCGATGGCCTTGGTCACATCGAGGTGCATGACACGCTCCTATTGGATGCGGATAGTCTGTAAATGGATCCAATGTCGATGAACAGTGGATGGCGGTGGCGTGGCAGACTGCTCGACCACCGCGCGGCCCCCGTCAGTCCCCGAGAAGGGTGAGACCCACTCCGATGACGCCCCAGACCGACGAAGGCGCCCTCGTCGACGACATCGCTGCCCGTATCCGCGCGCGGATCATGGACGGGGAGCTCCCGATCGGGAAACCGCTGCGCCAGGCGGCGCTGGCGGCCGAGTTCGGCGTCAGCCGCACCCCGGTGCGCGAGGCGCTGCGCCAGCTGCAGAACGGCGGGCTGATCGAGATGCAGCCGCACCGCGGCGCGGTGGTCCGGGTGCCGGCGCCGTGGGAGGTGCGGCAGGCCTACGAGGTGCGCGCGGAGCTGGAGGCCCTGGCCGCCCGACGCGCGGCGGCCCGGATCACCGACAGCCAGCTCGCCGAGCTGCGCCGCCACAACGACGTGCTGCGCGCGGCGGCGGGCGCCGGCGCCGCGGGCACCCCGGACACCACCCGGGCCAACGACTGCTTCCACACCGTGGTCTGCCAGGCGGCGGACAACCCCTGGCTGAGCCGGATGATCGACCGGATCAACGAGAGTTTCCCGCGTAACGTGTCCTCGCTGGCCCTGACCGGTGACGAACGCCACCGTCAGCTGAACATCCGTCAGCACGACGCCATCGTGGCCGCGTTGACCGACCGGGACGAGGACCGGGCGCAGGAGGCCATGCGCGAGCACGTCATCAGCGCCGGCGAACACCTGACCGCCTGGTACGAGCGACGGTCCCAGACCGTGTTCCACGGCTGACCCGCCTGCGGCCGTCCCGGTGACCGCGGTCACCGGGCACCGCCGGGAACCAGCCGCGCGGGGGAGAGGAAGTCCAGGTCGGGGCGCGGGAGTTCGCACACCAGGTCGGCCAGGGCCGCCCCGATCGCCGGGCCGAACTTGAAGCCGTGTCCCGAACAGGCCGAGGCCAGCAGCGCCTGCGGTACCCCGGGCACCTCACCGACCAGGAACCGCCGGTCCGGTGTCATCGTGTACAGGCACGTCAGGCTCTCCGTGACCGGGCCCGCACCGGGCAGCACCCGCTTCACCGCCCTTGCCAGCAGGGCGAGTTCGGCGTCGGTCGCGGCGGGTCCGGCCGCCTCCGGGTCCCACGCGGGACCCGAGTCGAGACCGGCCTTCAGTCCCCGGCCGTCGGCGGCCGGAAAGCCGTAGAGCAGCCCTTCCGGGAGATCGACCGAGAAGCTGCCCAGCCCGCCGGGCCCGAGCGGCCCCGCCGGATCCGCGGCGAAGTACGCGTTCACGATCCGGGTGACCGTCAGGTGCGGGGTCAGCGACGGCACCAGGTTGGGCATCCACGGTCCGGCGCACAGCACCAGCCGGCGGGCGCGCACCTCCCCGTCCGCCGTCCGGACGACGACCCCGTCGCCCTCCGGACACCAGCCCGTGACCCGCGTGCGGTCGGCGATGGTGGCTCCGGCCCGTTCCGCGAGGGCGAGTTGGGCGCGCAGGGTCGCACGGGCGTCGATGATCCCGGCGGCCGGGTCGTGGACCGCGGTGAACCCCTCGGGCAGCCGCAGCCCCGGGAAGATCCGGGCCGCCTTCGCGCGGTCCACCGTACGGCAGCCGGGACCGCGCAGCGGATCGGGCCGCTCCCCGGGCGCCGCGTAGAGCCCGCCGGTGACCTCCACCAGCCGGGTCCCCGCGGCCTGTTCCAGCTCGGCCCAGGCGCGGTAGGCGGTGTCGACCAGACTGTCCCAGTCGGGGTGCGGATAGGCCCGGCGGATCATCCGGGTGGCGCCGTGCGAGGAGCCGCGGTCGTGCCCCGCCGTGAACCGCTCGATGCCGAGCACGTCCAGCCCCCGCTGGGCGAGCTGCCGCAGCGCCGCGCCGCCGTGCACGCCGAGCCCTACGACCACGGCGTCCCGGCGCGCGGTCGCGGACGTCCGGGCGGCCCGAGTGCGCGGGAGGCGTGCCGGGGGCCGGGACGTGGCCGCCGTAGCCGCCATGGCACCAGGGCCCGCGGCCTCCGACCCACGACCCGTGCCCTGCGCATCCGCCGCGATCTCCGCGACCGCCTCCACCAGGGCGTCCAGATCACCGTCGTCGGTGTACACGTGCACCGACGCCCGCACCACCTTGGCCAGTCCGCGCGGCTCCAGGTCCCAGCGGCCGTGGTCGGCCGGCACGGCGATCAGGTACACCCGCCGCAGCGCCAGTCGCCGCTGGACCTCGCTAGCGTCGAGCCCCTCCACCACGAAGGTGACGATCGCCCCGCCCGCCGCCGGCGGGTCGGTGAGCCGTACGCCGGGGACCGCGCCGAGCCGCTCGCGCAGCCGCGTGGCGAGGGCGGACAGCCGGCCGAAGACGGTCGCGGGGCCGAGCGCGTGCAGGTCGGCGAGTGCCGAGCCGAGGCCGAGCCGCAGCGCGTGGGCGGCCTCCCACAGTTCGAACCGCCGTGCGTCGGGGGCCAGTTCCCAGCTGCGCTCGGCCGTCCAGCGGGCCCCGCGTACATCCGGTGCCTGCGGGGCGAGCCGTTCGAGGAGCGGACGGCGCACGGCCAGCAGGCCCGTGCCGCGCGGACCGCGCAGGAACTTGCGGCCGGTGCCGATCAGCAGATCGCAGCCGAGGGCGGGCATGTCGACGGGCAGCTGGCCCAGTGACTGGGTGGCGTCGAGCAGGAACGGCACGCCGTGCGCGGCGGTCAGCGCGCCGATGCCGGCGGCCGGTTCGACCAGCCCCGACGAGGTCGGCACGTGCGCCGCGGTCACCAGCGCGGCGGGACCGGTGCGCAGCGCACGCTCCAGGGCCTCCAGATCGGTCGCGCCGTCGGGCCCGTTGGGCAGCACCTCCACTCGTACGCCCGTGTCGCGCTCGGCGGCCAGCAGGTGCAGGGCGCTGCTCACATAGCTGGAGCGGGCGGCGAGCACCCGGTCCCCGGGGCGCAGCCGGAGCGCCGACACGATCCGCTGCCAGCCGGCGGTGGCGCTCTCGACCAGGGCGATCTCGTCCGCCTCGACACCGAGCAGACCGGCGGTGCGGGTGTAGACGGCCGCCAGGTCGTCGGCGGCGAGCTTGGCCGCCTCGTAGCCGCCGTGCAGACTCTCGGCGCGCAGCTGGGCGATGACCGCCTCGACCGTGTCCGAGGCGAGGAGGGCGGCACCGGCGGCGTTGAAGTGGTGACCGGTCGCGCAGCCCGGGGTGCGGGCCCGCTCGGCGGCCAGGTCGAAACCGGCGGGGGCCGGCGGCACCGCCGTCACGGGGGTGCTCACAGCGCCATCGTGATGCTCTTGGGCTCGGTGAACCCGTCGACCGCCGCGTCGCCGAGATCCCTGCCCAGACCGGACTGCTTGCTCCCGCCGAACGCCACGGCGGGGTCGAACTCGTTGTAGGTGTTCACCCACACGGTGCCCGCCTGGAGCGCCGCCGCGGCGCGGTGCGCGCGGCCGAGGTCGGTGGTCCACACGCCCGCCGCGAGCCCGTACTCGCTGTCGTTGGCGAGCGCGATCGCCTCCTCCTCGGTGTCGAACGGCAGCACCGCGGCCACCGGTCCGAAGATCTCCTCCCGGGCGATCCGCATGTCCGGCGTGACGTCGGTGAACACCGTGGGCCGCACGAACCAGCCGGGTCCCGGCAGGGGCTCGCCGCCCGTGGCCGCCTTGGCGCCCTCGGCGCGGCCGAGGTCCAGGTAGCCCGTGACCCGGTCGAACTGCTCCTGGGAGACGAGCGGTCCGATGTTGATCCCGCCCGAGAGGCCGGGGCCGATCCGCAGCGCCTCGACGGCCGGCAGCATCCGGTCCAGGAACTCCTCGATCACCGTGCGCTGCACGAGCAGTCGGCTGCCCGCCGTGCACATCTGTCCGGAGTGCCCGAACACGGCCCGTACGGCGGCCGGTACGGCGGCGTCCAGGTCGGCGTCGGCGAACACCATGTTGGCGGACTTGCCGCCCAGTTCGAGTGTGAGCCGCTTCACGGACGGCGCCGCCGCGGCCATGATCAGCCGCCCGACGTCGGTGGACCCGGTGAACGACACCTTGGCCACGTCGGGATGCGCGACCAGCTCCGCCCCGGTGCGCCCGTCGCCCGTCACCACGTTGACGACGCCCTCCGGCACACCGGCCTCAAGACACAGCGCGGCCAGCCGCAACGCGGTCAGCGGGGTCTGCTCGGCGGGCTTGACGACCACCGTGCAGCCGGCCGCCAGGGCCGGGGCGAGCTTCCAGGCGGCGATCATGAAGGGGAAGTTCCAGGGGAGTACGGCGGCCACCACGCCCACCGGCTCCCGCACGCTGTACACATGCCGGCCGGGCCCGGCGGGATGCACCGTGCCGGTCAGCCGGGCCGGGGTGCCCGCGAAGTGCCGGATCGCCTGGAGGCCCAGCTCCACGTCACCGCGGGCCCGCTCGATCGCCTTGCCGTTGTCCAGGGTGTCCAGGACCGCCAGCGCCTCGGCGTCCCGCTCCACCAGGTCCGCGAGGCGCAGCAGGACGTCCCGCCGGTCCCGGGGCGGCAGCGCGCGCCAGCGGCCGTCGCGGTGGGCGGCCGAGGCGGCGGCCACCGCCGCGGCCACGTCCGTGGCGTCCGCCTGGGCGATCGTGGTCAGCGGCTCGCGGGTGGCCGGGTCGAGGACCGGGATGCGCCGGGCCGAGGCGCCCGTGGTCCAGGCGCCGCCGATGAGCATGGGCTCGCACTCGGGCAGCACGGGCAGGGTGATGCTGGGGTCCAAGGGGGTTCTCCTTGTCGTTCGTGGAACGGCGGCGCGGGTCTCGGGCCGGCCGGCTCAGGCCGGGTGGCTCAGGCCGGATGGCTGAGGCGGGACGGCTGGGGCGGAACCGCCGGGCCGGTGCGCCGCGCTGGGCCAGGGCTCGCGCACGGCCGCCGAGACCGCGCGGGCGGTGGTGAGCACACAGCGGTCGAACTCCGCCCGCCCGTGGGCCGCGTTCGCCTCGGTGACGTCCCTGCCCCACACGCCGGTCTCGCTGACCTGGTCCATGCGGTAGTCCCAGAAGGAGTCGACGTCGACGTGCGAGGTGGCCCGCTCCATCCGCACCAGCTCGGGCGCCAGGTGCAGCATCACCGAGGTCTCGAAGTAGTTGGCGTGCATCAGCGCCCGCCCGTACGTGACATGGCCGTCGACCTCGGGCCCCGGGTACATCGTCACGTACCCCAACGCCCGTACCCGGGCGTCCCGGTGACGCACCCTCAGTTTCTCGGCGGACACGTCGAGCGCGCCGTTGTTCCAGATGTGGCCGTTGAGCAGCACGAACTGCCGTACACCGCTGGCGTACAGGGAGTCGATCACGTCCTCCACGACGGCGATCAGCGTCTCGGGGCGCAGCGCCACCGTCCCGGCGAAGCCGCCGTGCGAGGCGGACACACCGAAGGCCAGCGGCGGCAGCACCGGTACGCCCGTCAGCGCGGACACGCCCAGGGCGACCGCCTCGCAGATCCTGGTGTCCACGGCCAGCGGCAGATGGGGGCCGTGCTGTTCGGTGGCGCCCACCGGGACGATGACCGCGTCGCTGCCGGCGACCGAGGTCCCGGCCTCCTGCCAGGTCAGCTCCTCCCACGGCAACGGCGCGCCGGTGCCGCCGAGTTGCGCGGCGAGTGCGGGCACGTCAAGGCCGGTGGGGACGCTCAGGCCGTTCGGTCCTGTGATGACGGACGGCATGTCTCTCCTCTCCTCGGGGGTACCGGGGTGTCGTTTCCTCGGGGGTGCGGGGCTGTGGTTCGGGGTCACCAGCGGCGCCGGCTCTTCTCCGGCAGCAGGTCCAGGGCGCGGGCCGGGACGGGACGGTCGCCGTCGACCGTGGTGATCCACACGACGGCGTCCGGGCAGTAGTCGCTGATGAGTTCGCGGCACACCCCGCACGGCGCGATGATCCGGAACCGTCCGGCGGGCTTGATCTGCACGGACACCACCGAGGTCACCGCCAGCGGCGCACCGGGCGGGAGCCCGCCGCGCGCGGTGCCGAGGGCGACGCCCTCCGCGCAGATCGAACTGCGCCGGCAGGAGCCCTCGACATGGACGCCGGTGTGGATCCGGCCGTCCGCGGTGCGCAGAGCCGTGGCCACCTCGTGCCGGTCCGCCTGCCACACCCGGTCCAGCAACGCCTGGGCCACGGTAAGGAGTTCGGCGTCCTGCTCGCTCATCTCCGGCGGGACGGCCACGGGCGCGGCGGTCATGCGCCGAGCCCCAGCAGGCGGGCCATGTTGCCGCCTTCGATCAGCGCCCGGTCCTTCTCGTCCTCGACCGCCTTGGCGATCTTCATGCGCTCCAGGTCGAAGTCCGAGCCGGGCCACTCGCTGCCCATCAGGATCTGCCGCGGGCCGAGCCGTGCGTAGGCCCGCTTGACGTCGCTCATCAGCGTCGCGGACGTCTCCAGATAGACGTGCGGCTGCCGTTCGGCCACGATGATCGCCTCCGGCACGTTCCACACCGCGCCCATGTGCGCGATGATCGTCGGCACCCCGGGGTGGTCCCGGGCGATCTCCTCGATGGCGAGCGGTGCGCAGAAGGCGTCGTCCAGCGCGTTGACCAGCACCAGCAGTCCGCGCCTGGCACAGGCCTCGAACACCGGGTCGAGGAGCCCGTGGTCGGCCACGTGGTAGCCGTGCAGGCTGGGATGCAGCTTCAGCCCCACCAGGCCGGCGTCGGCGATCCGGTCGATCTCCTCGATGGCGTCGTCGGCCTGCGGCAGCACCTGGCCGAAGCCGAAGAACCGGTCGGGATGCGCGGCCACCAGCGAGGCGATGAAGTCGTTCTCGATGCGCTGCGCGAGCGAGCACACCATCGCCATGTCCACCCCGGCGGCGTCCATCCGGTCGAGGATGCGGCGCGGCTCGAAGGGCTTGTGGGGCGGCGGCGCCTCGCCCTTGCGCGCGCCGGTCAGGTAGTCGGAACGGCCGCGCACGTCCTGGGTGGTGTTGTAGGCGTCGATGATCAATGCGGGTCCTCACTCACGGGCACGGGGCCGAGGGGCAGATGGCAGCGCACGCGGCGGCCCGGCGCTATCTCGCGCAGTTCCGGGTGCCGGGTGCGGCAGAGGTCGGTGGCGAACGGACAGCGGGTCCGGAACAGACAGCCCTCCGGCGGGTCCGCGGGGTCCGGCAGCTCGCCCTCCAGGGGCTGCCGTTCGACGGGCGGGCCGGGCCGCAACTCCGGCACGCTGGCCAGCAGCGCGCTGCTGTACGGATGGGCCGGGCCGGAGAAGAAGCCGTCCCGGGGCGCGGTCTCGATGATCTCGCCGAGGTACATCACGGCGACCCGGTCGGCGATGTGCCGCACCACACCGAGGTCGTGGGAGATGAACAGCATCGTCAGACCCCGGTCGCGCACCAGGTCCGACAGCAGGTTCAGCACCTGGGCCTGGATGGACACGTCCAGCGCGGAGACCGCCTCGTCGGCCACCACGAACCGCGGCGAGGAGGCCAGGGCGCGGGCGATACCGATGCGCTGGCGCTGGCCGCCGGAGAACTCGTGCGGCTTGCGCCCGCCGGCCTCGGCCCCCAGCCCGACCAGGTCGAGGAGTTCGGCCACCGTACGTTCCGCCTCGGCGCGGCTCGCGCCCCGGGAGCGCAGCAGCGGCTCGGCGACGATGTCGGCGACCGCGCGGCGCGGGTTCAGCGAACCGAACGGGTCCTGGAACACCATCTGGAGCTCGGCCCGGGTCCGCTTCAGGCGCCGCCCGCGCAGCCGGGTCAGATCGGTGCCGAGGAAGTCGATCCGGCCCGCCGACGGCTCCACCACACGTAGCAGGGCCCGCCCGAGCGTGGACTTGCCGCACCCGGACTCACCGACCAGGCCCAGGGTCTCGCCCTCGGCGATGTCCAGGTCGACGTCCCGCAGCGCCCGCACCCGGCCGCCGGCCCGGCCGACGTAGTCGACCCGCAGCCCGCGGGCGCTCATCAGGACCTCGCTCATACGGCGGCTCCCGCCGCCTGAGCCGCGCGGGCCCGTACCCGGGCCTCCGCGGGCAGCACACAGGCGTCCAGGTGGGCGGGGCCGCCGTGGCGCCGCCGCAGCTCGGGGCGGCTGTCGCAGCCGTCGTGGGCGAACGCGCAGCGCGGCCGGAAGCCGCAGCCGGACGGCCGCTCGACACCGGCGGGTGGACTGCCGGGGATGGCCGGCAGCCGTTCGGGCACCGGACCGTGCAGCGGGGGCACCGAGCCGAGCAGGCCCATCGTGTACGGGTGTTGCGGGTCGAACAGCACCTGGTCGCGGGTGCCCTGTTCCACGATCCGGCCCGCGTACATCACCGCCACCCGGTCCGCGACCTCCGCGACCACCCCCAGGTCGTGGGTGATCAGCAGCACGGACGTGCCGTGCTCGCGCTGGACCCGCTTCAGCAGTGCCAGCACCTGGGCCTGGATGGTCACGTCCAGCGCGGTGGTCGGCTCGTCCGCGATCAGCACCGCGGGATCGTTGGCCAGCCCCATCGCGATCATCACGCGCTGGCGCATGCCGCCGGAGAGCTGGTGCGGATAGGCGCGGGCGGCCCGCGCCGGGCCCGCGATGCCGACCTCGCCGAGCAGTTCGACGGCACGGCGCGCGGCCGTGGCGCGCGGGACGTCGCCATGGGCGCGGATCGTCTCCGCGACCTGAGCGCCCGCCCGGTGCAGCGGGTTGAGCGCGGCCAGCGCGTCCTGGAAGACCACCGTCACGTCCTTGCCGCGCACCCGGCGCAGCTCCCGCTCCGACGCCCCCACCAGCTCTCGGCCCCGGAAGGACACCGATCCGCCGATGTGGGTGCGGGGGCCGCGGTTGAGGCCGACCAGGCTCATCGACAGCGCCGACTTGCCCGACCCGGATTCGCCGACCAGCGCGAGGATCTCGCCCCTGCGCAGCGTCAGGTCCACCCCGTCCACGGCGGGCAGCCGGCCCGCCGGCACGTCGAACCCGACACTCAGGCCGCGCACTTCGAGCACCGGCTCCGGAGGGGGCGCGTCGTGCCCGCCTTCCGGCGCGGAAGGGTCGCGGACGTCATGCACGCCCTCCGGCGCGTTCATACGGCACCGCCCACGGCCAGCGCCGCCCGGTGGATCAGCTCGGCGACCCGCTCGGGCCACACCAGGGTGGTGTAGTGGCTGCCCGGCACATGCTCGACGGTCGCCTTCATCCGGTCGGCCATGAAGTTCTGGATCTCCGGGCGCAGGGTGCGGTCGTCGTCGGCGACCAGGTACCAGCTGGGCAGCGACCGCCAGGCCGGGACACCGGTCGCCTGGGTGAAGATCAGGTTGTCGGCCTTCCGGCCCTCCGCCTCGACGACCGCCCGCTGCTCGTCCGACAGGTCCGGGCCGATCTCCGCCCAGAACTCCGGGCTCGGCTCGGACTTCCACTCGCCGTTCGGGCCGCGCCGCATGTACTTGGAGATCTCCGCGGGTTCGTAGCGCTCGACGATCCCGTTGACGGTCTCGCCCTCGTCCGGCCCGAACGCGGCGATGTAGACCAGCCCCGCGACGCGCGGGTCGCGTCCCACGTCCGTGATCACCGCGCCGCCGTAGGAGTGCCCGGCGAGCAGCACCGGGCCGCTGGTGCCCGCGAGCGCGGCGGTGGTCTCGGCGATGTCGTCGGCGAGCGAGGTCATCGGGTTGGTGACCGTGACCAGCCGGTGGCCGTGGGCGGCGAGCAGCGGCTGGACCGCCGACCAGGTGGTGGGCCGTCCGCCGGCACCGTGGACCAGCACGATGTCCATCGGGATCATCCTTTGCGTAGGCGCGGGTCGAGGACCGTGTAGAGCAGGTCGACCGCGTGGTTGACGAGGGTGAACAGCAGGGCGATCGCGAGGGCCGCGCCCTGGACGACCGGGTAGTCGCGCTGCAGCACGCCCTGCACGAGGAGGCGTCCGACGCCCGGGTAGGAGAAGACGGTCTCGGTGACCACCGAACCGCCCAGCAGGGACCCGAACTGGAGCCCGAGGACGGTGACGATGGGCAGCCAGGCGTTCCGCAGCACGTGCCGGCGCACCACCGCGCCCTCGCCGAGGCCCTTCATCCGGGCGGTGCGCACGAAGTCGTCGCCGAGCACCTCCAGGACGGAGGCGCGCACGATCCGGGTGATGAAGCCGGCCATCGACAGCGCGAGCGTCACCGCGGGCAGGATCAGATGCTGGAACCACGGCCACACCAGTTCGGGCCGGTCCTGGAGGATCGCGTCGAGCAGGACGAAGCCGGTGGTGGGCCGGTAGTCGAGATTGCTGGGCAGCCGGCCGAGGACCGGCAGCCAGCGCAGCCACACACCGAACACCACGATGGCGAGCACGCCGAGCGCGAACCAGGGCAGCGAGAAGCTGACGGTCGCCACGGCCCGGGTCGAGGTGTCGATCCAGCTGCCCCGGCGCAGTGCCGCGACGACTCCGGTGACGACCCCGAGCAGCACCGCGACCGTCATGGCCGCGAGGGTGAGCTCCACGGTCGCGGGCAGCGCGTCGCCGAGCAGGCCGAGGACGCTGTTGGAGCCGTAGAACGAGGTGCCGAGCCGCAGATGGACCAGGTCGTCGAGGAAGTGGCCGTACTGGGTGAGGAGCGGCTGGTCCAGACCGAGGGCCTTGGTGACCCGTTCCTCGTTGGCGCTGAACTGCTCGGCGGAGGCGGTGTTGCCGCCCGCCGCGAGCGAGGTCGCCGGGGAGCCCGGCAGCAGCCGTATCGCCACGAACACCAGGGAGGCCAGCGCGAACAGCACGACCGGGATCACGGCGAGCCGGCGCAGGAACACCCAGACCGCTCCCGCCTGCCGGGGCAGGCGCACCCGGGGCAGCACCCCGGTGCCCGCGCTCACGCCGTCCCCCTCGGGTCGAGGGCGTCCCGCAGGTCGTCGCCGACGAAGTTGCACGCCACGACGAACAGCAGGGTGAGGGCGGCGGGCAGTACCACCAGCCGGGGAGCGGTGTACAGGAACTCCTGCCCGGCCTGCACCATGTAGCCCCAGTCCGGCTGCGGCGGCTGGATGCCCAGGCCGAGGTAGGAGAGCCCGGCTGCGAACCCGGCCGCCACCGACAGCGTCATGACGACCTGGGCGAGCAACGGGCCGCCGATGTTGGGGAGTACCTCGCGGAGCAGGATGCGGGGCGCCCCGGTGCCGCCGAGCCGGCAGGCCACGACGTAGTCCTTGGCGGCCTCGCGTGCGGTCAGGGTGCGGGCCAGCCGGGCGAGCCCCGGCGCCAGGGAGATACCGATGCCGAGGATCAGACTGACCGTGCCCGGTCCGGCGGCCGCCACCAGCAGGATCACCAGCAGGATCGACGGGAACGCCAGCGCCAGGTCGACCAGACGCATCAGCGCCTGCTCCACCACACCGCCCGCGTATCCGGCGACCAGCCCGACCAGGGTGCCGATCCCGGCCGCGAGCGCGGTCGCCGCGAAGGACACCAGCAGCAGCGGACGGGCGCCGTGCACCAGCCGGGCCAGTTCGTCCCGGCCCAGGTCGTCGGTGCCCAGCGGATGCCCCGGCGCCCCGGGGGCCAGCAGCGCCGAGGAGGTCTGGCGCAGCGGGTCGGCCGCCACGACCAGCGGTCCGAGCAGGGCGATCAGGACCGTCGCGGCGAGCAGCAGCCAGGCGAGCAGCGCGGGCCAGGAGCGGGCCACCCTGCGCCGGCGCAGCGCGGCCGGCAACCGTCGTGCCGTCCCGGGCCGGGGCGGGGAGGCCGCGGCGGCGGGGGCCGCCGCCTCCGCCGCCACGGCGTCGACCGCGGTGCCGGCCTCAGACACTGGCCTTCTCCATGTAACAGCGGTGGTTGGCCAGCGCGTCGGTGTTCATGCCCTTCACGTCCGCGCCGCTGACGACCAGGTTGCTGAAGCAGGCCAGCATCGACAGGACCATGTACTCCTCGGCCCACCGGCGCTGGATCTTCGTGTAGGCGGCGGTGCGCTTCTTGGTGTCGGTGAGGTTCTTGGCGGTGTAGAGGTCGTCGGCGAGGGAGGCGGCGCCCTTCAGGGTGTCCATGCCGGAGAGCTTGGAGCCGTAGATGCTGGTGGGGCTCGCCATCGCGCCCACCATGTCGTCGGGGTCGGGCACGTAGGTGTTGCGCTCCCAGATCATCAGGTCGTGGTAGTCGTCCTCCCCGTCGAGGAGCCGGCTGAAGTAGGTCGCGGGGTCCACCGAGGTGGTGGCCACCTTGAAGCCGACGTCGGTGAGGTTCTGGGCGATGATCTGGGCCGCCTTGGGGTGCCAGGAGTCGCTGGCGGCCATGAGCCGGATGGTGCGACCCTTCGCCCCGGCCTCCTCGACCAGCCGCTTGGCCTGCGCGGTGTCCTGGGTGCTGAGGTCGGCGAGCGCGGTGTCGTAACCGCTCTGGGCCGGCGGGATGGCGTAGCCCCTGGGTTCGGCGCCGACGCCGTAGAAGGCCTGCTGGAGAATGGCCTTGCGGTTGATGGCCAGGTTGATGGCCTTGCGCACCTTCAGCTCGGGGACCCGGCGGGCGTCGATCATCATGATGGCGTCGGCGTTCTGCGGGGTGTCGTACACCTTCACCGCGCTGTCCTTGCGCAGCTGCGAGACGGCGGAGTACGGGGCGAACTGGGTCGCGGACACATCGCCGCTGAGCAGCGAGCTGACGATGGTCGACGGGTCCTGGACCTGGCGCAGCACCAGCCGGTCGATGGGGGGTTTGCCCAGCCGGAAGCCGTCGAAGGCCTCCAGCGTGATGGACTGCCCCGCGGTGGCGGTGGAGAAGGCGAACGGCCCGGTGCCCACGAGGTGCTTGCCGATGTCGGCGCCGTACTTGTCCAGTGCGGCCTTGGAGATGATCCGGCCGCCGATGTCGGAGAGCTTGCCGAGCACGGTCCGGTCGGGCTTCTTCAGGACCATCTTCACGGTCGTGTCGTCGGGCGCGGTGAGCGAGGCGACGTTGGCGCCCATGCTCGCCAGCGGCCGGGTCGCGCCCTTGGGTAGCGTCTTGTCGTCGGGGTCGAACTGGCGGCCGAGGCTGGCGAGTACGTCGGCGGAGGTGAGCGTGGTCCCGTCGTGGAACTTCACACCCTCGCGCAGGGTGAAGGTGTAGGTGAGCCTGTCATCGGATATGGTCCACTTCTTCGCCAGGTCCGGTGTGGGCTCGTTGGTCTCGAAGGAGATGAAGGTCAGGCCGCGGCAGATGCAGTCGACGGCCATCCAGTCGCCCAGGGACGTGTAGAAGGCGGGGTCGTTGACGGCGCTGGTGGCGTCGATGGCCAGGGTGAGCGTGCCGCCCTTGCCGCTGCCGCTCCCGTCCTGGGCTGCGGCCCCGCACGCGGTGAGCAGGGCGGGCAGCCCGAACCCGACGCCCACGCCGAGCAGTCCGGCCCCCCGGAGCATCGTCCGGCGCGAGACGTCCCGCGACCCGGTCGCCTGCGCCGACGACGGGGTGGCGGCGGTCGAGGGCGATCCAGAGGTGTGATCCGGCATGGGGCCTCCTTGGGCACCGATCCTGAGAATGGATTAAATCTGCGCTGGATTGGATCCAAAAACATGCTCAGTGGCTCCCGATTCCCTCTCGTGTCCCTGGAGTTAAAGGCGTGTGAAGCAGACCCCGGAGAGCAGTGCGACGGGGTTCGGCTGCCGCGCGGACTGCTCGCACAGCGCCGCTCGACTCCAGGCAGTGTCGGCGGCGACCTCGCGGTGATGGGGGTTTCGACGCTCAGGCAGCCGTGAGGAAGCGGGGTTTCGTCAGCGCCGACCGATCCCGGAGGGCGGCGTTTGCTTCCGGCCTGCCGCTGGTCGCCTGGGACGGCGCAGCAAGGAATGTGCCGGGCGCACGCGAGACCGTCGCAGCGTTCGGGGGGCACCGGTCGCGAGGGTGCCAACACACCATCGCACGCCCCGACACCGCGCATGCCCAGGGCGTCGGCCCTCGCCACCGAGTCGTCACAGTGCCGCAGTTCCTGAACCGCCTGGCGCAGCAGCGACGGACGGTGTCTGAGCTCCCGACGGCCGCGGCCGCCCGCAAGGTGATGCCCGGCGCACGGGATGGCGAGCTCCGGCGTGCACCGAAAGGAGGGTGACGTCGTGGACTGCTGCCGCGACCTCGTCGCCGCACTCGTCACGCCACGCACGCTGATCCGCCGAGCTGCAAGCAGCTGTCGCTGGGGCGGCCGTCCCACCGCACGCCGCCCCAAGTGATCCGTCTGCCGGTCGGTTCTACTGCTCGGCCGTGCCGGACTTCCCGCTGATGGACTCCTGATAGATGTCCGCGTAGGTGCGCGAGTCCTTGACCAGGTCGTCGCAGAAGGCAGCGATGTCGTCGCCGATGAGTTCCAGGACTCCCCGGCCGGACGCGACGCCCTCTTCGAAGAAATCGACGATCCCCGGGAGCAGGGTCCCGTCGGTCAAGCCGACCGGTCCGATCTTGAAGAAGTACTTCTGCATCTCCTTGTAGACGATCTGATAGTCCGGCGGGAGCGCCTTGACCCGCGCCATGTGCGCCCGCCACTGCTTCTTGCCCTCGATGATGTCCTGGATGCCCACGTCAGCCTCCCAGCCGGCCCAGTTTCCTTGCGACGTTCCGGTTCAACTGCTCGCGCCACCGGTCGCGGTAGCTGCGAGCCCCCTCTCCGCCGGCCAGCGCCGCGCAGAAGCCCGCGACGTCGTCGCCCAGCACCTCGTGAACGCCCTGCCCGTCCGCCGCCGTTTCTTCGAGCAGCCCCAGCGCGCCGTCGAGGATCGGCATCAGGTTGCGACCCGTGAAGTCCCCGTAGGGGAAGAGGTGGGCCTTGATCTGTTCCCACGCCGCCCGGTGGTCGGCCGGCAATGCCTCGGCCCGGACCTCGAACGCCTTCCAGTCCCTGGTGAGGTCGCTGCCGGTAACGGTCTCCCAGAAGTTCATCGCCCGCCCTCCCTGAGCTTGTCGATCCGTGACGAGAGGTACTCCCACTTCACCCAGAACTTCGCGAGTTCCTCGCGCCCCGCGTTGTTGAGTGCGTAGAACTTGCGCGGCGGCCCCATCCCGGACGGTCGTTTCGTCACCTGGACGAGCCCGTTCTTCTCCAGCCGCAGCAAGATGGTGTAGACGGTCCCCTCGATGACGTCGGCGAAGCCGAGTTCGTTCAGCCGACGCGTGATGGCGTACCCGTAGGTCTCCTCACTGCCGACGATTTCGAGCACGCAGCCCTCAAGCGTGCCCTTCAACATCTCCGTCAGGTCGTCCATCCCGGATCCCCTCCGCACCTTCCAGTACTCTGTAGTACCGAGTACCGCTATACGGTATCACGGAGTAGTCCGCGGAGTGCAGAGCCACGGAAGCGATGTGAATCGTCCGACGCGCGACCGAACTCCACCGCTGGGACGCCCTGCGGCATGGTGCCGAATCCCGGACGGCGTGCGGGGTGTGCTGTCGGGAGGCGTGAACCGGGCCGGTATCGTCCCGCACGGCATGCCCGGCAGCCTGCCTGCGCCGAGGAGGAACGTCATGACCAGTCGTCGGCACCTGACCGGCTCGGACGAAGGGCCGGTGGCGGGGCTGTCAGGGCCTCATGCTCCGGACCCGCGGGCCGCAGTCCGCCTCTCGCTCATGGTCGGGGCGCTCGGCGTGGTGTTCGGCGACATCGGGACCAGCCCGATCTACACCCTCCAGACGGTGTTCAACCCGAGCGACCCGCACCCCGTCCCGGTCAGCACGGCGAACGTCTACGGGGTGGTGTCCCTGGTGTTCTGGTCGGTGATGATCATCGTCACGGTCACCTACGTGCTGCTCGCGATGCGCGCCGACAACGACGGCGAGGGCGGCATCATGGCGCTGATCACCTTGCTGCGCCGCTTGAGCGGCCGGCGGGGCGGCCGGGTCACCGTCGTCCTGGCGGCCCTGGGTATCTTCGGCGCGTCGCTGTTCTTCGGCGACAGCATGATCACCCCGGCGATCTCGGTGCTGTCCGCGGTCGAGGGCCTGAAGGTCGTCGAGCCGTCGCTGGGCGGCGCGGTCGTGCCGATCACCGCGGTCATCATCGTGGTGCTGTTCCTGGTGCAGCGCAGAGGAACCGCGGCGGTGGGCCGGGTGTTCGGGCCGATCATGATCGCCTGGTTCCTGGCCATCGGCGCCTGCGGCGTCGTCGGCATCGCCGACCACCCGGAGATCCTCAAGGCGCTGTCGCCGACCTACGCGGCGGGCTTCCTGTACGGCCACTTCGGGACCGCCTTCTTCGCCCTGGCCGCGGTCGTGCTCGCGGTCACCGGCGCCGAGGCGCTCTACGCGGACATGGGGCACTTCGGGCGCCGCCCGATCACGCGCGCCTGGCTGTTCCTCGTCTTCCCGGCGTGCGTCCTCAGCTACCTCGGCCAGGGCGCGCTGATCCTCGCCGACCCGGACAACATCAGCAGCCCGTTCTTCCTGCTCGTACCGGGCTGGGGACGGTGGCCGATGGTCCTGCTGGCCACGGCCGCCACGGTGATCGCCTCCCAGGCGGTGATCACCGGCGCGTACTCGGTCACCTCCCAGGCGGCACAGCTCGGCTATCTGCCGAGGCTGCGGATCGCGCACACCTCCGAGTCCGCCGCGGGCCAGATCTACGTCCCCTGGATCAACTGGCTCCTGATGGTCTCCGTCCTCACCCTCGTCTTCGCGTTCCGCAGCTCCGCGGCGCTGGCATTCGCCTTCGGCATGGCGGTCACCGGCACCATCACCATCACCACCCTGCTGTTCTTCTACGTCGCCCGCGCCAAGTGGGGCACACCGCGCTGGCTGATCGGTGCCGGCGCCGCGCTGCTGCTGGCGGTGGACCTGCTGTTCGTGGCCGCCAACCTGACCAAGCTGGTCCACGGCGCGTGGCTGCCCCTGCTGATCGGCCTGACCGCGTTCACGGTCATGACGACCTGGCAGCGCGGCCGCGAGCTCGTCACCGCCGAGCGGGCACGCCAGGAAGGCCCGCTGGCCGAGTTCGTCGACCGCCTGCGCACCGGCGAGGTGTCGACGATCCGGATCCCCGGCACGGCGGTCTTCCTCAACCGGGGCAAGGAGACGGCGCCGCTGGCGATGCGGGCCAACGTCGAGCACAACCACGTGCGGCACGACCACGTAGTGATCCTGTCACTCGAAACCGAGCCCGTGCCCCGGGTTCCGGACGACCGGCGAAGCGTCGTCGACGCTCTCGGATACGGCGACGACGGGATCATCCACGTCACCGCCCGGTTCGGCTACATGGAATCACCCGACGTGCCCGCCGTACTGGCGACGCTGGAGCCGGCCACGACGGAGGGGCGGTTGCAGCTGGACGAGGCGTCGTACTTCCTGTCGAAGATCGAGCTCCGGCGCGGAAAGGCGCCGACGATGGCGTCCTGGCGCAAGCGGCTGTTCATCGCCACGTCCTACATCACCGCCGACGCCGCCGAGTACTTCGGCCTGCCCCGCGACCGGACGGTCATCATGGGCTCGCACATCGACGTGTAGGCGGACGACGACTGCCGCGCCGGAACGGGACCGCCCTCTCCCCGCCACGAGTTCACCACGCCCTGCCGCCCGCCCTGCCGCCCGCCGTGACGCCTCCGGAGCCACCGTCCACACCTGTCAGAAGACCCGGATCGGGATCTCGGCCGGGTCGGTGAGCAGGTCGAAGATCTCTTCGTCCAGGCGGACCAGGGTGACGGAGGCGCCGGCCATGTCGAGCGAGGTGCAGTACTCGCCCACGTAGCTGCGCCCGACCTCGATGCCGCGCTCGGCCAGCTGTTTGTGGGCCAGGCCGTACACCAGGTACAGCTCGCCGATCGGTGTGCCGCCGAGACCGTTGACCATCAGCGCGACGCGGTCACCGGAGGAGAACGGCAGGTCGTCCACGACCGCGCTGACCAGTTCGCGCACCATCACGTCCGCCGACTGCAGCTTCTCGCGCTTGCGGCCCGGTTCGCCGTGGATGCCCACGCCCATCTCGACGGCGTCGTCGGGCAGTTCGAACAGCGGTGAACCCTTCGCCGGCGGTGTGCAGGCGGTGAGCGCCATGCCCATGGTGCGGGTGACGGAGTTGACCTTCTCCCCGATCCGGTACACCTCGTCGAGGCCCGCACCCCGCTCGGCGGCCGCGCCGACGGCCTTCATCACGAAGAAGTTGCCGGCCACCCCTCGCCTGCCGACGGTGTACGTCGAGTCCTGTACGGCCACGTCGTCGTCGATGAACAGGGTACGGACGGTCACCCCGTCGGCCTGGGACAGCTCCTCGGCCATCTCGAACGCCATGCGGTCCCCGGTGTAGTTGTTGACCAGCAGCAGCACACCCTTGGGGGAGGCGACCAGCTTGACCGTCTCGTAGACGTAGTCGGCGGGCGGCGCGGCGAACACGTCGCCCGGACAGGCGGCGTCGAGCATCCCCTTGCCGACGGTCATCACGTGCGCCGGCTCGTGACCCGACCCGGAGCCCTGCACGATCGAGACCTTGTTCTCCTGCGGGGCATCGGCACGCATGATCAGGTTGTACTCGGGCACGTACGTGAGCGTGCCGGGGTTGGCCAGGGCCAGTCCCTCCAGCATCTCCGCGACGTAGTCCTTCGGGTCGTTGACGAACTTCTTCATGCCGTAACTCCTCCTGGTCCTGCCGGTCGCGTCAGTCGCGTGCGTCCCACTCGGCGGCGATGCGCTCCGCCATGACCGCGACCGCCACCGCGCCCGGGTCCGGCGAGCCGATGCTGCGCTCACCGGTGTAGCTCTGGCGTCCGCGGCGGGCCTGCATGGGTGCCGTCGCGTCGGCCGCGGCACGGGCGGTCGTGGCGGCCAGGGCGGCCAGTTCCGCGCCGTCGGCCGCCGGTTCGCCCTGTGCCAGCCGCCGCTCCAGGGCGTCGGTCATCGGGATCAGGGCGTCCAGCAGGGTCTTGTCGCCGACATCGGACTTTCCTCGCGCCTTGATCCCCTCCGCGGCGGCCCGCAGCATGGCGACCGCGTCCCCGGCGTCCGGTTCGGGCCGGTCCTTCACCACACCGGCGGCCCGCAGGAAGGCGGTACCCCACAGCGGACCCGACGTGCCGCCGACCCGCTTGGAGATCACCATGGCGACCTTCTTCAGGAACTCGGCCGGCGCCTCCGGGGCGAGCTCGTCCCAGTCGGCGAGCACGATCTCGAAGCCACGGGCGAGCGAGTACCCGAAGTCCCCGTCACCCGCGACGGCGTCGAGGTCGCTGAAGACCCGTTCGTTGTCCACCGCGGTCCGGGCGATCGTCCGTACGACGAAGATGAGGTCGCCGCCGGGCGCCGACGACGACGGCGATGACGATGGCGATGGCGCTGACATGTCTCTCCTGACTGCCGCGGCGTCAGTGGGGTCGGGGATCGGATGGGACGGGGTCCGTGTCGCCGCCGTCGGCGGCGGTGAGCAGGCCGGCGAGGTCCGCGAGTTCGACGTACGGCCCCGGATCGGTACCGAGCGGATCGCTCAGCACCTGGGCTACGGTCTCCTCCGGCGGCGGATCGCCCAGCGAGGTGACGACCAAGGAGGCCCCGGTGAAGTCCTCCTGGCCCGTGTAGGCGCTCGTCGTGACCACGCAGGCGAGCCCGGCGCCGAGCGCGGACAGCAGGCCGTTGCGGCTGTCCTCGATCACGACGGCGTGCGCGGGATCCAGGCCGAGCCGGTGCAGGGCGAAGGTGTAGATGTCCGGGGCCGGCTTCTTCCGCTGGACCACGTCCCCGGCGAAAACGCTGAAGTGAGGGGTCAGTTCCCGGCCCATGGCGAGTTCGAGCACGCTGCGGACGGAAGCCTCCGCGGAGGTGGAGGCGACCGCGAGCGTCCACCCGGCCTCGTGTGCCGCCGTGGCGACCCGCCGCACGCCGGGCCGGGGCGGAATGCTTCCGCTGCCGATGATGGCCGTGTAGATCTCGGTCTTGCGCCGGTGCCAGGCCGCGACCTGCTCGTCGAGCGCCGCCGGGTCGGAGGGCAGGCCGGCGGCGGCGACGAACTCCGGGGTCAGCAGCGTGCGCATGCGCTCCTTGCCGCCGCCGATCCTCACCTTCTCCGCGTACTCCTCGTCGCTCCACCGCACCGGCAGGCCGAACTCCTCGAACGTCCTGTTGAAGGCGGGCAGATGACCGTCGCGTTCGGTGTCGGCGAGTACGCCGTCGCAGTCGAAGACGAGCGCGGGCACGGCTACCTCGCCTGCCCGGCGCTGCCGAAGAGCCTCATCAGCGAACCGGCCATGTCGATGACGTCCTGGCGGACGTCCCGGAAGAGGGACGGCGGGTCCCACTTCTGCCGCTCCTCCGCCGTCCGCAGGAAGGCCAGGTTCGACTTCATGTACGTCTCCTTGAGGGCCGTGGAGATGTTGACCTTCGCGCACCCCCGGGAGATCAGGTCGCGGAACTGCTCCTCGGAGAGTCCGCTGCCGCCGTGCAGAGCGATGGGCACGGGATGGGCCGCCACGATGTCGGACACGCGCTGCGCGTCGAGCACCGGCGCCTGCTTGTACGAGCCGTGCGCGTTCCCGATCGCCGGTGCGAACACATCGACCTGCGTGGTCCGCAGGAACTCCAGCGCGACCTCGAGGGACTGCCGCTCGGCGGCCGTGTCGCTGCCGACCCCGTCCTCCACACCGGTGATCGACTCGATCTCGCCCTCGACCGCGGCGCCGAACGCACGAGCCTCCGCGACGACCTCGACGGTCTGCCGCATGTTCTCCTCGACCGGCAGCTTGGAGGCGTCGAAGAGCACCGAGTTCCACCCCCGCCGCAGGCACTCGGTGATGACCTCGCGCTCCGGACAGTGATCCAGGTGCAGGGTGACGGGCACCTCGATGCCCGCGGTCATCGCGGTCCACATGGCGAAGAGCACGTCACTGCCGATGGACCTGACCGTCTTCACCGAGGTCTGCACGATGAGCGGCGACGCGTTCTCCACCGCTGCCGCGAGCACGGCCTCCAGCGTGAGGTCGTTGAACACGTTGATGGCCGGTACGGCGTAGCGCTCCGCGAAAGGCGCGGCGAGGATCTCGGTCAGCGGTGTCACACCCACGACGCCTCCACGTCTTCACCCACCCCCGCTCCTCCATTCCACGCCCGCGCCTCACACCCCGCCACTTTTGGCGGCCCGGAGTGGTGGGCTGGCGGGATGCCGGAACTCCACCGATGCCGGCGCCGTGGCCTCCTGGGTCAGCGCAGCAGGGATCGGGGTCGTGCGGACAGGATCGCCTCGGCATCGTCGCTGACGGTTCGGACCACGTCCGCGGCGGGACGGACGGCGTCGACGAAGAACGCCGACTGCCCGTAGAGGATCTCGCTCGTGTCGGGGTCGGGCGTGGCCTCGAAGGGGTTGCCGTCCGCCGCGGGGGCGAACTCCTCCCTGCGGTCCCGCAGCGTCGCCTCACGCCCCGACCACTCGCCGGTGAAGCGGCTACGGCGGACGCGGGCGCCGATGGTCGTGGGCCAGGGCAGCCCCGACACGATGTCGTAGGCCTGCGTCCACACGGTGTCGCCGCCGTCGCTCTCGACGATCAGGCGCTTGTGCAGATCGTGTACCTCGACCGCCTCGGGCGTGGCGAGGAACGCCGTGCCCAGCCAGGCGCCGTCCGCACCGGCGGTGAGGACCGCCGCGAGGGTCCGGCCGTCGGCGACGCCCCCTGCGGCCAGTACCGGAACATCGGGATATCGCCGCACGATCCCGGCCAGGAGCGGCAGCAGGCCCATCGTCCCGGTGTGGCCACCGGCCTCGGTGCCCTGCGCCACGAGGACGTCGGCACCCGCGGCCACGGCCGTCGCCGCGTCGTCTGGTTCTGGACCTGGCACATCACCCGGGCTCCCGCGTCCTTGGCACGAGCGAGCCACGGCCGGGGGTCGGCGAACGACAGCGCGATGACCTCTGGCCGTTCCTCCAGCGCCGCGTCGAAGAGCGGCTCGGTGTGGGGGAGGAGCGGCGTGATGAAGCCGACTCCGAAGGGCCGGTCCGTCGTGGCCCGGATCGTTGCGATCTCCGCGCGGATCCAGTCCGGCCCTTTCCACGGGTGCGTCCCCCCGAAGGAGCCGAGGCCGCCGGCGGCGGAAACAGCGGCGGCGAGTGTGCCGCCGCTGTGCAGGCTCATGGGCGCCGCCATCACCGGATAGGTGATGCCGAACATTCGGTGAATCTCGTATGCAACATGGCCTGAAATTAACCAAGACGACGAAACCGGACAACTTCGGCACGGCCCAGCGCGATCAGGGTTTTCCAGGACCTGTTCCGTTTGAAGGGCATCTCGAAGATCCGCGAGAACAGCCACGCCCCGAGCACCGAGACCGGCAGCGCCAGGGCGAGCGTGAACCAGAACGTCGGCAGGCCGGGAGAGACGAAATGCGGGGCCACCCGACGAATCACGACCATGACGATCGGCAGATGAATCAGATAGAGGCTGTAGGAGAAGTCACCGAGCCTCCGGATCGGTCGCGTGGTCAGGAGCCGCAGAAGCGGGGTGGGCCTGCCGGTGGCCACCGCGGCAAGCAGCATCGCCATGGCGGGAGCGATGGCGAGGTCGATCCAGAAGTAGTGGTTCACCGTCCACACGGAACCCTTGAGGACGCCGACAGTCAGGACGGGCAGGGCGGCCAGGGCGGCGAACCATCCCCATGGCAGGCGCCGAATCCGGTCCCGCGCGGCGACGACGCCCGCACCGATGACACCGGCGACGAACACGGGCGCGAGGTGGGGAGTAAGCCAGTTGTCGCCCTCCACCGGATTCGCGCCGGGTGCTGTCAGGCCGAGGGCGATCACCGGAAGTGTCACGCACGCGGCCAGGACCGCCGCGTTCGACCGCCGCCGGACAAGGAGGAGAAGGGGGAAGAGGAGATAGAGCTCGGCCTCCACGCCGATCGACCAGAACGCGCCGTTCGGCGTGGGCGCGGTGATCATGTCCTGGGCGACGAGACCGTACACCAGGACCGACTTGCCGGTAGGCGGCCCGAAGTGCGAGGCCGGCACCAGGAACAGGGAGATGATCACGCTCATGGCCAGCGCCGCCCAGTACGGGGGCAGGATCCGCCAGGCGCGCCGGCGCAGGAACTGCGCGACGCCGACCGACCGCCAGCCGTGCCGGGCCGGGGAGATGGCCAGGGAGAAGCCGGAGAGCACCAGGAAGAAGACGACGGCGAGGCGCCCGAACATCAGCCCCTTCAGCCACGGAGGCGCCGAACTGTCGGGATAGCCGGGGAAGGTGTACAGCCAGCAGTGGAACAGCACCACATACAACGCCGCCAGTCCCCGGAGGCCGTCCAGGCCCCCCACCTGCGACTGGGCGCGTGCTGTGCTCGCCGTCTCCGCCTGTACTGCTGGGGCCGGGGCGGCCAGGTCGAGAGTGCTGCTGGCCGGACGGCCCAAGTCGGCGGAAATGGTTCAACCCCTTCTGCTGGCAGCGCGTTTGCCGCCGGGCCGATTCCCTGGCGGTGCGCCGGGCGGCACAGCGCCGCCACAGAGACTTGGTACGTGGCATCCGGCTCAGAGGTTCAGCGGAGGGCCCGCGTCTTCCTCGTCCCGCCTGTGTGAGGCCAACAGCTCGGCCGCCGCGGGCGTCAGCCGGTCTCGGCGGCTTTCTGTCCGGACGGGGCGACGGCGTACCACTCGTCGTCCTTGCCCTGGCCGTTCGCCTGTTCGGCCGCCGTGTCGCCGCTGTACCGGTAGAGCGGCCAGCCGGCGAGGGTGAGTTGCTTCAGGCCGTTGCGGTGAACCGTGCCGAGGAGGCTCTGCTCAACCCCCGTCGTCTGTACGGAGTCCCCCACGATGACCGGCACCCATGTCTTCGTGCACGCACCGGAGCACGTCCACTTGGAGGGGTCCGACTGGTCCTTGTCGTAGCGGTAGAGGGTCAGTCCCTGGTCGTCGGCGACGACGCTGCCGATGCCGTTCAGGGCTTCGGCCGTCACGCCGGTGGTCGTGGCCGCCTGCCCGGTCCCGGCGCTGCCGCTGTCGCCCGCCACGGAGGTGGCCGACGGTGTGGAGGCCCCGTGATCCGACGCGGCCGGGGCTACCGGGGCGGCGCTGTCGGAGCCGGTGCCGTTCGAGGAGCTGCATGCCCCCAGCAGGAGGGGGGAGGCGAGCCCTACGGCGAGGCTCAGGACGATGCGTCGCAGGAACAACGAGTTACCCTTCGTCAGGAGTCGCTTCTACTTCCTCCCTCAGTACGTCGACGGACTCCCGCCCGCTCAGCCGCCGACACGAGATGACGCAGTCTTGACCATCGACGGGGTGCCCCTCCCCCGGGTGAGCGAGGCCTCCGGTGCCGGCCGTCAGCCGGCGGGCGAGGAGCCGTCGGTGTCGGCGTGCGTGCCGGAGAGGTTCTCCTCGATACGCGTCAGGACCCGCATCGCCTGCCGGTACTCCTCGTCCGTGAATCCCGCGGCGGTGACCGCCTCCAGGTCGCGCCAGGCCCGCAGCACCCGGTCGCGCAGTGCCCGGCCGGCGCGGGTGGTGTTCACGAGGACGGCCCGCCGGTCGTCGGGGGAGGGGCTGCGGCTGACGAACCCGGACTGCTCGAGGCGTTGCAGCATCTTCGTGACGGTGGACGGATCGAGCCCCAGCGTCTTGACGAGGTCGGCCTGGCGCTGCTCGCCCTGTTCCCAGAGCCGCATCATCAGGAGTTCCTGCCCGGGATAGAGCCCGGTCTCGCGCAGCAGGTTGCCCGCCGTGATCCGGTGCACCCGGGCGGCACGGAAGAGGGCCCCGCTCATCGGGGCGTCGGCGACGGCCGGGGCCGTGTCGTCCTCGCCCGGGACCGATGCGGACGCCGGCGGCATGGTCGCTGTTCCTCCTTGCGCGGCCCTCGGGAAATACGTGCCGTACGTCTTATAGTAATAGTGAATGATTGGTCAGCAAAAGTCCTGCTTGCGCATGGCTCTTGGGTGCCGTGGCGATCTTGGCGGTTCGCTCACCGTTCATAACAGCCTCACCCAGGCGAAGGCGGCCGTTCGGGCCAGGTCGGAAAGGTCCTGGCGGCCTGTCACAACGGAACCCCAGGACGGATTTCGTGACCGAAACACGCGTTCGCCGGTGGCGTCGTAGCCTCCGTGTTCTGCTCGTCGCCATCGCCGGCCCGACGCTCGCCGTCGGCGCCCTGACCGCGTCCCCCGCCCACGCGGCGGCGGCCGACGACATCCGCATCAACGAGGTGGTGACCACCGGGGACGTCAACGACTCGGTGGAGCTGTACAACAAGGGCACCGCCTCGGTGAACCTCTCCGGCTGGATCCTCAAGGACGACGACAACAGCTCCAAGTACGCGATAGCCGCCGGGACCACGCTCGCCCCCGGCGGCTTCGTGGCCTTCGACGTGCACAACGCCTTCGGCCTGGGCTCCGACGACGAGGCGCGCCTCTACCTCGCCGACGGCACCACCCTCGTGGACAGCTTCAGCTGGAGCGAGCACTCCGACCCGTCATGGTCCCGCTGCCTCGACGGCACCGGTGCCTTCGGCTCGGCCGACGTGACGCTCGGCGCCGCCAACGACTGCGGCTCCGGCGGTGTTTCGGCGACGGCCTGGCCGGGCGGCAGCTCGGTCACGACCGCCGACACCAAGAACGCCTTCGGCTCCGACCTGAGTGGCCTCTACCAGGAGGGGAGCGTGATGTGGGCGGCTCAGAACAGCGGCGAGCTCTGGCGGCTGGTCCCGAACGGCTCCACCGCCTGGAAGGCCGACACCAGCAACGGCTGGACCTCCGGCAAGACCCTCAGGTTCCCCGGCGGCTCCGGCACGCCCGACGACGAGGGCGTCACCCTGACCGGCTCCGGAGCCGCCGGGGGCGTCTACGTGGCGAGTGAGCGCAACGCGGACTCGTCCGGCACCAGCCGCCTGTCCGTCCTGAAGTACGACGTGAGCGGCACCGCCACCACGCTCATCGCCGCCACCGAGTGGAACCTGACCCCGGACCTGCCGTCCGTGGGCTCCAACCTCGGCCTGGAGGCCATCACCTGGGTCCCGGACGCCACCCTGACCGCCGCCGGGTTCAAGGTCGCCTCCACCGGCGCGGCCTACAACCCGGCGAACTACGGCTCGCACACCGGCGGGGTGTTCTTCGTCGGCGTCGAGGGCACCGGCATGATCTACGGCTACGTCCTCAGGGACGGCGGCACCTTCACCCGCGTCGCCTCCCTCGGCAGCGGCATGGCCGGCGTGATGGAACTCCAGTGGGAGCCGCAGGCCTCCCGCCTCTGGGCGGTCTGCGACGACACCTGTGACGGCCAGCACCGGACCATGAAGATCAACGCGTCCGGTGTCCTCGCCACCACGGCGATCTACCACCGCCCGTCCGGCATGGACAACCTCAACAACGAGGGCTTCGCCGTCTCCGGCTCGGACACGTGCAGCAGCGGCACCAAGCCCGTGTACTGGTCCGACGACAGCAACGACAGCGGCCACGCCCTGCGCCGGTCCACGATCACCTGCTGACCCTGCCGACGCGCCGGTACCCCGCTGTATCGTACCCGCGGCACCTCGCGCACCACCCGGAACACAGCGTCAACTCCCTTACCGGCACGTCGACTTCACCGACGTGCCGGTTCCTTTCGCCGCTCCCGGAGGAACCGTGGCAACCAGCCGCCCCGCCGTTCTCGTGTGCCTCTGACCCGACGCAGATCCCTCGCCCTGACGGCCGCCCTCGCCGCCGTCTGCTGCGCCACCCTCACCCATCCCGCCCAGGCCCGCGCCGACTCCGCCGCCGACCGCGCCGCCCTCGCCCAGTGGTGGGCCCCCGTCAACTTCCAGGACGTCGACTCCACCGGCGAGACCGCGCTCGGCGGCAAGTCGGACTACATCACGTCGTACGACTACGACGGCGACCTCAACGGCCGCGACAACTGGGAGAACACCAGCCAGTCCCCGCTCGCGGCGCATGTCTACTACTCGGTCGTCCAGACCCCGTCCTTCTCGTACCTGCTGTACACGTACTTCCACCCGCGCGACTGGTCGGACGGCGTCCTCGACAACTACCAGGAGGACCTGACCGAGCACGAGAACGACGCCGAGGGTGTTCTCGTCGTCGTGGCCAACGACGGTTCCGCGCACGGGCAGTTGAAGGCCGCCATCACCGTCGCGCACAGCAACTTCTACTCCTGGGTGCCCGCGGGCGGCGACTTCACCAGCGGGCAGGAGAGCGTCGACGGCACCCTGAAGCTCCAGGGCGACCCGCACGACGACGGCCACGGACGTCCGTTCACGACCCAGCAGCCCAACACCCATGCCGCGTGGGCCGAGGGCTACCTGTCCAAGGAGCGCGACCAGTACGCGAGCGGCGACGGCATCGTCTACTACCCCGGCGCCGCCGCCGAGGTGCCGTCCGGCTCCAACGACCGTGACGTGCAGTACACGTTGACCGACGTCTTCGCCTCGAACGGCATGTGGGCGAACCGCACCCTGACCACGCTGTTCGCGACCACCAACAACTTCGCCGGCGACGACGGCTCCAACCCCTACGGTGCCAAGTGCGGCGCCGGCGGGGTCCTCGGCCCGGCCAACGGCGCCTGCGCCACCGACGCGGCCAACCCGCCCTGGGCCTGGGACGACGCCAACGACCTGCCCGGCCGCGGCTACCTCGCCACCAACCCCGCCGAACTCGTCTGGGACTACTTCGACTGGCCCGGCAAGCCCTCCTCGCCCGACCTCGCCTACACCTGGGACCAGTACAACGGCATCACTTCGTGAGGAGGGTCCGCGTCGCTCCGCTGTGAGCGGTCAGGGCGTACCGGTGAGGTTCTCCACCAACCGGTACGCCTGCTCCAGGGAGAGCGGCGGCGCCGGCAGCGGACGGGCGGCCTCCGTGCGCAGGCCGTCGAGCGTGAAGGCGACGCTCCGGCGCCAGGCGTCGGGCGCGGTGTCCTTGACGGCGCGGGCCAGCAGGGCGTTGGTGCCGAAGACGAACAGCAGGTCCTCGTGGGCGAAGTCCGGCCGTAGGTGCCGGCCCGCTGGGCGCGGTCGATGATCTGCCCGGCGGCGGCGTAGGTGCGCTCGCACACGGCCATCAGACGGGCGGCGTCCGGATAGCGGCCGGTGACCACGTCGCCGATCGCGGGGTCGGTGACCTGCAGTTCGCAGATCGTCTCGACGTACTACCTGCGGTCGCTCCTCGGCGACGGGCTGGGCATGGACGTCGAGTTCATCGTCCCCGAGCTGACCCTGGCGCACTCCACCCTGGCGATGGCCGAGCTGATCCCGCTCGCCGAAGCCTCTCTGGCCAAGGCGCACGAGGAGGCCGCCGCCAAGGGCAAGGCGGCCGCCGTCCGGGCGGCCGGCGAGACCCGGCCCCTTACCGACCTGGGCGCCGGCGACGCGGCCGTCTGCGCGGACGGGGCGTGCGCCCGGTGAGCACGAACACGCTCCGCATCGACGTCTGGTCCGACGTCGTCTGCCCGTGGTGCTACATCGGCAAGCGGCGCCTGGAGTCGGCGCTCGGCCGGTTCGAGCACGCCGGCGACGTCGAGGTGCACTGGCACAGCTTCCAGCTCGACCCCGCCCATCCCAAGGGCGATCGCCGGCCCGTCCTCGAGACGCTCGCGCACAAGACCGGGGCGCCGCCCGACCAGGTGCGGGCGATGACCCGGCAGGTCACCGAGCTGGCCGCCGCCGAGGGCCTGCGGTACGACCTCGAACGCGCCGTCTCCGCCAACGCCGTCGACGCCCACCGGCTGACTCACCTGGCCGCCGCCCACGGCCGGGGCGCCGAGATGCACGAGCGGCTGCTCCGCGCCCACCTCGGCGAAGGCGAGGTCGTCTACGACCCCGGCACACTGGTACGGCGCGGTGCCGAGGTCGGCGTACCCGAGGACGAGGTACGGCGGATGCTCGACGGCGACGCGTACGCCGACGCCGTCACGGCCGACGTCCGCGAGGCACGCCGTTACGGCGTCACCGGCGTGCCGTTCTTCGTGCTCGACCGCGCCTACGGCCTCTCCGGCGCCCAGCCGGCCGACACCTTCCTGTCCGCCCTGCGGACCGCGCACGCGGATACCGCCCGGGCGAGGCGCTGAGCGGGGCTCGACGCGCGCGATCGGCCCGGAGCTGGTGTGCTGGGGGAGGGGGTTTCGACCGTTCCCGTCGTACCCGTTCCGGGAGAGACGTATGAGTACCTACCGAGTCGCGCAGGTGCCTGCCATGGGCGCGCCCTTCGAGATCGTCGAGCGGGAGGTGCCCCGGCCGGGTCCCCGGCATGTGCGGATCGCCGTGGAGGCCTGCGGAATCTGCCACAGCGACAATTTCTTCGTGACCGCCGGACTGCCGGGCATCACGTTCCCCGTGGTGCCCGGACACGAGATCGCCGGCCGGATCGAGGAACTCGGCGAGGGTATCGAGGACTGGGGCTGGGGAATCGGCGACCGCGTCGGGGTCGGCTGGTTCGGCGGCAGCTGCGGCCACTGCAAGCCTTGCCGGCAGGGCGACTTCATCGTCTGCGAGAACGCCAGGACGCCCGGCTGGACCTACGACGGCGGCTTCGGCGCGCAGGTGATCGCGCCGGTCGACGCCCTGGCCCGCATCCCCGACGGGCTGACCTCGGCCGACGCCGCGCCCCTGGGCTGCGCGGGCGTGACCACCTTCAACGGGCTCAGGCGCAGCCCGGCCGAGCCCGGTGACCTGGTCGCCGTCGTCGGCCTCGGCGGGCTCGGCCACCTCGGCGTGAAGTACGCGGTGGCCATGGGCTTCGAGACGGTGGCCATCGCCCGCGGCGCCGAGAAGGCCGACTTCGCCAAACAGCTCGGCGCCCACCACTACGTCGACTCCACGACCTCGACCCCCGTCGCGGAGGCCCTCCAGTCGCTCGGCGGTGCCAAGGTCGTGCTCGCCACCGCGGGCAACTCCGCGGCGATCTCGGCGGCCGTGGACGGTCTGGCACCCCGGGGTGAGCTGGTGGTGATCGGCATCGATGCCGAGCCTCTCGGGATCAGCCCGCTCCAGCTGCTCATGAGCGCACGGGAGGTTCGCGGCCATCCGTCCGGCACCGCCCAGGACGTGCAGGACACCATGGAGTTCAGCGCCCTGCACGGGATCCGCCCGACGATCGAGACGGTACCGCTGGAGGAGGCGGGCGCGGCCTACCAGAAGATGATGGACGGGGCCGCGCGCTTCCGTATGGTGCTGACCTACGACTGACCCACCGGATCAACGCCGTACGGCACGGGCCGCGAGCAGCGCGATGTCGTCCTCGGAGCCGATGGCGAGGCGGTCGAGGACGGTGTCGACGATCTTGTCCAGCGGATCGGTGGGGGACAGGGACAGACCCGTCAGACGGGCCAGGCCCCGGTCGATGTCCTCACCGCGCCGCTCCACCAGCCCGTCGGTGTACAGCAGCAGCACACCGCCGCGTTCCGGGGTGACGCGCTGCTCGTACCGGCCGAGCCCGCTGCCCAGCGGCGGGCCGACCGGCACCGGCACCAGCTCCATCCCGCCCTCGGGGGACAGCCAGACCGGCGGCAGATGCCCGGCGCTGGCATAGGTGAGCGTGGCGACGTCCGCGTCACCGAGTGCGAGGAAGCAGGTGGCCACCCGCTCGAAACCGGAGTCCGTGACCATCCGGTCCGCGTGCTCCAGGATCCGGCGCGGGGAGAGCCCCGCGCGGGCCAGGGCCCGGAGCGTCGAACGGTAGTGGCTCATGGCCACCGCCGCGTCCACGCCGTGGCCCATCACATCCCCGATGACCAGCATCGTACGGCCGTCGGGCAGGGCCAGGACGTCGTACCAGTCGCCGCCGATCAGTGAACCGTCGTCGGCGGGCCGGTAGCGCGCGGTGGTCTCCACACCGGCGTGCTGCTGCAACTGGCCCGGCTCGGCCAGCAGCGCCCGCTGCAACTCCAGGGCCATGGTGTGCTCACGCTGGAAGCGGACCGCCCGGTCCAGGGCGCGCGCGGCGCGGGCGGCGAGTTCGCGGGCCACCGTGGCGTCCTCGTTCGAGAACGGCGTGGAGTCCCCGGCCCGGGCCAGCTGCAGGCTGCCCAGGTACCGGCCGTCCGAGACCAGCGGGGCCAGGAGCACCGAGTGGACACCGGCGGTCAGACACGCGCGGGCCGGCGGCCAGCTGGGGACCAGCGCCCGCCACTGCGCGGAGGTGATCGCGTTGCGCCGCAGGACCCGGCCCGCCGCCAGGTTCCGCCGGGTCCCGGCGCCGCGCGGCCAGCCGACCAGCTCACCGCGCGCGTCCAGCGCCGCGAGACCGGTGACCAGACCCGGCCGGGTCGCGTACGCGGCCAGCCGGGTGGGCACCCGCCGCCCCGAGGCGGTGTCCGGCGGCACCAGCTCCACGCCGGCCGCGTCCGCCAGCTCCGGTACGACGAACTCCGCCAGCTCCCGGCAGGTCCCGGCGACATCGGTGCCGGTGCCGATCCGGGACGCGGCCGCGTCCAGCAGCGCGAGCCGCCGATGGGCGCGCTCCAGCTCGTACACGTACTGCTGCGGCTCACTGATCTCCAGGCCCACCCCGGCGACGCCCACCACCTTGCCCGTGCTGTCCACCAGCCGGTGGTACACACACCGCCACTCCCGCACCTGGTACGGCGAGTCCACCCAGGTCCGCCCGGTGACGATGGTCTCCCGGGGCCGTCCGTCGTGCAGGATGTCCCGCAGCAGCTGCTCCGACCGCTGGATGTGCGGCAGCACCTCGTGCAGGGTGTGCCCGAGGTACGCGGCGGCGGGCAGGCCGGTCATCCGGGCCATGTGCGGGTTGACGTACAGATAGCGCAGATCGGTGTCGAGGACCGCGAAACCGACGGCCGAGTCCTCGACGATGCCGCGCAGCAGGTCGATGTAGCCGAAGTCCACGGGCGGTGCGCCCGAGGAGGCCGGTCGTCGCGAGGAGGTGTCCCTGTCCACCCGGTCCTCCTCGCCTGCCCCCGCCCACGGCCGCCCTCATCCTCCACCAGGTCCCGGTAGCGCGCATCCCGGGGCAGCCCGTACGCGCCCGCTCACATCGCCGGGCGCCGGCCTGTGCGGTGGGCTTAACCCCCGTTGATCAGGAGCGGTGACGCCGGTGTAATCAGCCACGCATACGGTCGGGGCCGGATGACAGAGGCTGACCAGCAGGAACAGGGGGTGCCCGTGGCCGCGCCGGACTCGCGCAGCACCGACACCGGCAGGGTGCGGACGGTCTGCTCGTACTGCGGGGTCGGCTGTGGCATGGTCCTGGACGTCGGCAGCGGCCCGGACGGCCGCCGTACCGTCCTCAAGGCCTCCGGTGACAAGCAGCATCCGGCGAACTTCGGCCGGCTGTGCACCAAGGGCGCCACCACCGCCGACATGCTCGCCGCGCCCGGCCGGCTGACCACCGCCCTGCTGCGGCCCGAGCGGGGCGAGGAGGCCGTCCCCACAGCCGTGGACACGGCCGTCGCCGAGACCGCGCGACGGCTGCGCGCGATCGTCGACGAGCACGGCCCCGACGCGGTCGCCCTCTACGTCTCCGGCCAGATGAGCCTGGAGGCCCAGTATCTGGCGAACAAGCTCACCAAGGGCTATCTGCGCACCAACAACATCGAGTCGAACTCCCGGCTGTGCATGGCCAGCGCCGGCACCGGCTACAAGCTCTCCCTCGGCGCCGACGGCCCGCCCGGCTCGTACGAGGACCTCGACAATGCCGACGTCTTCCTGGTCATCGGCGCCAACATGGCCGACTGCCACCCCATCCTCTTCCTGCGCCTGATGGACCGGGTGAAGGCGGGCGCGAAACTGATCGTCGTCGACCCGCGCCGCACCGCCACCGCCGCGAAGGCCGACCTGTTCCTCCAGGTCGAACCCGGCACCGACCTGGCCCTCCTCAACGGCCTGCTCCACCTCCTGTACGAGAACGGGCACACCGATCCCGAGTTCGTCGCCGCGTACACCGAGGGCTGGGAGACGATGCCGGAGTTCCTCGCCGACTACCCGCCCGCCGCCGTCGCCGCGATCACCGGCATCCCCGAGGCCGACCTGCGCGCGGCCGCCCGGCTGATCGGCGAGGCCGAGGAGTGGACCAGCTGCTGGACCATGGGCCTCAACCAGTCCACCCACGGCACCTGGAACACCAACGCCCTGGTCAACCTGCACCTCGCCACCGGCAAAATCTGCCGTCCCGGCAGCGGCCCCTTCTCCCTCACCGGCCAGCCCAACGCCATGGGCGGGCGGGAGATGGGCTACATGGGACCGGGCCTGCCCGGCCAGCGGTCGGTCCTGGTCGACGCCGACCGGGCCGTCGTCGAGGAGGTGTGGGGGCTGGCGCCCGGCACGATCCGCGCCGACGGCGTCGGCAAGGGCACCGTGGAGATGTTCCGGAAGATGGCCGACGGCGAGATCAAGGCCTGCTGGATCATCTGCACCAACCCGGTCGCCTCCGTCGGCAACCGGCGGACCGTCATCGAGGGCCTGGAGGCCGCCGAGTTCGTCGTCACCCAGGACGTCTTCACCGACACCGAGACCAACGCCTACGCCGACATCGTGCTGCCCGCCGCCCTGTGGACCGAGTCCGAGGGCGTCCTCATCAACAGCGAGCGCAACCTCACCCTCGCCCGCCCCGCCGCCGACCCGCCCGGCGAGGCCACCGCCGACTGGCGGCTGATCGCCGCCGTCGCCCGCGCGATGGGCTTCGAGGACGGCTTCTCCTACGACAGCGCGGAGCAGATCTTCGAGGAGATCAAGCGCTTCCACAACCCGGGGACCGGCTACGACCTGCGCGGGGTCAGCTACGACCGGCTGCGGGCCACTCCGGTGCAGTGGCCCGCGGCCACCGCCGACGGCCCCGACCGCAACCCGATCCGGTACGTCAACCCCGACGGCACCCTCACCTTCGCCACCGCCTCCGGCCGCGCCGTGTTCCACGCCCGCCCGCACCTGGACCCCGCCGAGATGCCCGACGACGACTACCCGTTCGTCCTGAACACCGGCCGTCTCCAGCACCAGTGGCACACCCTCACCAAGACCGCGAAGGTCGCCAAGCTCAACAAGCTCAACCCCGGCCCGTTCGTCGAGGTCCACCCCGAGGACGCGGCCGCGCTCGGCGTCACCGACGGCGACTCCGTCGAGGTCGCCTCCCGGCGCGGCCGGGCCGTGCTGCCGGCCGTCGTCACCGACCGGGTGCTGCCCGGCTCCTGCTTCGCACCCTTTCACTGGAACGACCTGTTCGGCGAGTACCTCAGCGTCAACGCGGTGACCAGCGACGCGGTCGATCCGCTGTCCTTCCAGCCCGAGCTGAAGGTGTGCGCCGTGTCGTTGACCAAGGTGTCCACGCCGGTGAGCGTGCAGGTGCCGGGCATCGAGGAGACCCCGGCCGCGCTGCCCACAGCCGCCCTCGCCCCCGCCTCCGCCGCTGCCGCCGCCGTCTTCGGACTCGACCCCGCCCCGCCGCCGGTCCTCGCCGAACCCGAACGGCAGTACCTGGTCGGTTTCCTCGCCGGCATCCCGGCCGGCGCACCCGGCGTCCCCGTGCTGCCCCCGGACGCCCCCTTCAGCCCCGAACACGCCCGGTGGGTCAACGGCACCCTCGCCGGCATGTACTCCCGTTCACCGCTGCCGGAGGCCACGCGGGCGGCGCCGGCCACCCGGCAGGTGGTGATCCTCTGGGCCTCGCAGACCGGCAACGCCGAGGACTTCGCCGCCACCACCGCCGAGCGCCTCACCGCGGGCGGCCACCCGGCCTCCCTGGTCGCCATGGACGAGGCCGATCCGGCCGCCCTGCCCACGGGCGCCGACCTGCTGCTGATCACCAGCACCTTCGGCGACGGCGACGCCCCCGACAACGGCGCCGGCTTCTGGGACGGCCTCGCGGCCCTGGACGCCGGGCGCCTGGCCGGGCGCCGGTACGCCGTGCTGGCCTTCGGCGACTCCTCCTACGACGACTTCTGCGGGCACGGACGGCGCCTGGACCGTCGTATGGACGAACTCGGCGCGGTCCGGCTCGCCCCGCGCACCGACTGCGAACCGGACTACGAGACACAGGCGGAGTCCTGGCTGGACCAGGTGCTGGCCGCCCTCAAGGACGGGGCTGTCGCGGCGGCCCCCGCCTCCGCCCCGGCCCCCGCCTCCGCCCCGGCCCCCGCCAGGTCCCGGCGGCCCGCCCCCACCACCGCCCGGCTCGTCGGCAACCGGCTGCTCAGCCTGCCCGGCGCCGGCAAGGAGGTGCGCCGCTTCACCTTCGACACCCGCGACAGCGAGACCCCGCTGGTCTACGAGGCGGGCGACGCGCTCGCCGTCCGCCCCCTCAACTCCCCCGATCTGGTGGCGGAGTGGCTGACCGTCACCGGTCTCGACGGCGGGACCGGCGTGAGTGTCGACGGAGTCGGTGAAGTCCCGCTCGCCGAGGCCCTGTCGCGGCACCTCGACATCACCCGGATCACCCCGGACCTGCTCCGCTTCGCCACCGAACGCACCCGGGACGCGCGCGAGCTGCGCAAACTGCTGCGCCCCGACAACAAGGACGAGCTGGCCAAGTGGTCCTGGGGGCGGCAGGCCGTCGACGTCGCCGCCGAGTTCGGGATCCGCGCCGATGCCGGGGAGTGGGCGGGTGTCCTCGGCAGGCTGCAACCGCGCCTGTACTCCATCTCGTCCAGCCCGCTCACCGACCCCCACCTGGTCTCGACCACCGTCTCCGTCGTCCGCTACGAGAACCTGCACGGCAGGCCCCGGCAGGGCGTCTGCTCCCCGTTCCTCGCCGACGCCGAGCCCGGCACCCCGGTCCCGGTGCACGTCCAGCGCTCCCCGCACTTCCGGCCGCCCGCCGACCCGGCGACGCCCATGGTGATGGTCGGCCCCGGGACAGGTGTGGCGCCGTTCGTCGGCTTCCTCCAGGAGCGCCGCGCCCGTGGCCACCGCGCCCCGAACTGGCTGTTCTTCGGCGAACAGCACCGGGCCACCGACTTCTACTACGAGCAGGAGCTCACCGCCCTGCTCGCCGAGGGCACCCTGAGCCGCCTCGACACCGCCTTCTCCCGCGACCAGCGGGCCAAGGTCTACGTCCAGGACCGGATGCGCGAACACGGCCCGCTGCTGTGGTCCTGGCTCCGGGACGGCGCCCACTTCTACGTCTGCGGCGACGCCTCCCGGATGGCCAGGGACGTCGACCGCGCCCTGAAGGACATCGCCACCGTGCACGGCGGACTGACCGAGGACGAGGCGGCCGCGTACGTCAAACAGCTGGCCGCGGAGCGGCGTTACGTCCGGGACGTCTACTGATTCCTCATCAGCTGCCGCATGGTGAGCGCCAGTTGCAGCCGGAACCGGCCCTGCGGGGTGCGCACCGACCAGCCCAGCAGATGCTCCGCGTGCGTCAACCGGTCCTGGAGGGTGGAGTGATGGACGCTCACCTCGGCGGCCGCCGCCCGCAGGCTCGCCGTCGACGCGATGGCGTGCAGCGTGCGCAGCATCCAGGGCGCGTCCGTGGCCGCGGCCTCCACGGCCCGGACGTCCGGCGCGGGTTCGGCGCCGGGTACGACGAGACCGGCGAGCAGCGCGACCCCGCCCAGTTCGTCGGCGTGCACGACGGCCGGCCCCGGCTCCTGTGTACGGCCGTCGGAGGCGAACCGCAGCGCGGTGCGGGCCGCCGCCCAGGAACGGGGGAGATCCGCCACGGCCACCGCCGGGCCCACACCCGCTCGTCCCGCCGACGGGACCGATTGCCCGTCCGCCACGATCCGCGGCGGCCCGTCGGCCACCGCCACCGCACGGACCCGCACGGACGGCCCGCCGGTGTCCAGACCGAGCCGCCGAGCCGCGTGCAGCCGGGCCGACAGCGGGGCGTCGGCGTCCAGGACCGTCTCGACCAGCGCCGGATCGTCCACCGGTGACGCCGGTGCCCGGCCCCGGGTGCGGTCGAGCACGGACCGTACGGCCGCCGAGGCCCGCTCCAGGATCACCGCGTCGACGACGCTCGGCCCCTCGGAGCCGGCCCGCTCCAGCCAGAGCGCCGGCGGTCCGCCCGGTACCAGCGGCTCGCACGGCCAGCCGGGATCGGGCGCGCCACCGCTGTCCTTCCGCCGTCCGTCCGGCTCCACCCGCACCCGGACCCGGCGCTCCTCGTCGACCAGCCGCGCCGGACAGCCGGCGAGCACGGCGGCCCCGCGCACCAGCGCCTCCAGACCGGCCCGGGTCTCGGCCAGCCGGTCGAAGTAGGCGATCACCGAGACGGCGGCCCCGGCATCCGGGTCCACCGCGGCCAGCCGCCCCGCCAGCTCCTTCATACCGCCATGATGCGCCATCCGGCGGTACGGCGAGGAGAACCGGGCGCGACAGGCAACCGTTGCGGACGCCCGCCCCTCCTAGCTGTCGAGACACAGCGTCGACACAGACACCGACCGACAGGAGCCCCCGCTTGGACCGCAACGAGCCCGTGCGGGCCGCCGCCGGCCCCTCCCGCCGAAGATTCATGGTCTACACGGTGGCCGCGGGAACCCTCACGGTCGCCGCCCCGCTCGGCTGCGACACCCCACGGGCCGACGGCGCCACCCCGGCCTCCGACGTCGTGGTGACCGGCACCGACGAGGAGATGCTCGTCCTGGAGGTCACCGCCGCCAACCAGGTCGTCGTACGGCTGCCCCGGGTCGAGGTCGGCCAGGGCATCACCACCGCCGTCGCCATGATGATCGCCGAGGAGCTGGACGCCCGCCTCGCCGACGTGCGGATCCCGCTCGCCGACGCCCGGAGCAGGGGCAACCAGTACACCGGCGGCTCCAGCTCGGTCAGCTCGCTGTACGGCCCGGCCCGGCGGCTGGCCGCCACCGCGCGCGCCCGGCTGGTGACCGCGGCCGCCCGCCGCTGGCGGCTCCCCGCGCACACCCTGCGCACCTGGAACACCCGGGTCGTCGCCCCCGACGGCCGGACGGCCACCTTCGGCTCCCTCACCGCGAGCGCCGCCCGGATCCACGTCCCGGAGGTGTCCAGCAAACCCAAGCCGGCCTCCCGGCACCGGGTGATCGGGAAACCGACGACCAGGATCGACGCCCGGGACATCGTCACCGGTGGCGCCAAGTACGCGGGGGACCTGGCGGTCGCCGGGGCGAAACCGACCGTGGTGGCCCGGCCGCCGACCCTGCGCGGCAAGCTGCTCACCCTGGACGACACGGCGGCCCGCGCCCTGCCCGGCGTCCACGCGGTGGTGCGGATCCCCGGCGGTGTCGCCGTGGTGGCGGACACCTTCCACCACGCCTTCCAGGGCCGGGACGCGCTGCGGATCACCTGGGCCCCCGGCCCGCTCACGCCCCTGTCGGACAAGGAGATCCGTGCCCGGCTGCGGGCCGCGGTGCCCCGGCCCGGCACTCCGCCGCGCGGATCGACGCAGATCGAGGGCGAGTTCGCGTTCGCCTTCGTCAGCCACGCCCCGATGGAGGTGCTCACCGCGGTCGCCGACGTCCGCGCCGACCGGGCCGAGCTGTGGTTCTCCTCCCAGACCCCGACGGACGCCCGCGAGACCGTCGCGGACCTGCTGGGGCTGGCGACGACTGCCGTACGGGTCCATGTGGTGCGCGGCGGCGGCTCGTTCGGCCGTCGGCTCAACTTCGACGCGGCCATCGAGGCGGCGCTCATCTCCAAGGCGGCCCGCAGGCCCGTGAAGCTGATGTGGAGCCGCAACGACGACACCCGGCACGGCAGGATGCGCCCCGCGAGCCACCACCGGATCCGGGCCAGTGTCGCCGGCGGCCGGGTGGTGGCCTTCCAGCACCTGATGGCCTCGGTGGGGGAGTCCTCCGACGAGACCGGCCTGACCGCACAGGCCGCCGGGGTGCGACCGCTGCCCAGTGACAGCGGGCTGTACAACTTCGGCCGCGTGGGCGGCGATTCGGGCGGCATCGAGCTGCCGATGCCGCTGGGCGCCTGGCGCTCGGTGGACTCCGGGACGATGCGCACGGCCGAGGAGATCGTCGTCGACGACATCGCCCGCGCGCTGGGCCGGGACCCGGTCGCCTTCCGCCGTACCACCCTGCGGAGCAAGGCGGTGAAGGCCGTACTCGCCAAGGCGGCTGCCGCCGGCCACTGGGGCCGCGCGATGCCCGCGGGCACCGCCCAAGGTGTCGCCGTCCACGAGGAGTACGGATCCGCCGTCGCCTGCCTGGCCGAGATCGACGCCACCGACCCGAAGAACCCCCGGGTCACCAAGGTGGTGATGGCCGCCGACGTCGGTACGGCCGTCAACCCGCGCGGCCTGGAAGCACAGCTCATGGGCACCGTCGTCGACGGCATCTCCACGGTGCTGCGGGCCGGGCTGCACATCGACCGGGGCGCGGTGCGCGAGGGCAGCTTCGCCGACTTCCACTACGCCCGCCAGCGGCACGCCCCCCTCGCGTTCGAGGCGCACATCCTGCCCTCGGGCGGGGAACCGGGCGGCGCCGGTGAACTCGGCGTCCCCGCGGCGGCGGGCGCGGTCGCCAACGCCTACGCCCGCGCCACCGGCACGAAACCCCGCAGCTTCCCCCTCGACTTCTGACCCGCCACCTCCCAACTCGCAGAAGGCACCGATGCGTTCGTACTCCTTCGTCCTCAACGGCGAACCGGTCACCGTCGAGGCACCCGCCGACATGCCCCTGCTCTGGGTACTGCGCGACCTGCTCGGCGTCACCGGCCCCAAGTACGGCTGCGGGGTGGGCGTCTGCCGCGCCTGCACCAGCCACCTCGACGGCGCGGAGATCCAGCCGTGCATGGTCCCGGTCGCCGACTGCGCGGACCGCGAGGTCACCACCATCGAGGGCCTCGCCGACGGCGACACCCTGCACCCTGTCCAACAGGCGTGGCTGGACTGCGACGTGGCCCAGTGCGGCTTCTGCCAGCCCGGCCAGATCATGGCGGCCGCCGCCCTCCTGAAACGCACCCCGCACCCGACGGACGCCGACATCGACGGCATCGAGAACGTCTGCCGCTGCGGCACCTACTCCAGGATCAGGGAGGCGATCAAGAAGGCGTCGGCGAACGGGGGTTGAGAGCGCGCCGGCCGAGGGCGATTCCCGCGCCGGGGTGACGGGTCATCGGCGGCCGTACCGCTGACGACTCCTCCTCCGGTCGCCCGAGCAGCGACCAAAGAGACCTGCGCATAGACGATCGGCCGACGCCCCGGCGACCACGCCCGCTCCACGATGGACCCATCCGACGAGCGGGAGGCATCACGTGAGGACAGCACGGGGGAGTGCGGTCGCCGCCCTGGCCGTGGCGGCCGTACTGGCATCGACGGCCGGCACACCGGCCCCGCACCACCCACCCACCGCCCAGCTCTACGTGGCTCCTTGGGGCGACGACCAGGGGCCCGGCACCCTCGACCACCCCTTCGCCACACCGGCCCGCGCCCAGCAGGCGGTACGGGCCATGGCCCCGCGCATGACCTCGGACACCACGGTCAACCTGCGCGGCGGCACCTACCGCCTGACCGCCCCCCTGCGCCTGACCCCGGCCGACTCGGGCCGGCACGGCCACCGGGTCGTCTACCAGGCGTACGGGTACGGCACCGCGCACCAGGAGCCGGTCACCCTCAGCGGCGGCCGCCCGGTCACCGGCTGGCGCCCGGCCCCCGGGCAGCCCGGCGTCTGGCGGGCCGACGTCGGATCCCTGGAGACCCGTCAGCTCTACGTCGACGGCCGCCGGGCCGCACGCGCGGCCCGGGGTGCACCCCTGCCCGGAACACTGGAACTGACGGCCACCGGCTACACCACCACCAGCAGGACCCCGCTCACCTGGCGCCACCCGGCGGACCTCGAAGTCGTCTACCGCTACGACTACGTGGAGGGCCGGTGCGGTGTGGCCGCGATCTCCAGGAACGCCGCCGGCCGCACCGCGATCACCATGGACCAGCCCTGCTGGAGGATGGCCCGGGCCCTGTACGGAGCGGACGCGCTGACGCAGACCCATGACGTGGAGAACGCCCCGAACTTCCTCGGCAGGAGCGGAAGCTGGTACCTGGACCGCTCCCGCCCCGCCCACCACACCCTCCTCTACCGCCCCCGCCCGGGCGAGGACATGACCCGATCCGAGGTCACGGCCCCCACCCTCCAGACCCTGCTCAGCGGGGCCGGAACCGCCGCCTCCAGGCCGCTCCACGACGTCACCCTCCGCGGCCTGACCTTCGCCCACGCCACCTGGCTGGCGCCGAACGAGCCGGCCGGTTTCGCCGCCGCCTGGAGCATGTACATGCGCCCCGGCAAGGGTGGCGACATCACCGCCCTCACCGTGCCCGGCAACGTCACCTTCCGGCATGCCGAGCACATCACCCTCACCGGCAACCGCTTCACCCATCTGGGCGCCCAGGGCGTCGACTTCGCCGCCGACAGCTCGCACAACACGGTCAGCGGCAATGTCTTCACGGACATCTCCGACGGCGGCATCGCCCTGGGCGTCCTGCCCCCGGCCACCCGGGGCACGAACACGGGCAACCGTGTCACGGACAACTGGATCCACCACGTCGGCGCCGAGTACCGCGCGGCCTCCGGCATCTGGAACAGCGCCACCCAGGACACCCTCATCGCCCACAACCAGGTCGACCACGTCCCGTACACCGGCATCCTCTCCGGCCCCAGCGAGGACCTGCGCGGCCTGACCCGCCGCAACCGCATCCTCGGCAACCGGGTCTTCGCCACCAACCGCCTGCTTGCCGACGGCGGCGGCATCTACCTGCGCGGCGAACAGGGCCCCTCCTACGCGGCCGGCGCCCTGGTGGCCCGCAACGCCGTCACCGACAGCGCCCACGGCGTCTGGAACGTCGGCATCTACACCGACGACTCCAGCAACCGCATCACCGTCCGCGACAACGTCGTCCACGACTACGTGGCCTCGATCGGCGGCTGCAGCGAGAACTGGGGCAACCGCCCGGTCCGCAACATCCGCTACCTGGACAACTACTGGGACGACAAGGTCCCCACCTGGCTCCCGCGCCGCCCCTACCCCGGCGCCTGGCCCCCCGCCCCCGACTGCGGCGACCCCCAGCACCTCCACTTCACCCACAACACACTCCTCACCCCGACCCACACCTGCGCATCCCTCCCCACCTGCACCACCATCACAGCCACCGCAGGCCCAAGGCCGCCGTACCGCCGGACACTGGGGCTGCGCTGACTGTCCGCCCCTCGCCGATTCTCAGTCCGCCAGCAGTCGTCGAAGCCAGTCCAGGTGGGCCGTCCTCGCCGACTGGGACAGGGCGGCCTGGGGGGCGAAGCCGTCGAAGCCGTGGAAGCCGCCGGGCCAGACGTGGAGTTCGGCGATGCCGCCCGACTGCCAGATGCGGGAGGCGTAGGCGACCGTCTCGTCGCGGAAGGTCTCGGCGGAGCCGACGTCGAGGAAGGCAGGGGGGAGGTTCGTGAGGTCGGTGGCGCGGGCGGGCGCCGCGTAGGGGGAGACGTCGGGGCCGCCGCGGGCCTCGCCGAGGAGGGCGGTCCAGCCGGTCTCGTTGGCCGTGCGGTCCCAGACGCCGAGGCCCTTCATCTGGTGGCTGGACGGGGTGTCGTTGCGGTCGTCGAGCATCGGGCACATCAGCATCTGGCCGATGACCGAGGGGCCCTGACGGTCCCTCAGGAGGAGGGCCAGGGCCGCGGTGAGGCCGCCGCCCGCACTCGCCCCGGCGATCACGATCCGCTCGGCGTCGCCGCCGAACTCCTTCGCGTGCTCCGCCGTCCACAGCAGCCCGGCGTACACGTCCTCGACCGGCGCCGGATGCGGATGCTCGGGCGCCAGCCGGTACTCCACCGACACCACCACCGCGCCCAGCTCCCGCGCCCAGGCCAGCGGGAGGTCCACGCCCACCCGGTTGTCGCCGATCACCATGCCGCCGCCGTGCACGTGGTAGATCACCGGCAGCGGGGTGGGGCCGGTGGGCGCGGTGGGCCGGCAGATCAGCAGGGAGATCTCGGGGGCGTCCGCCGGGCCGGGCACCGTGCGGTCCGCCACCTCGAACGCCCCGTCCAGGGTGAGGTCGATCCCGGCGAGCAGCTGAATCCCCTCGTTCTGCCTGACCGCGGGTATGTCGTCCAGCGTGAACCCCGGGGAGACCATCTCCCCGATCAGCTCCAGGGCGGCGGCGAGTTCGGGGTCGAACGGGGGCGGTGCGGAGGTCATGGCGGCTCCTCGCGGCGGTGGTGAACTGCGGCTCGTACGGCCATGGTCCACGCGCCCCGCCGGCCACCGGGGCCGCCGGACGGCGGAAGCTCCCCGCCATCCGGCGGGTGGTCCACCGTATCGATCCGACTGTCCTACCATCTCATGCACATTTGTCCATCTGTGTCGCCGTCCGGCTGCTGACCGTCGTCGGCCTCTGCCTGCTTGCCACCGTCACCAGCCCGCACGCATCGAGGACACGGCCGTCCGGCCGCGTCCGAACCTTGACTTCGAGAGCGCTCGAAGTTCTAGCGTCGTACGGACAGAAGACGAACGGACAGAAGACGATCCGGGCGGAACGGAGAACGGCCATGCGCGTGGGCGTGCACATCAACCGGTTCAACCATCCTGGCGGCGGCCCCGCACTGGGCGCCGAACTCGCCGCCGCCGGTGCCGCGGCCGAGGCGGCGGGCGTCAGCTGGGTCTCGGTGATGGACCACTACTTCCAGATGGAGTTCAACGGCGGCGCCGAGGACCCCATGCTGGAGGCCTACACCACCCTCGGCTACCTCGCCGGCCGCACCTCCACCGTCCAGCTCGGCGCCCTGGTGACCGGGGTGACCTACCGGCACCCCGGACTCCTCGCCAAGATCGCCACCACCCTCGACGTGGTGTCGACCGGCCGGGCCACGCTGGGCATCGGGGCCGCCTGGTACGACCGTGAGCACCACGGCCTCGGCGTGCCGTACCCGCCGCTCGCGGAGCGCTTCGAGCGGCTGGAGGAGACCCTGCGGATCTGCCTGCAGATGTGGGACCCGGAGAACAACGGTCCCTTCGAGGGCAAGCACTACCGGCTCGCGGAGACGCTCTGCAACCCGGCGCCGGTCAGCTCGCCGCACCCGGAGATCATGATCGGCGGCGGGGGCGAGAAGAAGACCCTGCGGCTGGTCGCCCAGTACGCGGACGCCTGCAACCTCATCCCGGCCTCCCCCGAGGAGCTGCGGCACAAGCTGGAGGTGCTGCGCGGGCACTGCGACACCGTCGGGCGCGACTACGACACCATCCGCAAGACCATCGCGTACACCGGGGACTCGGCCACCGACGGAGACCTGGACGCCTTCACCCGGGACATCGAGGGGTACGCCAAGCTCGGCGTGGACACCGTCATCGTCGGCCCGCGCCTGGGGGAGACCTCGGGGTGGATGGAGAGCTTCGTGGCCCCGGCCGTCCAGCGCCTCGCCGCCATCGACTGAGATGCGATCGAACGAGACGTGAAGGGGCCGGGGCTCACCGAGCCCCGGCCCCTTCGTCAGGCACTGCCTCAGGCGGCGACGCCCACGTTGCCGTGCAGACGCGCGACGACCTCGGTCAGCTGGGCGGCGACCTCGGTGTCGTCGGCCGGGTGGGTCTCGGCGAAGCGGGTCACCGAGCCGGGGATCGACAGCTTGATGTCCTCGATCACCTTGCCGCCGGCGATGCCCACGGCCTTGCGGGCCTCGTCCTGCGCCCACACGCCGCCGTACTGGCCGAAGGCGGTGCCGATGACGGCGACCGGCTTGCCGCCGAAGCCGCTGGCGCCGTAGGGGCGGGACAGCCAGTCGATGGCGTTCTTCAGGACGGCCGGGATCGTGCCGTTGTACTCGGGGGAGAAGAACAGGAACGCGTCGGCGGCCTGGGCGGCCTCGCGCAGCTTCGCGGCGGCGGCCGGGACGCTGCCCTCGACGTCGATGTCCTCGTTGTAGAAGGGGATGTCGGCCAGGCCCTCGAAGACCTCGACCTCGGCACCCTCGGGGGCGAGCTTGACGGCCGCCTCGGCGAGCTGGCGGTTGTGCGAACCGGCACGAAGGCTGCCGACGAGCGCAAGGATGCGGACAGACATGGGGGAACTCCAAGGGGGCTGAAACACTGCTGTTACGAATCCGGACCGGGGTCCGGTTAATTTCTAACACCTCAAACGGACCACGGTCCAGTTCTGTTCCCGATGCTTTACGCTGTCTTCATGTCCAGCGTCCTGCCGCCCTTCCCGCAGCCCCAGGAGCCCTTCGACACACCGCAGTTGCTCGATGTGGGGCCCGCCCCCGAAGAGCCGTGCCTGCGCGCCGACGCGGCCCGCAACCGCGCCCGGCTGCTGGAGGCCGCCGCCCGGCTGATCGCCGAGCACGGCGTGGCCGGCGTCACCATGGAGGCGGTGGCCGTGGCGGCCGAGGTGGGCAAGGGCACGGTCTTCCGCCGCTTCGGCGACCGCACCGGACTGCTGATGGCGCTGCTCGACCACTCCTCGCGCCGGCTCCAGGCCGACTTCCTGGGCGGGCCGCCACCGCTGGGTCCCGGCGCCCCGCCGGTCGAGCGGCTGCGCGCGTTCGGCGTCGCGGTGCTGTACCGCGCGGCCGACCAGCTCGACCTCCAGCTGGCCGCCCAGCCCGAACCCACCCGGCGCCACGCCAACCCGCCGATGCAGGCGCTGCGCACGCACGTCACGATGCTGCTGCGGCGGATCGAGCCGGAGGCCGACTGCGAACTGCTCGCCCATACGCTGCTGGCGTACCTCGACCCGGCCCTGGTCCATCATCTGACCAGGCAGTGCGGGATGTCGATGGAGCGCCTGGAGGCGGGCTGGATCGACCTGGTGGCGCGGGTCACGCGGACGGAGCCGCCCCGCTGACGTCCGCCCCGTGGGCGGTGAACATGTCGACCAGGCCCTGCGGCGCGTCGGCGCGGAACAGCAGGGCGCCGCTCTGGGCGGACTCCGCCGCGGACCGCTCGGCGCGCGCGAACATCCGCTCCTCGTAGGCGGCCAGGGCGGCATCGGTGTCGCCGGGGTGCGCGACCAGCGCGAGGCCCAGGTCGGCGCCGTCGATCAACGCCAGGTTGGCGCCCTCGCCGGCGAACGGCGACATCAGATGGGCCGCGTCACCGAGCAGGGTGACACCGGGCACCCGGTCCCAGCGGTGGCCGACCGGCAGGGCGTGGATCCGCCGGGGCACCAGGGCGCCCTCGGCGTCCGCGACCAGCGCCCGCAGGCTCTTGTCCCACCCGTCGAAGTGCTGGAGGACGGTCTGTTTGGCGGTGTCGGCGTCGGTGAAGTCGATCCCGTCCAGCCACTCCTCGGGCGCCTCCACCGCCGTGTACACATGCAGGCTGCCGTCGCTCTCCCGGTGGGCGAGGAAGCCCCGGCCCGCGCCGAGCGCGAACAGCGAGCCGCCGCCGACGACCTCGGCGCTCACCGGATGCCGTACGTCCGCGTCCGGCAGGTCCGCCTCCACGAACGAGATCCCGGTGTACGCGGGCGACGCGTCCGAGAGCAGCGGGCGCACCCGTGACCATGCGCCGTCCGCGCCGACCAGCAGATCGGTCGTGAAGGAGCCGCCGTCCTCAAGGGTCACGTGGTGGCGGCCGTCGCCGAGCGGACGGGCGCCGGTGACCTTCGCGCCCCAGCGGATCACGCCCTCGGCCAGCGAGCCGAGCAGGAGCCGGCGCAGATCGCCCCGGTCGATCTCCGGCCGCCCGCCGTCGGCGTCGTCGGGCGTTTCGAGGCGGACCCGCGCGTCCCGGTCCAGTACCCGCGTGGCCTGGCCGCCCGTGTGCACATGGGTCAGGAACCCGTCGTGCAGCCCGGCCGCGCGCAGCGCCACCTGGCCGGAGTCGTCGTGGATGTCGAGCATGCCGCCCTGGGTGCGGGCGGTGGCGGAGGCGTCGAGGTCGAACACGGCGGCCTCGACGCCGTGCATCCGGAGCACCCGGGCGAGCGTGAGCCCGCCCAGGCCGGCGCCGATGATCGCGATGGGGTGGTGGGGAGTGGACATGGTGGTCTCCTGTGGAAGTCGGCCGGGTGCGGTGGTGGTGGAAGTCAGTCGGGTACGGCGGTGTGCTGGATGCCGTTGACGAGTGCCTGGAACGCCCAGGAGACGCGGGCCTCCGGGGCGCCCGACAGGAGCTCGCCGGAGGCGGCGGCGATGTGCGGGTGCGTGCGGTCCGACGCCCCGCGCAGGGTCCGTGCGAGGGTGTCCCACTCCTCCTGGGACTCCACGCCCGCGTGCTCGGCGGCGGTCGAGGTGGCGTGCTGGAGCAGCAGGTCGACGCCCCAGGCGGCCCGCTCGCGCGGTACCCCGCCCTCGGCGAGCAGGCCCAGCAGGGTCTCGATCAGGTTCAGGTAGTGCGGGCCGTGCGGCCGTGCGGTCAGCGCGGAGCGGGCCAGACTCGGGTGCTCCAGGAGCATCTCGGTGTAGGCGACCAGCACCCGCTCCAGCCGCTCCCGCCAGCCGCCCTCGGCCGGGGCCGGGCCCACGGTGCCGAGCAGCTCGTCCAGGACCGCCGCGTGCAGCTCGGCGGTGTTGCGGACGTAGACGTACAGCGAGGCCGGGCCGGTGTCGAGCTCCTGGGCCAGGCGCCGCATGGTGACCTTCTGCAGCCCCTCGGTGCGCAGGATGTCCACGGCGGCGCTGACGATGCCCTCCCTGGTCAGGGCGGGCTTGGCGGGACGCTCCCGGCGGGAGCGGGGGGTTGCTGGCATGCGTCCACGGTAACGAACATGTTCGTTGCGAACAAGTACGTGACGAACATGTTCGTTCAATGGGTGAGGCGTGGCACGAGGAAGTGGCGCGGCGAGTGCTGCGGGCGAGGCGCGGTGGGCCCAATTCGTCCAACCGTGAACCACCTTGCCCCGCCGGTCCGCCCTCCCCGGCCTTCTGCCAAGATGCCGTACGTCATGGTGCAGATACCGAAAACGCCCTCGGCAGCGTCGCCGACTCCGCGCTCGGTCCCCACGAGCGCCGATGTGGCCCGTCTGGCCGGCGTCTCCCGCGCGACCGTCTCCTACGTCCTCAACAACACCAGTGCCGTACGGATCAGCGAGCCCACCCGCCGCCGGGTCCACGAGGCCGCGAAGGAACTCGGGTACGTGCCCCACGCGGCCGCCCGCAGCCTGCGCGCCGGCCACAGCCGGATGGTCCTGATGCCCGCCCCGGCCATCCCGATGGGCCCGCTGTACGGCCAGTTCATCACCGACCTCCAGTGGGCCCTCAGCCGCCTCGACTACACGGTCGTCCAGTACGGCACCGCGGGCCTGCGCGGTGACGAAGCCGCCCGCGCCTGGGCCGAGTTGAGGCCCGTCGCCGTGCTGGTCCCGGGTGCCGGACTCGGTACCGAGGGCGTCGCCGTCCTCAAACGGGCAGGGGCCCGCGCGGTCGTCACCCTCGGCCCCGAGCGGGTCGACGGCGCGCACGCCCTGCTGATGGACCATGACGCCGTCGGCCGCTGCGCCGGTACGCATCTGTACGCCCGCGGCCGGCGCCGTATCGGCGTGGTCGTCCCCGAGGAGACCGGCCTGGAGACCTACTCCCGGCCGCGCCTCGAAGGCGTCCGCCGGGCCCTGTACGGCACCGACGCCACGGTGACCGAGCTGTCCCTCGGCTACACGGAGGAGTCGGCCGCCCGACTCGCGGCGCGCTGGCGGGAGTCGGAGATCGACTCGGTGTTCGCGTACAACGACGAGTACGCGATGCTGTTAATGCGCGCTCTCCAGGACGAGGGCGTCCGCGTTCCCGAGGACACCGCCGTGGTCGGCGCCGACGACCTGATGCTCGGCCGGCTGCTGCGACCCAGGCTCTCCACGATCCGCATCGAACTGCCCTCCGGCCGTGACCTCGCCGAACTGGTCGACCGCGTGGTGCGCGACCCGGGCGGCGCGCCGGAGACGCACAAGGTGCTCGGGGCCTCGGTGGTGCGGCGCGAGTCCAGCTGATGGGCCACCCTGGTCGTGCGGGACGGTGCTTTTCCGGGCCCCCCGACTAGGATGTTGCGCGCTCAACAAAACGGCTCACGGGCGCCGTGGGCCGCGCAACCCCGGCTGATTGATCGGAGAGCCGTCATGCCGCTGCTCGACCCGAAGACCTGGCAGGCGAGCGCCCTGTCCGGCCCGCAGTACGCCCTCACCGAGCCCGCCACCGGCGACACGCTCGGCACGGTCATCCTGGCCGCCCCCGCGGACGTCTCCCCGGCCGCCACGGCAGCCCGCGCCGCGCAACGCGACTGGGCCCGCGCACCGCACTTCGTGCGGGCTCAAGTCCTGCGCCGCGCAGGCGACTTGTTCGCGGAGCACGCCGACGAACTGCGCGAGTGGATCGTCCGCGAGTCCGGCTCCATACCCGGCAAGGCGGACTTCGAGCTGCACGTCGCCGCCCAGGAGTGCTACGAGGCCGCCGCCCTGGCGTCCCGCCCGGTGGGCCAGGTGCTGCCCAGCGAGGCGCCCCGGCTGTCGTACACCCGCCGGGTCCCGGTCAGTGCGGTCGGGGTGATCGCGCCGTTCAACGCGCCGCTGATCCTGTCCATCCGGTCGGTGGCGCCCGCCCTCGCGCTGGGCAACGGGGTGGTCCTGAAGCCGGATCCGCGCACCGCCGTCTGTGGCGGGCTCTCCCTCGCCGCGGTGTTCGCCGAGGCGGGGCTGCCGGAGGGACTGCTGCAGGTGCTGCCCGGCGCCGCCGACGTCGGCGCGGCGCTGGTCGAGGACCCGCGGGTGCCGGTCATCTCCTTCACCGGATCGACGGCCGCCGGCCGCGCGGTCGGCGAGGCGGCCGGCCGCCATCTGAAGCGCGCCCACCTCGAACTCGGCGGCAACTCCGCCCTGATCGTCCTGGAGGACGCCGACCTCGACGCGGTGATCTCCACCGCCGCCTGGGGATCCTTCTTCCACCAGGGCCAGATCTGCATGACCACCGGACGGCACCTGGTCCACAGCTCCCTGGTCGAGGAGTACGTCGAACGCCTCGCCGCCAAGGCCGACTCCCTCGCCGTGGGCGACCCGCACCGCGAGCAGGTCCACCTCGGCCCGGTCATCGACGACGGTCAACTCGCCAAGATCCACGGCCTGGTGGAGGCGAGCACCGCCCGGGGCGCGAGACTCGTCGCCGGCGGCACCCACGAGAACCTCTTCTACCGGCCCACGGTCATCACCGGCGTCGACGACCGCACCCCCGCCTACGCCGAGGAGGTCTTCGGGCCGGTCGCGCCCGTCCGCGCCTTCGCCGACGCGGACGAGGCCGCCGCCCTCGCGGCCGACAGCTCCTACGGCCTCTCCCTCGGCATCGTGACCAGGGACCCGGCACGCGGCCTGGACCTCGCCGAACGCATCCCGACCGGCATCGTCCACATCAACGACCAGACCGTGAACGACGAGGCCGTGGCTCCCTTCGGCGGAGTCGCCGCCTCCGGCACCGGGGCCCGGTTCGGCGGTGAGTCCAACCTGGAGGCGTTCACGGACGTCCGGTGGACGACCGTGCGCGGGGACGTGGCGCCGTACCCCTTCTGAGCCGCGCCAGATCGAGCAGACCGAGCCGAGGACGGTCCTCGCCCTGCTGCCCGCGGGTGAGGACCGTCATCCGTGCAGCTGCCACGGGCCCCGCGGCCTGGTGCCCTGCTGCTAGAATGCCGATCATCACGTGAGCCTTCCTGGTGCGGATTCCGATCCCCCAGGGAGGCTTTTTTCATGCCGCCCGCCCCCGCGCCGGCCGGGCCCCGTTTCCCATCCGCAAGAGGAGATCCATGTCATGAGCCCACGCACGAACACCGCGGCACCCGCGGGTACTTGGCGACTCGGTGACCTGACCGTCAACCGCGTCGGGTTCGGGGCGATGCGCCTGACGGGTACCGCGCCCTTCGACCGTGGCGTGCCGCGGGATCGCGACCGGTCGATCGGGGTGCTCCGGCGGGCGGTCGAGCTCGGCGTGAACCACATCGACACCGCCGCGTTCTACTTCTCGGCGACGCGCTCCGCCAACGAGCTGATCAACCGGGCGCTGGCGCCGTACCCGGAGGACCTGGTCATCACCACCAAGGTGTGGCCGGGCCGCGATCCCTCGGGCTCGTGGTGGTGGGCCTCACCGGCCCAACTGCGCGGCCAGGTCGAGGAGAACCTGCGCCAGCTCGGCCGCGATCACCTGGACGTGGTGAACCTGCGCGTGCCACCGAGCGGGCGGAGCGGCTCGATCGGCGAGCACTTCGGCGTGCTGGCCGAGCTGCGCGATGCCGGGCTGATCCGCCACCTGGGCATCTCCAACGTCACGTCCGAGCAGCTGACCGAGGCCCGGGCCATCGCCCCCGTCGTCTGCGTGCAGAACCCGTACGGGATCGGTGCGGCGAGCGAGGAACGGGCACTCCTACGGCTCTGCGGTGAACTCGGCCTCGCCTTCGTCCCGTTCTTCGCGATCGCCGGTGCCGGGCGTGAGGCGGGTCCGGTCGCCGCTGACAGCGAGGCGGTGTGCGCCGTCGCCCGCGCGCACGGTGTGTCCACAGCGCAGGTCAGGCTGGCCTGGACCTTGCAGCAGGGGCCGCACGTGCTGGCGATCCCGGGGACCAGTGATCCGGACCACCTCGCGCAGAACATGGCGGCCGGCCCGCTGCGGCTCTCGGAGGAGGAGATGGCACTCCTCACCTGGCCGGAGCAGGCCGGCGCATAGCGGGTCGTTGCCCATTGGCTATGGGAGCTATGGGCGCTCCGCTCAAAGATATAGCCGCAGTTAGAGGGTCTAACTGCGGCTATGCGGTGTTGCTCAGGCGGTAGCTTGTCACCCCGGCGGTGGGCCGTCACTCGCCCTGCGCGCTGCCCTGCTGCGCGGCGATGCTCTTGCGTACCTCGTCCATGTCCAGCTTGCGGGCCTGCCCGATGACGTCCGTCAGGGCGGCCTCCGGGAGGGCGCCCGGCTGGGCGAACACGGCGACCTGGTCGCGGACGATCATCAGCGTCGGGATCGACTGGATGTCGAAGGCCGCGGCCAGCTCCGGCTGCGCCTCGGTGTCGACCTTGGCGAAGACCAGGTCCGGGTTGTCCTGCGCGGCCTTCTCGTAGACCGGGGCGAACATACGGCACGGGCCACACCAGGACGCCCAGAAGTCGATGAGAACGAACTCGTTCTCGGTGACCGTCTGGTCGAAGTTCTCCTTGGTGAGTTCCACGGTGCTGCTCATGCGTGTTTCCCTCTTCCTGATGTGGGGGGCGCCCCGCTCCGGGACGAACCGTCCGCACAACACGTCCGACCGGGTGGGTATTCCGGCCGCCTACCCGTGTGGCCTCGGCGCACACCACCCGCAAGACTGACCCCATGACGGAAACGGAATCCATCGCTTACGACGTCGTGGTGCTCGGTGCCGGGCCCGTGGGGGAGAACGTCGCCGACCGCACCCGTGCGGCCGGCCTCTCCACCGCGGTCGTGGAGAGCGAGCTCGTCGGCGGCGAATGCTCGTACTGGGCGTGCATGCCCAGCAAGGCCCTCCTGCGCCCGGTCATCGCCCAGGCCGACGCCCGCCGCCTGCCCGGCCTCGCCCAGGCGGTCCAGGGCCCCCTCGACACCGCCGCGGTCCTCGCCCGCCGCAACTACTTCACCTCGAACTGGAAGGACGACGGCCAGGTCGGCTGGCTCGACGGCATCAGCGCCGACCTGTACCGCGGCCACGGCCGCCTCGCCGGACCCCGCACGATCACCGTGACCGGCCCGGACGGCACCCGCACCACCCTCACCGCCCGGCACGCGGTCGCTGTCGCCACCGGCACCCGCGCCCAGCTGCCCCACCTGCCCGGACTCGCCGAGGTCAAGCCCTGGACCAGCCGCGAGGCCACCAGCGCGCAGGAGGCGCCCGGCCGGCTGATCGTCGTCGGCGGCGGTGTCGTCGCCACCGAGATGGCCACCGCCTGGCAGGCCCTCGGCTCCCGGGTCACCCTGCTGGTCCGCGGCAAGGGCCTGCTCAACCGCATGGAGCCGTTCGCCGGCGAACTCGTCGCCGAGGCGCTCAAGGAGGCCGGCGTCGACGTCCGCACCGGCACCTCCGTCGCGTCGGTGACCCGCGAGAACGGCACGGTCGTGGCCGTGACCGACGCCGGCGACCGCATCGAGGCCGACGAGATCCTCTTCGCCACCGGGCGCGTCCCGCACACCGACGACATCGGCCTGGACGCCGTCGGCCTGGAACCGGGCTCCTGGCTCACCGTCGACGACACCCTCCTGGTCGAGGGCACCGACTGGCTCTACGCCGTCGGGGACGTCAACCACCGGGCGCTCCTCACCCACCAGGGCAAGTACCAGGCCCGGATCGCGGGCGACACCATCGCCGCCCGGGCCTCGGACACGCCCCTCCTGGACGGTCCCTGGGGTGCCCATGCGGCCACGGCCGACCACCACGCCGTACCGCAGGTCGTCTTCACCGACCCGGAGGCGGCGGCGGTCGGCCTCTCCCTCGCGGAGGCGGAGGAAGCCGGGTACCGGGTGCGCGCCGTCGACGTCGAGTTCTCCTCGGTCGCCGGTGCGGGACTGTACGCCGACGGCTACAAGGGCCGCGCCCGCATGGTCGTCGACCTGGAGGCGGAGATCCTGCGCGGGGTCACCTTCGTGGGGCCGGGTGTGGGCGAACTGATCCACTCGGCGACGATCGCCGTCGCCGGGCAGGTGCCGATCAGCCGGCTGTGGCACGCGGTGCCGTCGTATCCGACGTTGAGCGAGGTGTGGCTGCGGTTGCTGGAGGCGTACCGGGGGTGAGGGCCGACGGGGGAGCTGCCGGTCGTCCGTTGTCCGCGGCGTCGTCGTGGCTGGTCGCGCCCGCGCGGCGGTAGCCGCACATGGATACGGTCCCGCGCCCCTGAAGGGGCGCGATTGCGCTCAGGGCAGTGCAAAGCCCAGCTCGTCTGCGGCATGCGCCGGGGTCGGCTGGGTCCAGCGTTCCGCCATCGCCTCGTTCGACGACAGTGAGCGCAGCTCCGCCCGGTCCAGGTAGAGCGTGCCGTCGAGGTGGTCGGTCTCGTGCTGGACGATCCGGGCCGGCCACCCCGTGAACACCTCGTCGACCGCGCGGCCGTGCTCGTCCTGGCCGAGCAGTCGTACCCCGGCGTGCCGGGCCACCACCGCCTGGTAGCCCGGCACGCTCAGGCAGCCCTCGAAGAAGGCGGCGCGGGCGCCGCCGACGGGCTCGTAGACCGGGTTGACCAGGACACGGAACGGCTGCGGGACCCGGCCGCGGGCGACGGCGACCTCCTCGGGCACCGGCGCCGGGTCCTCGATCACCGCGAGCCGCAGCGGGACGCCGACCTGCGGCGCGGCCAGGCCCACACCCGGTGCCGCGTGCATGGTGTCGCGCAGCGCCCCGACGAACCGGGCCAGCAGCTCGGGGCCCAACTGGCCGTCGTACGGCTCGGTTCCGCGCCGCAGGACCGGGTCGCCGGCCGCGACGATGGGCAACGGGCCGCCGGCGGCGAGGAGTTCCTCGACCCGCTCGGCAAGAGGTGCGCGATCACTGGGAGATGCCATCGAGCCAGCATGCCATGACAGTGAATGTGACGCGGGTCACTTTACCCTCCGGGAACTCGGCCTCTTCACCCCCCGACTACTGCACCGTCACCGCTCTCGCACGAGTCCCCGGAGAAGCCCCGATGTCCGTCGCCCCCTCGACCTCCCCCAATCCCGGCTCCGCTCGATCGGGAGGACCCCCATCGGACGAGGCGCCGCAACCGACCGTCCCGGCCGCGTCCCCGAGCCGCTGGGCCCCGTTGCGCCCCCTCGTCCTGCGCCTGCACTTCTACGCCGGTGTCCTGGTCGCCCCCTTCCTGCTCGTCGCCGCCACCACCGGCCTGCTGTACGCCTGTTCCTTCCAGGCCGAGAAGCTGGTGTACGCCCATGAGCTGACCGTCCCGGTGGGCAGCACCCAGCTGCCGATCTCCGAGCAGGTCGCCGCGGCCCGCAAGGCCCACCCCGAGGGGACCGTCTCCGCGATACGGCCCGCCCCCGAGGCGGACGCGACCACCAGGGTGCTGCTGTCGGGGGTGAAGGGCGTCGGCGCGGACCACACCCTCGCCGTGTTCGTCGACCCGTACACCGGGAAGGTGCGCGGCGCGCTCGAACAGTACGGCTCGACCGGCGCACTGCCGCTGCGCACCTGGATCGACGAACTCCACCGCGACCTGCACCTGGGCGACACCGGGCGGCTCTACAGCGAGTTCGCGGCGAGCTGGCTGTGGGTGATCGCGGGCGGCGGCCTGGTGCTGTGGTTCTCCCGGCGGCGGGCACTGCGCAAGGTGCGCGGCACCAGCGGGCGGCGGCGCACCCTCGGCCTGCACGGCAGTGTCGGCGTCTGGGCGGCCGCCGGGTTCGTCTTCCTGTCGGCGACCGGCCTGACCTGGTCCACCTACGCCGGTGCCAACATCGACGAGCTGCGCACCTCGCTCGGCCAGGCCACCCCGTCCGTCTCGGCGGCCGCGAGCGGCGGCGAACACGCCGGGCACGACATGGCGTCCATGACCGGCGGCGCCGCCGACCACGGGGTGGGCCTGGACAAGGTGCTCGCGGCCGCCCGCGCCGAGGGCCTCGGCAACCCCGTCGAGATCGTCCCGCCGGCGGACGCGAACAGCGTCTACGTCGTCCGGCAGGTCCAGCGCAGCTGGCCCGAGAAGCAGGACTCCGTCGCCGTCGACCCGGCCACCGGCGAGGTGACGGACGTCCTGCGGTTCGCCGACTATCCGGTGCTCGCCAAACTCACCCGCTGGGGCATCGACCTGCACACCGGCATCCTCTTCGGCATCGTCAACCAGCTCGCCCTGGCGCTGCTCGCGCTCTCCCTGATCCTGCTGATCCTGTGGGGCTACCGCATGTGGTGGCAGCGCGGCCGCGGCTCCTCCTTCGGCCGGCCGATCCCGCGCGGAGCCTGGGCGGAGGTCCCGCCGTACCTGCTCGTCCCGGCGCTGGCGGTGATCGCGGTGGTGGGCTACTTCGTGCCCCTGCTCGGGATCCCGCTCGCCGCGTTCATCGCCGTGGACATCGCGCTCGGCGAGGTCGCGCACCGGCGCGGGCGGCGGACGTACGGGAGCAGGGGCGGCGTGAAGTAGCGTGGTCAGACACGCCGACGCCGGAGGGAGACGGGACTATGGTGCGGGCCCGGCGCGGGCAGGGGGAGCTGGAGGGCCAGGTGCTCGGTGCGCTGCGCGAGGCCGGCGGTCCCGTCACCGCCGCCTGGGTGCAGGAGCGGCTCGGCGGCGACCTCGCCTACACCACCGTGGTGACCATCCTGACCCGGCTGCTCGCCAAGGACGTCGTCGCCCGTGAACGGCAGGGCCGCGCCTTCCTGTGGACGCCGACCGCCGACGTGGCCCGGCTCGCCGCCCTGCGGATGCGCCGGCTCCTCGACGGCGAACGGGACCGCGAGGCCGTCCTGGCGAGCTTCGTCACCGCGCTGCCGCCCGGCGACGAGCAGGTGCTGCGGGCGCTCCTGGAGACCGCCGGGCCGGCCCGGGTGAACAGTCGGAACACCTCGCACACCGACCACGGCGGTACGGAAGACTGACCGCCCATGGGGGTCTTCGTCTTCCTGCCGCTGGTCCTGCCGCTGACCGCCTGGCCCGTCGCCCGGCTGGCCGAGGGACGGCTGCATCCGCGTACCGCCACCCGGCTGCTCACCGCGGTGGCCGTGGTGATGGCCCTGTGCAGCACGCTCTGCCTGGCCCTGCTGATGGTGGTCGGCACCGCCCAGCTCCCGGCAACCCCTCCCCCAGACTTCGTCCGGGGGGACCCCCACCCGGACGGCTGGTCCGACCCGGAGGTACGGGCGGCGGTCCCGCACGACGACGTCGCGGGCCGCGCCGCCATCCCCGCGCTCGGCGTGGTCGCCGTGCTGTGCGGTCGCACCCTCCACCGGCACCGCCGGGTCACCCGGCTGGCCCGGCGGGCGCTGACCGGACTGCCCGGCCGGGAGGTGGCCGTCCTGCCCGACGGCACCCCCTACGCCTACGCGCTGCCCGACCGGATCGTCGTCACCACCGCACTCCTCGACGGCCTCGCTCCAGGTGAACGCCGGGCCCTGTTCGCCCATGAACGCGCCCATGTCACCGCCCGGCACCACCGTTACCTGCTCGCCGGGCACCTGGCGGCACACGCCAACCCCTTCCTGCGGCCCCTGCGCACCGCGGTCGCCCACACCGCCGAGCGCTGGGCGGACGAGACCGCGGCCCGCTCGGTGGGGGACCGGCGGACGGTCGCGCGGGCCATCGGCAGGGCGGCACTGCTGTCGCGGGGCACCCCGGCCCTAACCCTGGCCGCGCTGGCCGCCACCGGACCGGTGCCGCGCCGGGTCGCCGCGCTGCTCGGCCCCGCCCCGTCGGCCCGTGGCTGGCCGTCGGCGTTCACCGGGGCCGGTCTCACCGTCTGGGGTGCCGCCGCGGGCACCCTCGTGTCGGCGATGTCCTCGGCGAACTCGGCAGTCACTCTCTTCCTGATCCTGCACGCGGCCACCCCGCTCTGACGGCACGGACGTGGTCGGCCTCGACGACCTGTCGGCCCGGGTGCCGGCACCCACGCCGGCCGGACACCGAGAAGGGCCCCGGGAGGACCCGGGGCCCTTCTCGACCCGTTACTCACTCCTGCGGGAAGTCGCCCGCCAGCGCCGAGGCGAGACGCAGATGCGGCTCCGCCTCGTCGTGCCGGGCCTGCCGCTGGAGCGTGCGGCCCAGCATCAGCCGGGCGTAGTGCTCCACCGGGTCGCGCTCCACGATCTCGCGCAACTCGGACTCGGCGCGGCCCAGTTGGGCCGAGTGGTAGTAGGCGCGCGCCAGCAGCAGACGCGGTCCGGTCTGCTCCGGCACCTCCTCGACCAGCCTGGCGAGCACCCGCGCGGCGCCCGCGTAGTCCTTGGCGTCGAAGAACAGCTGGGCGCGGTCCCAGCGTTCGGCGAGAGTTCCCTGGTCGTAGTACGTGGTGTCCACTCGTGACCTCCTTCGGGGGCGTCAACGAAGCAGGGTAGTTGAAAATTCCACTACTCGCCGGTCCGGGTCCGATCGCCCGCGCTGTGGTCCGTACCTGTCTTGTTCGACTCTACGAACTTTCTGTGTGACGGGTACACATCACCGTTGAGCTCTGATAGGAAACCTTCCTAATAGTGGATCCCAGTCCACCCCCCACCACCTTCTGGAGCCCACGTGAGGCATCCGAACAACCCCACGACGACCCCTGCCACGACCTCCCGGCGTACCCTGCTCGCCCTGCTCGGCGCGTCCGCGGCCGGTGCCGTACTGCTGCGTCCCGCGCACGCCTCCGCCGCCTCGGCGGCCGCGAGCTGTGCGGGCCTCGACGACCCGGCGAAGAAGGAGATCGCCATGAAGCTGGTGTCGAGCGCGGAGAACTCCTCGCTCGACTGGAAGGCGCAGTACAAGTACATCGAGGACATCGGCGACGGCCGCGGCTACACCGCCGGGATCATCGGATTCTGCTCCGGCACCGGCGACATGCTCGACCTCGTGCAGCTCTACACCGACCGCAAGCCCGGCAACGTCCTCGCCAAGTACCTCCCGGCACTGCGCCGGGTCAACGGAACCGACTCGCACTCCGGCCTCGACCCGAACTTCCCCGCGGACTGGCGCAAGGCCGCCCAGGACACCGCCTTCCAGCAGGCGCAGAACGACGAGCGCGACCGGGTGTACTTCAACCCCGCCGTACAGCAGGGCAAGACGGACGGGCTGGGCACGCTGGGGCAGTTCGCCTACTACGACGCCATCGTCATGCACGGCGACGGCGACGACTCCACCAGCTTCCGCAACATACGCAAGCGCGCCCTCGGCAACGCGAAGCCGCCGGCGCAGGGCGGCAACGAGGTGACGTACCTCAACGCCTTCCTCGACGCGCGGGTCTGGGCCATGAAGCAGGAGGAGGCCCACAGCGACACCACCCGGGTCGACACCGAGCAGCGGGTCTTCCTGCGCAACGGCAACCTGTGCCTGAACACCCCGCTGGACTGGAAGGTGTACGGGGACAGTTACCACATTGGCTGACCCCCCGGGGCTGCCTCGGGCTGTCGTACCGCCGTATCACCGTGCGGTACGACAGCCCGTCCGTGCTACGGCTTGATGCCCACCCCGGTCCACAGGCTGACCTCCGCGTCGGTGGCGGTCGATTCGCCGTCCGGGCGCCAGCGGTGGCCGACCGAGACGCCGGGGTCGAGCAGTTCGAGCCCGTCGAAGAAGCGCGCCACGTCCTCGCGCGAGCGGAACTGCACCGGAGTGCCCGCGCCGTTGTAGATGTCCGTGACCTTCTGCCAGGTGGCCGGGTCGAAGTCGGGCGTGCAGTGACTCAGGGCGAGCGCGCTGCCCGAGGGGAGCACGTCCAGCAGCCGGCTGACGATGCCGTACGGGTCCTGGGCGTCCGTGACGAAGTGCATCAGGGCGTTCAGGGACAGCGCCACCGGCCGGTCCAGGTCCAGGACCTCGGACAGTTCGGGGGCGTCGAGCAGCGTCTGCGGGTCGTTGACGTCCGCCTCGATGTAGGTGGTGCGGCCCTCCGTCGTGCTGCGCATCAGACGCTCGGCGTACTTCAGGACGAGCGGGTCGTTGTCGGCGTACACCACCCGTGCCTCCGGGACCACGGACTGGGCCACCTGGTGCAGATTCGGCTCGGTGGGGATGCCGGTGCCGATGTCGAGCCACTGCCGGATGCCGTGCTCACGGGCGAGGACGCGGGTGGCGCGGTGCATGAAGGCGCGGTTCTCGCGGGCGCAGACGAAGATGCCGGGGTAGGCGTCCGCCACGGTCTCGGCCGCGTGCTTGTCGACCTCGAAGTGGTCCTTGCCGCCGAGGTAGTAGTCGTACATACGGGCGGAGTGGGGCCTGCTGGTGTCGATGTCCCGCGCCGCGTGCGAGTTGGTCATCCTGAACCTTTCGGAGGGGTGCCTGGGGGAGGGGGAGGTCAGCCAGTGGTCAGATGGTCGGCGAGGCCCCGTTTGACCCCGGCGACGAACGCCGTGATCTCTTCGGGGGTGTAGATCAGCGCGGGGCCGGCGGGGTCGGTCGACTGACGTAGCGCCACCCGGCCGTCGGCGAGTTGCTTCGTCTGCACGCACTGGCCTCCGTTGGGGCCGCTCCAGGGCGACTCCCAGCCCTGCTCACCGAGGTCCGCGGCGGGCATGCCGTTGTACACGTCGTGGGCACTGCCGTCGATGATGGTCATGCGTACTCCTTGCGCATGCGGTTCAGGAGCGCCCTGCTCTGCGCGTCGGAGGTCAGCAGGGACATGCGGTTGTGCGCCTCCAGGTGGGCGACGACGTCGGACCGCTGGTCCAGGTACATCGCGCCGGAGAGGATCTCGCTGTAGACGACGTCGGGAAGCTCGGGCTCCTCGAAGCGGAAGTAGGTGAACGGGGCGCACGCGCCCACATGGGCGCCGGCGGTGAACGGCACGACGTCGACGCTGACGTGCGCGAGCTCCGAGACCTCCAGCAGCCGTTCGATCTGCGCCCGCATCACCTGGGGGCCGCCGACCACCCGGTGCAGGACGGCCTCCTCCATGACCACCCACAGGGTGGGTGCGTCGGCCCGCTCCAGCAGGGCCTGCCGGCGCAGCCGGAGGTTCACGCGCCGTTCCAGGTCCTCGTCGCGGTCGTTCGGGAAGCCGCCGCTCAGCACCGAACGCGCGTACTCGGGGGTCTGCAGCAGCCCCGTGGCGTAGTGCGGCTCGTAGGTGCGCAGGGTCTTCGCGCCGGTCTCCAGGCTCACGTAGGCGCTGAACCAGGTGGGCAGCACATCACGGTAGGTGTGCCACCAGCCGGGCTCGTTGGCCCGCTCGGCGAAGGCGACGAACTCGTCGGTCTCCTGCCGGTCGGCGCCGTAGGTCTCGAGGAGTTTCTCGACGTAGAGAGGCTTGAGCGCCACCTCCGCCTTCTCCAGGCGGCGGATGGTCAGGGGAGCGACCCGCAGCGCCCGCGCCGCTTCGTCCAGTGACACGCCCGCTTCCTGGCGCCGCTCCTGGAGCCTGCGGCCCAGGATCATGCGCAGCACGGTGGGCGCACTGGCGCTGCTCGCGTTCGACCGGCCTTCGCTCACGCCCTACCTCCTGAGGGAACGTCACCGGTACGAGTCTGACAGGCACTTGATGAAGCGACCACACCGACACCGGCATGCTGAAATTATCAGGGAGTCGGTTGCAGGGTGAACCCGACTGCGCGCATAGTTACTTGAGTAAATCGCGGTCACGCTCACGGGCAACGAACCTCCCCCGTGCGGACGTTGCTCAGCTCTGCCTGCTTCCCGCCGCAGCCGCCTCACGGAAGGCAACCACGTGTCCCCCCACGCGACCTCCCCGCTCGACCTGTTAGACGTCGTCGACCCCGACCAGGCCCACTGGATCGAGCTGCCCTCGCACCGCTCCAGCGTCAGAGTCGCCCGCCGCTCCATGAGAGAGCGCCTGAGCGCGTGGGGGATGCCCGGCGAGCTGCGCGAGGACGCGGTGCTGCTCGTGTCCGAGCTGGTCACCAACGCCATCCGGCACACGTTCAGCGTCCGCATCATGTGTGGCATGGGCATGATCACCGACGGGTGTCTGCGACTGGAGGTGCACGACCACGACTACTCGCGGCGAGGTCTGCTCCGGCGCGAGCCGGGCCCTGACGACGAGGGCGGCCGGGGACTGCTGCTCGTCGAGGAACTCGCCGACTCCTGGGGCGTCGACCGGTCCCGGCTCACCAGCGGCCACGCCGTGTGGGCCACACTGACGCCCTGACACAGGCGCCGGGCACCCAGGGGGGATGGACGGGTGCCGGGTGGGCGAGTGGGGGACTCGCCCGATCCGACTCTGCGGAAAACCGGCAGAGCCGGCGCCGGCCCCGGTGAGCACGCTCGCCCCCTTGGGGGAGGGCGGCCGTGCTCACCGGGGCACTTCCACATCCACATCGACCGGCTCCGGAAGCGGCCGCCCGCGGTCCGGCTCCGGCCGCCTTCAGCAGGGCTTGCGCCACACCCCCAGCTCCAGCTTCTTCTGCATCGACGACAGACCCAGCCGCCGGGACTCGGCGCAGAAGGCACTGGGCGGTTCCGCGTACTCCACGTGGAACACGGCCTTGCCCGCCTCGACGAACGGGGCGAGGCGCGCGCACTCGTCGTATTGGGCGCACTCCTCGTTGACCGCGAAGTCGAAGGCGGCGAGCAGCTGCGGGATCTGCGGGAGGTCGTTCTTCAGGCCCACCGACATCCCGCGCGCATGAGCGATGTCCGCGATCATGCGGTTGTAACGGAGCTGGTCGGCGGCGGTGAGGTGGAACCCGGTGTCGTTGCCGTACCCCTCCACCAGATCGGGCTCGACCGCGTCGAAGCCCTTGTCACGGCACATGTCGAAGCGCCGCTCCATGATCGGGCGCAGCACGGACAACCTGCGGATGTCGAGCCAGCGTTCGCCGGCCCAGCCGTTGGTGCTGCCGAGCACCGAGCGCGGGAAGTCGTCCTTGTCGGGCCGGAAGTTCTCCCAGGCGCCGACGTTGACATAACAGATGACCTTCCGGCCGGCGGTGTGCAGCCGGGCCACGTCCGCCCTGGAGTTCTCGAAGCCGTCGATGTCGTAGACGGGTACGTCCACCGTCGGCTTGACCTCTCCGTCCAGTTGCCACTGCCAGGCCAGGCCGGGCCGGGGTTTCCAGCGGGACTTGGCGGTGCGTGCCCCGGCGGAGTCCGTCGGCGCAGAGGTGGGAGAGGCCGGGCGGGTGGTGGCGGACTCGGACGGCCTGGCGGCGGGGGACCCGGGCGGCGTGGTCGGGGAGCTCCCGAGCGCGGTCGAGGAGTCCGCGGGCCCGGAGGGGGCCTCCGAGTGCGCGGCGGGCGAGTCCCGGTGTGCGGAGCAGCCCGCCAGGAGCCCCGCCAGCACGGCCGCGGTCAGCACCACCCGCGCCCTCACAACTGCGCCCCCGTCAACGCCGGAGTCAACTGCGCCCAGGGATTGGGCGGTTCGCCCGTCACCGGGCCGCACACCGCCGCGCCCCGCTCGTGCGCGGTGCGTACCGCCAGCGGGACGAGGGCCTCGGGCACACCGTAGACCAGGTGGCACAGCCGCTCGGGCGGCTGCCGGGCGGCCCACGCCGGTCTGCTGAACGCCGAGACGTACGTCGACCAGTGCCCCTCGAAGGTGACGGTCAGGTCGGCGAGACGGACGTAGCCGGGCGCCGGATGGACGCCCGGGTTGAGCACGACCGTCCCGGCGCCCGACCTCCGTACGGCACGCACCAGCCGGCGGCAGGCGGGCAGCGCCTCCGGAGTCGCCGTCACCCGGTCGAGAAAGCAGCCGTCGGCCGCGTACCACTCCTCGTGCCGGCGCACGTCCTCGGTGACCTCGGCCGGTCCGCGCATTCCGTAGTCGGTGTCGACGTACCCCAGGAGGAGCGCCCCGGCCGACCGCAGGGCGTCGGCCGCGGCGGTGAACGCCGGGTCGGGGCGGTCGCCGGGGCCGTTCGCCGGGTTGAGGACCACACCGTAGGTGCCCTGCGCGGCGGTGATCAGGCGGTGCCAGGCACCCGGGTCCTCGGCCGGGTGCACGTACAGCGGAATCAGCAGGCTCACCGCGTACCGTCGCTCTCCCACAGCGCGGCCAGCGCGTCCTGAAGCGTGTGCGCCGGGCGCCAGCCCAGGGCCCGCTCGGCGGCGGAGATGTCGGAGCACTGCCACGACACCCGCGCCGACCGCACCGAGCCGCCCGAACTCTCCTCGATACGGCCGCGGAAGCCGGCCCGGGCGGCCAGCGCGTGCACCAGCTCACGCACCGGGACGGCCCGGCCCCCGCCGACGTTGAGGACGGGCGGCGGCGGTCCGGCGGCGGTGGCCGCGAGGAGCACCGCGCGGGCCACGTCCCGGACGTCCACGAAGTCGCGGTACGCCGACAGGTCGCCCAGCCGCAGCACCGCCTCCGGGTCCGCACCCGCCTCGCGCAGCAGCGCGGTGATCCGGCCGGGCAGCGAGGCGGCCGGCGCCCCGGGCCCCACCGGGTTGCCCACCCGCAGCACCACCGCGTCCAGGCCCGACGCGGTCACCGCGACCGTGCCCGCCAGCTTGGTCGCGCCGTACGGGGCCGTCGGGCTGGTCGGCGCCGACTCGGTGACCGGGGCGTCCGGGGTGCCGGGGCCGTACTCGGCGGCCGAACCGAGGTGCACCAGACGGGCCGCCGGGACCGCGTCGCGCAGCGCGGCACACAGCACCGCCGGGCCGCGGGCGTTGACCTCGGCGAGCCCCACCGCGTCGCCCCCGGTCGCGCCCGCGCAGTTGACCACGGTGTCGGGCGCGACGGCCGCCAGGGTCTTGGCCAGCTGCTCCGGGCGGACGGAGGCGAGGTCGACGCGGTGGTCCGCGTCGGCCGAGCGGCCGCCGCCGAGGACCTGCGCGCCGGGCACGGCCCGCAGTCCCGCGGCGACATGGGTGCCCAGATAGCCGGAGTGGCCCAGGACGAGAATGCGCATGACGAGCTCAGGCTCCCTTGAGCAGAAGCGACTTGCGGGTGGTGAACTCGGCGTTGGCCCGGTCGTAGTCGTCCGGGCGTCCGATGTCCAGCCAGTACCCCTCGAACTCGTAGGCGTGCGGGGGAGTTTCCGCCTTGAGCAGATCCAGCACCAACTCGTCGAAGCCGAGCGGGAGTCCGGGCGTGTACTCGGCCAGCGTCGCACGGGACAGCCCGTACACGCCCATGGAGACGTGGTAGTCCATGCTCGGCTTCTCGGTGAACGCCACGACCTTGCTGTCGTCGGTGGTCAGCACCCCGAAGTCGATGTGCACCTTGCGGGCGTAGGTGGCGATGGTCAGTGGCGCGCCGGAGCCTCTGTGCCGGTCCAGGACGTCGGCGTAGTCGAGGTCGGTGAGGATGTCGCCGTTCATCACCAGGAACGTCTCGGGCAGCCGGTCACGCAGGTTGAGCAGCGGGCCCATGGTGCCCAGCGGGCTCTCCTCGGTGGCGTAGTCGACGGTCAGGCCCCACTGGGTGCCGTCGCCGACATAGGCGCGGATGATCTCGCCGAGGTGGCCGATGGCCAGGGTGACGCTGGTGAAGCCGGCGGTGGCGAGCTGACGCAGCACGATCTCCAGGATCGCGTGCTGGTCGCCGATGGGGACGAGCGGTTTGGGCAGCGCGGTCGTGTAGGGCCGCAGCCGGACGCCCTTGCCTCCGGCCAGGATGACTGCGTGCATGGGGCTCCTCCTTCGTGAACGTGCGCAGACGTGCCGGACGAGGTCAGATGTTGTAGATGCCGGTCTTGTACCGGGCGAGGTTGGCCGGGTCGCGGAAGAACTCCACGGTGTGCGCGAGCCCCTCCTCCAGGGAGTGGCCGGGCCGCCAGCCGGTCGCCGCGGTGAGCCGGCTCGCGTCGGCGACCAGCCGCATCACCTCGGAGTTGGCGGGCCGGATCCGGGCCTCGTCCGCGCGGACGTCGACGGCGGTGTCCATGACCTTGCCGATCAGCGCGACCAGGTCGCCGACCGAGATCTCCCCGCCGGTACCGGCGTTGAAGGTACGGCCCACCACCTGCTCGGCGGGCGCGGTGCCGACCGTCAGGAACGCCTGGGCGGTGTCCTTGACGAACATGAAGTCCCGGGTGGGACGCAGATCGCCGAGCGTGATGGTGCGCTCCCCGGCCGCCAGCTGACCGATCACGGTGGGGATCACCGCCCGCATCGACTGGCGCGGCCCGAAGGTGTTGAACGGCCGCAGCGTCACCACCGGGGTGTCGAAACTGGCGTGGTAGCTGTCGGCGAGCCGGTCCCCGCCGGCCTTCGAAGCGGCGTACGGGGACTGGGTGTTGATCGGATGGTCCTCGGTGATCGGCACGGTCTGGGCGGTGCCGTACGTCTCACTGGTCGAGGTGTGCACCAGCCGGGGCGTGCCGAGCGCGCGGACCGCCTCCAGCACGTTGAGCGTGCCGGTGACGTTGGTGTCGACGTAGCTGTGCGGGGCCTGGTAGGAGTACGGGATCGCGATCAGCGCGGCCAGGTGGTAGGCGGTGTCGGCGCCTTCCAGGAGGCCGCGGACCGAGCCCGGGTCCCGGACGTCACCGAGGACGATCTCCACCTGGTCCAGGACCTCCTGGGACAGGGTCTCCAGCCAGCCGTAGGAGGAGAAGGAGTTGTACTGGGCCATGGCCCGCACCCGGTGCCCGGAGGCGACCAGCGCCTCGGTGAGGTGCGAGCCGATGAAACCCTCGGCCCCGGTGACGGCGGCGAGCGGTGCGGAGGTCAACTGTCGTTTCCTTCCGGTCGGTTGTGCATGTGGTTCATGGGGGGTGTGACTCATCCGTGCGGGGCGGGGCGGCCGAGCAGCACCAGCGCGCCGGCCGCGAGACACAGGGCGGCGGCGCCGCAGCACAGCGGCAGCGCGAGACCGGCCCCGGGGAGGTGGAACAGGGAGAACGCGCCGGCGACGGTGGCGGCGGTGAGACAGAGCGCGGCCGAGGGCCAGGCCGCGCCGAACGCCTGGAGCAGCAGCGCGGTCCACAGCGTGGCCGCGAGCAGCAGCAGGGCGGCCGGAGCGGCGCCCGTGAGCAGGGCGGCGGGCAGCAGCGGCGCCAGGTAGAGCAGCAGACAGAGGGCGAGGATGCCGGCGGACCGCAGCAGGAACGCGGCGGGCGTGGCGGTGGCGCGCAGCGCGCCGACCGACAGCCCCCGGTAGCGGTACAGCAGCCACTCCGCGGGCCCCATGCTCACGGTGAGCACGATCACCGCGTACGGCGCGTTTGGTTCCTGGCGTCCCTCAAGGAGCACCAGCACCCCGGCGGCCAGCCCGAACAGGCCGTACGGCAGGGACCACAGCACCTTGGGCCGGTGGCCGCCGGTGACGGCCGGGACCGAGCGGGTCCGCCACAGGACCCACCCGGTGACCGCGAGCGTCGCGGCGAGGGCCAGCAGCGGCAGCCCGGCCCGCAGCGGACGGCCCGGCTCCCACCGGGGCAGCACGGCCGCACCCGCGATCAGCGGGCTGAGCGCGGCCAGCAGCAGCCGTTCCCGGGCCAGCACCAGCAGGACGCCCGCCGCCGCCAGGTACAGCGACTGGGCCGCGGCGGCCAGGACGACCCGGCCGCCCCCGGAGACCAGGGCGGCGGCACCCGTGGCCAGCACCGCCCCGACCGGCGCGCCGAGCAGCAGGGTACGGCCCGCCTCGTGCCGTCCGGTCGCCATCCGCAGATGGGCGCGGTGGCCGAGGGCCTGCCCCCACGCCCAGGAGACCAGCCCGGCCACGATCAGCGCGGGCGCGTGCCCGGCCGCGTTCCACAGCGGAGCGGTCAGCAGATACGCCAGCCCGGGCAGGGCGAACAGCACACCCCGCAGCAGACAGCGCACGGTGTCCGGGCGCCACGGGTCGGCCGCGGGCGCGGGTTCCGGGAACGTCCTGGGCACCCGTTCGTAGAGCGCCGAGGCGAGCGAGAACAGGTTCGGGTGGCCGTACCGCTCGTTGATCAGGGCGGCGGACAGGCCCTCCGACTCCAGCAGCGCGGCCACTTCGTAGGGGTGGACGGCGGGGCCTATCCGGTCGGCGAGTTCGGCGGCGAGCTCGCTGACCGCGTCCTCGTCCGGGCCGCGCCGGGGGAGCCGGATGGTCAGCGTGGTGTCGTCGAGGGCCCAGCGCGGCCGGCGGCGGGGCGCCGGCCGGGGCTCGGCCAGCCGCAGGGCCAGCGTGTCCTGTTCGGAGCCGCCGGGTTCGAGGGATATCGGTCCGCTCACAGGGCCACGCCCCCGGTGACGGACGCGGCGGGCAGCTCGGCCGGGGCCGCCGGCTCGACCGCCGCCTGCCGTGCGCGGTCGGGCAGTTCGAGGTAGATGGCGCGGAAGGTGTCGATGGTCTGCCGGAGGGTGAACTGCTCGATCACCCGCAGCCGGGCCGCCTCGCCCATCGCCCTGCGGCGCCCCGGGTCGCCCAGCAGCTCGAGCGCGGCCGCGGCCATCGCCGCCGGGTCGCGGGGCGCGACGACCAGCCCGGTGTCGCCGACCGCCTCGCGGACCCCGCCGACGTCCGTGGAGACGGTGGCGCGCCCGCAGGACATGGCCTCGATCAGCGTGAACGGGAAGCCCTCGCTGATGCTGGAGAGCATCACCACGTTGCCGGCCGCGTACGCGTCCTTGATGTCGTCGACCCGGCCCTCGAAGGTCACGGCGTCGCCGTGGCCCAGTTCGGCGGCCAGGGCCTCGCAGCGCTCCCGGTAGGCCTCGCCGCCCCGTGGTGTCCCGCCGAACAGCCGCAGCCGCGCCTCGGGGACCTGGGCGCGGACCAGGGCGAAGGCCCGGATCAGTGTCTCCAGGTCCTTGATGGGGTCGACCCGGCCCGCCCAGCTGAGGGTGGGCACCTCCGGCTCCGGTCCGGCCGCCGGGAACGCGGCCGGGTCCACGCCGTTGTAGACAGTACGGATGGCCTCCGGATCGGCGCCGCCCTCCTCCTCCCAGAGCCGGTTGTAACGGTTGCCCGGGGTGATCAGGGCCGCCTTGCGGTAGGACTCGCGGGCCAGCAGCCGGAAGAACCCGAGCACGACCGCCTTCACCGGCCAGCGGTAGGGCGCGGTCCGGTAGCCGAGGTACCGCTCCCGCAGGTAGACGCCGTGCTCGGTGAGCAGCAGCGGGATCCCGTGCTGTTCCAGGGCGGCCAGGCCCGGCAGCGCGGCAACGCCACCGCTCACCGCGTGCGCGACCCCGCTCTCGGGCAGCGGAGCGGTCAACGGGCGCAGGGCGTGCTCCAGGAGGGCGGTCGCGGTGAGCGCGTCGTGCAGGGTGGGCCGGGCCTCGCGCACGGCCAGCCCCGGCCGGTTCCACAGTGAGGTCAGCACGGTGATCGCGGTGTCGGCGCGCAGGAACGGGCTGAGCGTGCCGTCGGCCGCGGCCCGGGCCAAGGCGTACAGGGCGGGCGGGAAGCCGTCCTCCTCCCGGGGGTCGAGCAGCGCGGCGAGGAACCGGCCGTAGATGTCGGCGAGTTGGCGGCGGGCCCGGCCCCGGGGCGCACGGCCTTCCGGCGGGTCGCCCCACATCGGCACGGACCGCACGGTGGAGACGTGCGCGGGCAGGTCCCAGACGACGGGTTCGCGTCCGGTGCCGGTGACGGCGACTATGTCGAAGTCGATGTCGGGCATGCCCTGTACCAGTTGGTCGCACCAGACGCTGACGCCGCCGTGACTGTGCGGGTAGGTGCCTTCGGTGAGCAGGGTGACGCGCGTAGTGCGGGTGCTTGGCGCGCCGTAGGGAAGGGGCATCGGTGTGCTCCACGGCCGAGGTGTGGGGTGGTCGTGCCGGTCCCGGCCGCCGTGCGGGCGGCCGGGACCGCGGGGCTGTCTCGCTTCGGTCGCTGGTGCTGCGGAGCGCGGTTCAGTCGCCGACGGTGGCGGGTACCGACTCGGTCACACCCGCGGGGACCCGGGTGTCTGGTGCGGGATCCGTGGCCGGGGCGGTGGAGTCGGCCGCCGTGACCGCCGGGGCGGCGGTGGTGGCCGGCAGGGTGAAGCTGATCGGGTCGCCGGCCGAGGGGGTCCAGCCGGAGACGGCGCCCGCGTACGCGGAGCCGAACGCGGTGCCGGCCACGGTGGTCCCGGTCGGCAGGGTCGCGGTGATCTCCAGGCCGGTCGGCGCGTCGACGGTCACGGCGTCGCCGATGCGGTAGGCGGTGACCTGGCCGGCCTGAAGCGCGGCCTGCCAGTCGGCCCGGCGCTTCAGCTCGGTCCCGATGTCCTTCAACCGCAGGTTCACCACCGGGGTGTTGTCCGCGAACAGGGCCCGGTAGCCGTCGAGTACGCCGTCCAGCACCGGGTAGGCGATGCGGTCCTCGGCCAGGTTCGACTGGTGGATGTAGTGCGGCCGGGGGTCGTTGGACAGCACGTGTCCGAGGGCGATCCGGGTCTCCAGCGGCACGATCTGGCCGGTGTAGCCGGTGCTGGTGTCCAGCGGCTGCGACAGACAGGTGGTGGTCGCCGGGTTGTCCTCGCAGATGCCGCTGCCGCCCTGGGCGCGGCTGGTGTAGAGCCAGTTGTACTCGTCGACCTCCTCGGAGGCCTTGCCCGCGTTGTAGAAGACGTTCATCGGGTAGCGGGGGACGGTCTCGGCCGCGCCGATCTGACGCTGCTGCGGATCACGGGAGTTGTCCGAGCCCAGCCAGTCGATGCCGTTGGCGGCGAGGGCGGGCGCCAGGTTCGGGTTGTCGTCGGGCTGCTGCGGCAGCACCCGCATTCCGGAGTGCTCACCGGTGACCAACTCGTCGTTCTCCAGGGGGAGTCCGTTGGTCTGGGCCCAGACGCGGTTGGTGGCGATCTCGTCGGAGATGTCGTTCTCGCTGACCCACTTGGTGCTGCCGTCGGCGTTGGTCTCGCAGACCCACGGCACCACGGTGGTGTTCTGCACGCAGCCGAGGAAGGCGTGCGTGTAGGTGTGGTTGATCCAGCGGAAGTCGTTCTTGTCCGCGATCAGCTGGTCGGCGAGCTGGTCGACGCCGTTGTTGTCCTCGCGCTGGTCGACGCTGCCGGAGCCGTTGAAGGCGAGGTCGAGGGTGAAGTCCTTGCTCTGCTCCCAGGCCACCGCGTGGTCGACGTCGGCGGACGTCATGCGGATCGGGTCGGGCGTGGCGTTCGGGTCGGTGCAGTCGACGTCGCCGGGCGTGCAGTTGAGCTCGGTGTTCCAGCGGTCGTCGGCCGCGAACAGGTCGTCCACGTGCACCGCGAAGTAGTTGCGGGAGGCGCCGAGGTGCACCCCGCCGGTCATCCACTCGACGATGCCGCGGGCCAGCAGCCGGAACTGCTCCTGGTACTGGTTGTAGACGAAGGTCACGACGAGCTCGCGCCGGCTGTCGTGCCGGTACTCGCCGACCAGGGAGCCCTTCGTGGACTGTCCCGGGATCGCGGCCTCGACGTAGGGAGTGAAGTCGGCGCCGGTCGCCGGCTGCGCGAGGTAGGCGTAACTCTCGCCCACGGAGGGGTCGTTGTCCTCGAAGGGTACGGTGCCGTCGAGGTAGCCGAAGGGGCCCGCCTTGCCTGCGTCGGTCACGTCGGCCTGTGCGCCGTCGAGGCTGCCGGAGTAGCCGGTGCTGCCGACCGGGTACTGCAAACCGGCTTCTGGACGCGCGTAGGTATAGGCATCGACCTGGGGGATCTGGTAAGTCTGTTCGTAGGCTGTGAGGGCGGCCATCTCGCTCGAACCGGCCGCGAACGGGTTGTCGTTGGGCAGCACCACGGCCTGGAACCTGGCGCGCGGCCGCCCGTCGACGGTGTCCGACAGGAAGGCCGCGTCAATGCTCTGCCGTCCTGACTGGGTCAGGTCGATTTCGGTGAACGGCGTTCCGGCGTCGGTCAGTTCGGCTGCGATGGCGTCGGTCGACGGCCCCCCGTCACTGACCACCAACACCCGCAGGTCGATTCTGGGTGCGTCGTCGGCATGGGCCGCGCCGGCCGGCAGGCCGAGCGTGGCTATGAGCGCACCGACCGCGAGCGCGGCCGTGCGTATGGTCCGCTTCATGCGGTGAAGTCCCCTCCCCGGGCAGGGGTGAGTACGGCTCCGTAGAGCGGACGCACCCCCTACGCCGACGCCGGCTTCCCCCTGAGAGGCCAGTTCGTCGACGCATCCGTCGCGTCACATAGTGATGCCTCTGTGTAGCTTTCGTGGTCGTGTTGCGAAACATGACGGAAAAGAGCAGGCGACCAACAGGCATCCGATGGAACCGAGTTGCCAGATTTTCCGTCCGCGGTGCAGGCCGGGACCTCTCTGGCGGAGAGAGCGCCCGGCCCCGGACCATTGGCTGATCGCAGACCTTTTCAGGTCAACACCGACAGGCCGTCAGGCGCACAGGATGCGCGTCTCGGGTGTGTAGACCGGGCCGCCGCTGGTGTTCGTGGAGTCGCTGAACTCGGCGTAGAAGTACGAGTAGAAGCCGATGTTGCCGTTGCAGCCGGAGTCGGCGGCGACGCTCAGCGTCAGCGTGACGGTGCGGCTCTGCCCGGGCGGGACGGTGGTGCCGTAGTCGGTGCCGAGGTTGGCGGGCCCGGTGCCGGAGCAGGCGGTGCTGGTGCCGTCGGCCGCGGCCAGGCTGCAGCCGGTGAAGCTGTACTTCAGGTCGGGGCGCTGCGTGGTCAGATAGGTCGGGTCGATCGTCTGGTACACGAACCAGATGTCGTACGTCTTGTTGTTGGTGATCGTCATCGACAGGTTCACCGTGCCGCCGGGCGTGGTGGTCGCGGCGTTCGTGGCGAAGGTGAGCTCGGCCGGTGCCGGGTCGGCGCTCGCGCTGGGGGCCAGTCCGAAGACGGCGAGGGCGAGGGCGAGAACGGTACCGAGGCCGAAGCGTCTCATCAGTGGTGATCGCATGGCCGGGAGGCTAGGCAGCCGGAACGCGGGACGTCTCCTTCCGGCGATCGAACAAGCACGCTAAGTGACTGAAAGCGCGCGCACCGTGAAGAACATGTAACTGGCGCGTGAAGGCGTTCGATTGGTCAAACGGGCACGTGAGCGGCGCGCGCCGGAGTGGCCGCCGGGCCCGGCACCGAGCACCGCCCGCACCCTCCGGGCGGTGGTTATTGGCGTGTACCGGACGCACCGAACGCCCCTCCCGCCCCTCCGCCTCCCGGGGAATCTCGGCCATTCGCCGATTTCCGGCCCGCCCGCCCACACGCCGGTGGTGCGCCGCCCGGAGGACCGGCACGGGGGCCGGGCCCGGGCGCGTCAACCGTCGCGACCGGCCGGAATGATGTCGAAACGATGTGGACACGCATGTGCCGCGCCCGCATGACCCGGCCCGGTACGGGGCATTCGGCAATCATGAAAGACGCGCCTGTGGTGGTGCAGCCGCCGGGCCCCGACGGCGGCAGGCGGGTGACCATCCGCGGAGAGTATGTCGGCACCGCGTATCACCTGCTCGACGTCGTCGAGTTCCTGCGCCGGGCCGGGCTGCCCGAGGCCAATACGACGGTCGACGACCCGGACCTGATCGAGTGGCGCGGCATCGGGCCGAAGGCCTGGACGGCCGCCGGCTGATCCGGGGCGCGGCCTGCTGCCGGGAAGTGGCCTGTTGCGGCTGAGTGGCCTGCGCGGAGCCGCGGCCCGGTGCGCCGACGTGGCCGTGCGAGTGGATCGGCCGCCCTGCCGCCCTGCCGCCGTGCCGCCGTGCCGCCGTGCCGCCGTGGTGCCGTGGTGCCGTGGTGCCCGTTTCCCCGACGCGGTCCCGGCCCGAGGGGTGCGCGCCGCCGCTTGGGGGACCGCCATGTGGGTGAACCGTGCGGTACCCGTCCCGGCCTGAATCCCGGGGGATACGGCCTGGCGAATCATTCTTTCCGAACAGTTAAATCAATGGCAAAAGTGGCAGACATAGATCTCTCTGGACAAACTGAATCCGCCGGTTCGTGATCAGGAACATCCACGTTCTCCAGGAGATCGCATGGTGGAACAGTCCTCCGAGGTCGTTTCGGAGCCGGATGAATCCGTCGTCGCGTTGAGCGACACCGGCCGCAGGGGGGCGGAGACCGAGCGGCGGCTCGCACGGGCACTGGCCGACCTCCTGGGCGCCGAGAGCGTTCCGGTCGACGGCCACTTCTTCACCGACCTCGGCGCCAACTCCCTGGTCATGGCCCAGTTCTGCGCACGAATACGCAAGACGGCGGATCTGCCCTCGCCGTCCATGAAGGACATCTACCGGCACCCCACGATCCAGAGTCTGGCCACGGCGCTCGGGGATGCCACGCCCGCCCCCGCCGGTCCGGCGGACGCCCCGTCGCCGGCCGCGCCCCTGCCGCCACCGGCCCCGGAGACGCGCGGGAAACGGCGCACCCACCTGCTCTGCGGAACCGTCCAGCTGCTGGTCTTCCTGGGCTACTCGCTGGTCTCCGGATTCGTCACCGCCGCGGGTTACGAGTGGATCGCCGCCGGTTCGGGCCTGGCCGGCATCTATCTGCGGTCGGTGCTGTTCGGAGGCATCGCGTTCGTGGCGCTGTGCGCCTTCCCGATCGTCGCCAAATGGCTGCTCGTCGGCCGCTGGCGGCCCGGTGAGTTCCCCGTCTGGGGCCTGGCGTACCTGCGCTTCTGGCTCGTCAAGGTGCTGATCCACGCCAATCCGATGGTCTTCCTCGCCGGGACCCCGCTGTACGTGCTGTACCTGCGGGCCCTCGGCGCACGGATCGGCAAGGGGGTCACGATCCTCTCCCGCACCGTCCCGGTCTGCACCGACCTCCTGACGATCGGCGCGGACACGGTGATCCGCAAGGACGCCTTCCTCCTCTGCTACCGGGCCAGCGCGGGACACATCCAGACCGGCCGGATCACCCTCGGCGACGGCGTCTTCGTCGGCGAGAAGACCGTCCTGGACATCGACACCTCCATGGGCGACGGCGCGCAGCTCGGCCACTCGTCCGCCCTGTACCGCGGCCAGGCGGTCCCGGACGGCGAGCGCTGGCACGGATCCCCGGCGGAACCCACCCGGGTCGACTACGCCAGGGTCGCCCCCGCCCGCTGCGGCACCCTGCGCCGGGCCTGGTTCGGCCTCGGCACCCTGACGCAGCTGTTCCTCCTGTACATCCCGCTGTTCGTCGGCGGTGCGTACATGCTCTTCACCGAGGTACCGACGATCGGCAAGCGGCTCGACCCGCAGTCGGCCGCTCTCAAACCCTCGGAACTGCTCCCCGACGCGCTCGTGCTCTCCCTCGTCCTGTTCTTCGGGTTCGTCGTCCTGGGACTGCTGGTCCTGTGCACCGTTCCGCGTCTGGTGGGTCTGGTCCTCAGACCCGACAAGGTCTATCCGCTCTACGGATTCCACTACGTGCTGCAACGCACCACGGCCCGGATGACGAACATCAAGTTCTTCGCCTGGCTCTTCGGCGACAGCTCGTACATCGTCCACTACCTCCGCGGCATCGGATACGACCTGTCACGCGTCGAACAGACCGGCTCGAACTTCGGCACCGAAGTGCAGCACGAGTCGCCCCTGCTGGTCACCGTCGGCAGCGGAACGATGGTCGCCGACGGCCTGTCCGTCCTCAACGCGGACTTCTCCAGCACCTCCTTCCGGTTGTCCAGGGTGGCGATCGGGCCGCACAACTTCCTGGGCAACAACATCGCCTATCCGGCGGGCGGCAGGACGGGCGAAAACTGCCTGCTGGCGACGAAGGTGATGGTTCCCCTCGACGGCGAGATCCGGCAAGGCGTGGGCCTCCTCGGCTCACCGTGCTTCGAGATCCCCCGCACGGTGGACCGCGACACCCGGTTCGACCACCTCAGAGCCGGCGACATACTGCGCCACCGGCTCGCCGCGAAGAACCGCTACAACCTCCGCTCCATGGCGGGCATGCTGCTCGTGCGATGGCTGCACACCTTCGCGCTCACCCTGTTCGGACTCGCCTCCGTGGACCTGTACGGCGCGGTCGGAGACGTCGTGATCGGCGGTTACCTGGCCTTCACGCTGGTCTTCTCCACCGCGTACTTCGTCCTGTTGGAGCGCTGCATCGCATCCTTCCGGGCGCTGCGCCCCCGGTTGTGCTCCATCTACGACCCGTACTTCTGGTGGCACGAGCGGCTGTGGAAGGTCCCGGACCACTACCTCAACATCTTCAACGGCACCCCGTTCAAGACCCTGGTCTGGCGGCTGCTGGGCGTGCGCATCGGCCGCAGGGTGTTCGACGACGGCGTCTACATGACCGAGCGGACGCTCAGCACCATCGGCGACGAGTGCACCCTCAACGCCGGCAGCAAGATCCAGTGCCACTCGCAGGAGGACGGCACCTTCAAGTCCGACGTCACCACGCTCGGCACCGGCTGCACCCTCGGCATCGCCGCCCATGTGCACTACGGCGTGACCATGGGCGACGGCTCGGTGCTGGCGCCCGACTCCTTCCTCATGAAGGGCGAGGAAGTCCCCCCGAACGCACAGTGGGGCGGCAATCCCGCGGTGGACATGCCGGAGAGCGGCAGCCGGCCCGGTGTCACCGGCGGGACCACGCCAGCAGCCAACGCCAGCACGGCGAACGTGAGTTGAGGAAGGCCATTCGATGGGAACGCGCGTGGAATCGGACCGGGAGTTCTGGAGCCGGGTACTGACCGCCGGCGGTGCCACCGCCGTGCCGCGGTGGGCTCCGCAACCGGTCCAGGGTGCGGCCGAGCACGAGATACCCGTGCCGGACGACACGGCGCAGGCGATGCGGGACCTGGCCGGGCAACGGCGCCTGCCGGTCGGCGCGTTGATGCTGGCCGCGCACCTCAAGGTGCTGGCCGCGCTCTCCGGCGAGCCGGAGGTGGTCACGGGGTACGCCACCGATGCGGACGGCGAGCCGCTGCCGTGCCGGACGTCCGTCCCCGCCGGGCCCTGGCCGGCCCTGCTCACGGCCGCTCGCGACGCCGAGGCGGAGGTGCTGGCCCGCCGCGATTTCCCGGTGGCCGAGCTGCGGCGGGAACTCGGGCTGACGGAGCCGCCGTACGAGGCCGTCTTCGGGCCGGCGGAGGCCGACGGAACCCATGCCGACGACGGTGTCCTGCACGTGCGCTGGTCCGACCGGGACGGACGGCTGACCCTGCGCCTGCGGTTCCGCACGGACGTACTCGACGGCCGGGCCGCGGCCCGCATCGGCGGCTACCACCTGACGGCGCTGCGGCTGATGACCGCGGAGCCGGACGCCGACCACACCCGGCAGAGCCTGCTGTCGGCCGAGGAGCAACGCGAGCAGCTGGAAGGCCTGGCCGGGCCCGACCGCCCGCTGCCGGACGCGCGTGCGCACGAACTGTTCGAGCAGCGCGCCCGGACCCATCCGCAGGCGGTGGCCGCCGTGCACGGCGAGCAGCAGTGGACGTACGGCGAACTCGACCGGCGGGCCAACCGGCTGGCGCGCGCCCTGCTGACCAGGGGCCTGGGCCGGGAGGACGTCGTCGCCGTCGTCACCGAGCGCAACCTCGACTGGCTGGCGGCCGTGCTGGCGGTGTTCAAGGCGGGCGGCGCCTATCTGCCGATCGAACCGCACTTCCCGGCCGGCCGGATCGCGGCGACGCTGTCCCGGGCGGAATGCCGGTTGGTCCTGACCGAATCCGGCAGCACCCACACCCTGGACGAGGCGCTGGCCACCCTGGAAGGCGTCGAGAAGCTCCTGGTGGAGACGGCGTACGCCGAATCGCACGCCGACGACGACCCCGGCATCCGGGTCGGCCCCGGTCAGCTCGCCTACATCTACTTCACGTCCGGCTCCACCGGTGAGCCCAAGGGCGCGATGTGCGAACACGCGGGCCTGCTCAACCACCTCCACGCCAAGATCGACGACCTGGCGATCGGCGAGGGATCGGTGGTCGCGCAGACCGCCCCGCAGTGCTTCGACATCTCCCTGTGGCAGCTCATGGCCCCGCTGCTGGTGGGCGGCCGTACCCTGCTCGTCGAGCAGGACGTGATCACCGACGTGGAGCGGTTCGTCGGCACCCTGGAACGCGGCCGGGTCGCCGTGGCGCAGCTCGTGCCGTCCTATCTGGAGGTCGTCGTCTCCTATCTGGAGCGGCACCCGCGGATGCTCCCGGACCTGCGCTGTGTGTCGGTGACCGGCGAGGCACTCAAACGGGAGCTGGTCCAGCGCTGGTTCGCGGTCCAGCCGGGCATCGAGCTCCTCAACGCCTACGGGCTGACGGAGACTTCGGACGACACCAACCACGAGGTCCTCCGGGAGGTACCCGAACGGGTGCTGCTGGGGCGGCCCGTCAACAACGTCCGCGTCCATGTCGTCGACGAGCACCTGTCGTTGGTACCGCTGGGCGCCCCCGGACTGATCGCCTTCTCCGGAGTCTGCGTGGGCCGTGGGTACGTCAACGATCCCGAACGCACCCGGGAGGCGTACCGGACGGACCCGTACCGGCCCGGTGAACGGCTCTACCTGGGCGGGGACTGGGGCCGCTGGCACCCCGGCGGCAAGCTGGAGTTCCTCGGCCGCCGGGACAACCAGGTCAAGATCCGCGGCTTCCGGATCGAGATCGGCGAGATCGAGAACTCCCTGCTACGGGTGGACGGGGTACGGGACGGCGCGGTGGTCGTCGCCGAACGGACCGGCGGCGGCAAGCAGTTGATCGCCTTCTACTCCGGCGATGAGCAGGAACCGGAGACCCTGCGCAAGGCACTGGGCGCGGCCCTGCCCGGCTACATGGTGCCGTCCGCCTTCCACTGGCAGGACAGCCTGCCGCTGACCGCCAACGGCAAGATCGACCGAAAGGCCCTGACCGCCCTGGCCGAGCAGTCGGCACCGGACAGGGAGACCGCGGACGACGCCGCCCCGCTCAGCCCGACCGAACGGCGGCTGGCCGCGGCCTGGGCCGAACTGCTGGGGGTGCCCGAGCGGCGGATCGGCCGCACGGACCACTTCTTCGACGCCGGCGGCACCTCCCTCACCGCGGTCAAACTCAGCCTCGCCCTCGACCGTGCGGTGTCCCTGAAGGACATCACCCGGCACCCGGTCCTGGCCGACCTGGCCGCCCTCCTCGACGGCACGGCCCGGCAGCGCCCGGAGCTCCTGCTGCCCCTTTCGGGCGGGAGCCGAGCCTCCGAATGCGCCCTGGTCTGCTTCCCCTACGCGGGCGGCAACGCCGTCAACTACCAGCCGATGGCGAGCGCGCTGGCGGGCAGCGGCCTGCCGGTCCTCGCCGTGGACCTGCCCGGCCACAACCTGGCCGCACCCCCCGAGCCGTTCGCGTCCATCGAGCAGGTGGCCGAGCGGACGGTCGCCGAGATCACGGCCCGCGGCCTGACCCGGGTCGTGCTGTGGGGCCACTCCTCGGGCACCGCGGCGGCCGTCGAGACCGCCCGAAGGCTCCAGCAGCGGGGCGTGCACGTGGCCCGGGTCTTCCTCGCCGCCCAACTGCTCGGCACCGCCGCCGACCGGTTCACCGCCATCGTCGAACTGACCGGCAGCAGCGACGCCGAGATCGCCGAGCGGCTGACCGCGGACGGCGGCTACGCGGAACTCGTCGAACTCGACGCGCCGCACGCCGAACACATCGCCGCCGCCTACCGGTACGACTGCGTCTCCGCGCACCGCTACTTCCATCAGGTCCTGGAATCCCCGCCGCCGGTGAAACTCACCGCGCCGGTCTCGGTGGTCGTCGCCGCCGACGACCCGCACACCGCCGGCCACGCCCAGCGCCACCGGGACTGGCTGCTCCTGGTCGACCACGTCGACCTCCACGAACTCGCCGACGGGGGCCACCACTTCCTGCGCACCCGTCCGGCCGAGACGGCACAGGCCCTCCTGAACGCCGTTCTTCCCCTCGCCTCCTCCTGACCCCCGTCACACCCCAGGCGGTCGACCGAAAGGAACCCGAGATGCCGTTCTCATCCCTGGCATCACCACTCGACGTGGAGCTGCGGCCGGACAGACCGGCACTGCTGTGTGTCGATCCCCCCGACGACGCCCCCAAGTGGACGGCCGAGCACCGCGAGGCGCTGCGCGCACAGGTCACCGAGCACGGGGCGCTGGTCGTCCGCGGCCTCGGACTGCGCGACGCGGGCCAGGCCGGTGCCGTCTTCGCCCGGCTGGCCGGTGACCTCATGACGGAGCGGGAGGCTTTCGCCCCCCGCGAGGCCCACGGCCGGGGGCTCTACTCCTCCACGCCCTGGCCGGACAACCAGCCGATGTGCATGCACCACGAGCTGAGTTACCAGCTGGAGGTGCCAGGCCTGCTGCTGTTCGCCTGTCTCACCGCGCCCCGGCAGGGCGGGGCGACGGCGGTGGCCGACGCCGAAGAGGTGCTGCGGGCGCTGCCCGCCGGGCTCACCGAACGGTTCGAGCGGGAGGGCTGGATCCTGACCCGCAGCTACAACGACGAGATCGGGGCGAGCCTCGCGGAGTCGTTCGGCACCGCCGACCGCGCCGAGATCGAGCGCTACTGCCGGACGAACGCCATCAGTTGCACCTGGCAGCCCGACGGGACCCTGCGCACCGAGCAGCGCCGCCCCGCAGTCGTCCGGCACCCGGTCACCGGCCGGCGCTGCTGGTTCAACCAGATCGCCTTCCTCAACGAGTGGACGCTGGACCCGGAGGTACGCGAGTACCTGCTCGACGTCTACGGCCCGGACGGGCTCCCGTTCAACACCCGGCACGGCGACGGCACCCCGATCGGCGAGGACGTCGTCCGGATCGTCAACAGCACCTACGAGGCGCACACCAGGCGCGAACCCTGGCAGGCCGGTGACCTGCTGCTCGTGGACAACATCCGCAGCGCGCACAGCCGAGAGGCGTTCACCGGAGAGCGCCAGGTGCTGGTCGGCCTGGGCGAGCCGCTGCGACCCGCCGACGACTGCCCGGCCCTGGAGGCGAGCGAGCGATGACCGACACCCTGTCGAACGCCACCCGGTCCGCGGTGCCCGACGGGCCCGCCGTGCCGACCTTCGCGGTGATCACCGGTGAGCAGGTGCAGCAGGCGTTGAGCGGCCGTGAGAAACAGCTCGTGGAGCTGGTCGAGGCCGTCTACCGGCTGCACGACGCAGGAGACTCGGTCAACCCGCCGTCGTACTTCCTGCGCTTCACCGACCGCCCCACCTCGCGGATCATCGCGCTGCCGGCCTCCCTCGGCGGGCCGGTCCAGGTGGACGGCCTGAAGTGGGTCTCCAGCTTCCCGGAGAACGTGAGTGCCGGGCTGCCGCGGGCGTCCGCGGTGCTCATCCTCAACGACCACGACACCGGCTACCCGTTCGCCTGCCTGGAGAGCTCGATCATCAGCGCCACCAGGACAGCGGCCTCCGCGGCGCTGGCCGCCGACTGGCTCAGCCGCAACCGGACCCGCCCCACCCGGGTCGGATTCTTCGGCACGGGTCTGATCGCCCGTTACATCCACACCTTCCTGGCCGGCACGGGCTGGGACTTCGACGAGATCGGCGTGCACGACCTGTCCGCCGACAGCTCCGCCGGGTTCTGCGGCTACCTGCGGGAGACCGGCAGCACCGCGCACATCACCGTGCACGACACCGCCGAGGACCTGGTCCGCGCCAGCGACCTCGTGGTCTTCGCCACCATCGCCGGCCGGCCGCACGTGACCGACCAGGCCCTGTTCGCCCACAACCCGCTGGTCCTGCACGTCTCCCTGCGCGACCTCGCCCCGGAGATCCTGCTGGGTTCGGCCAACTTCGTCGACGACGTCGAGCACTGCCTCAAGGCCGACACGTCGCCCCACCTGGCCGAACAGCTCAGCGGCAACCGTGACTTCCTGAACGGAACCCTCGGCGACGTCATGGCCGGACGGGCCGCGCCGCCGGCCGACCGACCGGTGATCTTCTCGCCCTTCGGACTCGGCGTCCTCGACCTCGCCGTAGGCAAGCACGTCTACGACGAGGTGTCCCGGGCGGGGGACCTGCGTCTCATCGATGACTTCTTCCACGAACTGCGTCGGTACGGCTGAGGCCGTGGTCCTCGGCCCGGCACCAGGAGGCCCGCCGTGCCCGTCATATCCGCTCCCCACGCCTTCAACGAGGGCGACCTCTTCGTCGATCTCGAGTCGATCTGCGGATACCCGCTCTACCTGAAGTGCGAGGCCTTCAACTTCGCCGGTTCCATCAAGTTGAAGGCCGCGAACGAGATGGTGGAGAGCGCCGAGCGGGACGGAATCCTGACAGCGGATTCCGTTCTCGTGGAGTCCTCCTCCGGAAACCTCGGCGTCGCGCTCAGCATGATCGCCGCAAGCAAGGGCTACCGGTTTCTGTGTGTGACGGACTCCCGGTGCAACCTGTCGACCAGACTCCTCATGGAGGCGCTCGGCAGCGAGGTGCACATCGTGGCCGACCAGGACACCAACGGGGGGTTCCTGGGCAAGCGGATCGACTACGTCCGCTCGCTGTGCGCCTCCGACGACCGATACGTCTGGCTCAGCCAGTACACCAACGCCGGCAACTGGCTGGCGCACTACCGTACGACGGGCCCGGAGATCGCCCGCCGGTTCCCGGAGCTGGATGTGCTGTTCGTCGGGGCCGGCACCACCGGAACCCTGATGGGCTGTGCGCGCTACTTCCGCGAGTGGCCCCGGCCGGTGCGGATCGTCGCCGTGGACGCGGCCGGCTCGGTGGCGTTCGGCGGCGAGCCGGGCCGCCGGATGATCCCGGGCCTCGGCATGAGCATGCGGCCGCCGTTGCTCGACGAGTCCCTCGTCGACGAGGTGATCCGGGTGGACGAGCCGGACACCATCCGGATGTGTCACCGCCTGGCCAGGAACGGCTTCCTGTTCGGCGGCTCCACCGGCACCGTGGTGAGCGGCGCGACGGACTGGCTGTCCCGGCACGACGCCCGTGACCTCACCACGGTGGCCATCGCACCGGACCTGGGCGAGCGCTACCTCGACACCATCTACCAGACCAACTGGCTGCAGGACCTGTACGGCGATCAGGTGCTCGGCACCGACGCCACCAACGTCGCAGACGTCACCGACGACGCCGTACAGACGAACACCCCACCCAGGGAACCCAAGCCCGCGTCACGTGCACCGGCCCGCCGCCGCAGCACCTGACGCCGGGCACCCGGCAGGGCGTTCCCTCGGACGCCACCGCACCGGCAGCGTCCGAGGGCCCGCCGGGAGGCTCACGCCAGCAGCAGGCCGACGCCGATCAGCAGAGCCGCGCACGCCGGCGTCAGGGCCCTTGTCGGCCGACGGCGGCCATGAAGTCCAGCATCCTGCGGTTGATCTCCTCCGCGTGGTCGATCTGCGGCCCGTGGCCCGTGCCGGAGATGATGTCGGCTCGGGCGCCGGGGACCAGGCGCGGTACCCGCTCGGCCTGCCGCTGCGGGTGCACGAGGAGGCTTCGCCTGCCGAGCACCAGATAGAGCGGAGTCCGGAGGGTGGACAGTTCCTCCTCGGACAGGGGAAGCGGAACGGGGCGGCGTATGCGGTAGGCGCGGGTGGCGGTTCTGATCATCGTGCGCAGCTCCGGCACGACAAGGACGGGCTGTTCCAGCCAGGCAGCCAGCCGCGGGCGGAGTGCCTTGGGCGCGAAGGTCGCGAAGAGGCTGGCGAAGATCCAGACGAAGAAGCGCAGCCCCACCTTCTCCAGGCCGCCGGGGTCGAGCAGCGTGACCGAGGCGAGGCGACCGGGCCTGCGGTGCGCCAGGTTCAGGGCGAGCCATCCGCCGTACGAGGTGCCCACGAGGTGTACGCGGTCGAGGCCGAGTCCGGCGAGGGTCTCGTCCAGCCACTGGGCGGCGCGTTCGGGTTGGTGGATCGGCTCGCCCTGCACACTGCGGCCCGGATCACCCAGGGTGTCGATCGCGTAGACCGGGCGGTCCGCGCTGAGGGCGGGGGTGTTCGGGTACCACATGGCGGAGCAGGAGCCCGCCCCGTGCACCAGAACCACGGGGGTGCGGGACCGGGCGGCTTCGTCCGCGGGGCCGTAGCGATAGACGTGCGTGGTACCGAAGGACGTCTCCACGTCTTGTTCGGCGCGCGCAGGCGCTCCCAGCGCGTAGACCGCATCGCAGGCCGCGAAATAGCGCGCCCGCCAGGCTTCGCTCACATAGCGGCCGACGTCGGCCTGAGGTCGGGCAACGGTCTCGGGCATGGCCCCTCCGATCTCGGTTTTTGTGATACGAACGTACCATGATGTTGGTACGGCTGTACCATCAAAGGTGCAGGGGGGAACCAGGGCGGGAACGACGAGCGGAGAACCGGCCGATGCCCAGACGGGTGGACCATGCGGAACGGCGCACCGAGATCGCGGAGGCGCTCGTCCGCGTCGCCGGACGACGTGGGCTGCATGCCGTGGGGATGCGCGACGTGGCAGCGGAGGCGGGCATATCACTGCGACTGGTGCAGTACTACTTCCAGACCAAGGAGAAGTTGCTGCTCTTCGGGCTTGAGTATCTGGCGAAGGGATTCGGGGAGCGGGTCTCCGCCCGTGTACGAGCCGCCGGGGACGGGTCGGGGCCGCGGGCGATGGTCGAGGCGCTGCTGACGGCGGCGCTGCCGACGGACGACGAGAGCCGCACCTTCCACTACATCTACACTTCGTACGCCGTTCTGGCCGTGAGCGACCGGGCTCTCGCAGCCCAGCCCTTCATCAAGAACCCTGATGCCGCAGAGGCAGCCCTCGCCGAACTCCTCCGGCAGGCACAGGACGCGGCGCTGCTCGAGCCGGGCGTGGATCCACAGTTGGAGGCAGCCGGCCTGCTCGCCATGTCCGCGGGACTCGGCACCGGCGTTCTGGTCGGCCAGCGCAGCCCGGAGTCCGCCGCAGCGGTCCTGGACCACCATCTGAACCGGCTCTTCCGCACCGGTGAGGCGGTCGGCTGAAGGACAGCCGCCTTACCGCGCGGGGAAGTACGCACGTACCCGCGGGCGCCGACGCCGACCTGCGCCGACGACCGATCGGACACCCGGCGGGACCATGGCGAGAAGGTAGCCCGCCTGGCCCTGAACTCCTCTGCGCGGGCAGGGCGGTGGGCCGGTGCCGGTGCTCGGACGGACGACCCGTCCCGCTCTGACCGGGCCTCGTGAGGTGCTCGGCCCGGCTGAACCCCCGTGGGCATCGGCATCACGCGGTCTGCCGGCTGACCGTGTGAGTCCGTGACCGCCGCGTGGCTCGCCCCGTTCCGCTCGGCGGACCGGCGCTTCGGCGGCCGGGTACGGGCCCGGCTCCCTCCGCGCACGTATCGGTGACGTGATGGTGACGGACGGTTCGCCACGCTGCGCGGATGTCGCGCCCCTCGCAGACGAGGACGCACCGACCCGGGCGGTGACCATGAAACCTGAACGTTCCCACGAGCCTGCGCCCACGACTCGGCCGGCACAGGCCGCGGACGCGCCGGACCGTCTGCCGGATCGACCGCCGGATTCCGGGTGGGTGAACCGGATCCCCCTGTGGAGCCTCGCCGGCTCCGAGGCGAGCCGGTCCGCAGGCGCTTCCGGGGACGCGGAGGGCGGTGCCGCGCCGATCACGGCCGTCGGCCGGCCCGCGGACCGGCGGCCGGGCCGGCCACTCGATCCTGTGACACGTACGGAGATGGAATCCCTCTTCGCCACAGACCTCGGCGGCGTGCGCGTGCACACCGACGCGCACGCCGACGACTCCGCCCGTGCCCTGGACGCGAACGCCTGGACCAGCGGCGACGACATCTCGTTCGCGCGCGGCCAGTACGCGCCCGGCTCAGACGCGGGGAAGTGGCTGCTCAGACACGAGTTGACCCACGTCGTGCAGCAGCGGAGCCGCCCACCGGCCACACCGACGAGGCTCAGCGCGCCGTACGAGCCCACCGAGCGGGTGGCGGACGCGATCGCGGCGGGCACCCGCTCGGGCGCGGCGCTCGCCGGCACGGCGGACCCGCATGTCGTACACCGGCAGGCGCGTTCGGCCGGGAACCACGCGGCGGCCGACAGCGCGGAGGGCCACGCGGCGGCCGACGACGCGCAGGACCACGCGACGGCCGACACGACGAACGGCGGCCCCCCGACCGCCGACCGGCCGGACCCGCGAGTCGTCCTCGTCAAGAAGGAGCACTTCACCGGCCGGGAGAGCTACGAGACTCTCGTGAAGAAGGCCAGGGAGACGCCCGGGTGGCACTTCGACCCGGCCGTCACGCCGCAGAACTACCGGAGCCGGTACCGACCCGGGCCCGGAGCCCAGGGCGAGGGTGGCTCCTGGCGTGTCCTCGTGAGGGACCGCGCGTCCACGGATGCCCCGAGCCGGACCGAGGGCGGGGGAGCTGTCACGACGTGGGACTCCCGCCACCGCGGGCGGTACGTCGAGCAGAACAAGGCCATGTCCAAGCAGGCTGTGGAGGCCATCGCGCAGGCGGCCGGGGAGAAGGACGCGGCCAAGGCGATGAAGATCGCCAAGGAGGTCTCCACCGAGCGGGCCAGTGCGCGTACCGCGACCCAGAAGAAGCTCAGCCCGGGGGGCCGCGCCCTGTCGGAAGCGGTCGACACCAAACAGGACTTCGCGAAGTCGGCCGAGAAGTACCGCGGCCGGCTGCCCTCGGCCGAAGGCGGCGCCAGGATTCCCCCGGAATCCGAGATCGAGCTGGCCCGGCGGATCGCGGTCGGCGCGGGGGAGACCCAGGCGACGATCAAGACACTGGCCAAGGTGGGCCGCGTGGTCGGCCCGGTCATGATCGCCGTGGGTGTGGTGCTGGGGGTCCGGGCCATTGTCCAGGCGCCGGAGGGACAGCGGGGCCGGGTCGCCGCACGGGAGGTCGGCGCCTTCGCCGGGGGAGTGATCGGCGCGTCCCTGGGCACGAGCGCCGGCGTCGCCATCGCGACGTTCCGGTTCTCCCCCTCGGCCGACGGCTCGGACCCACCCGTTCCGGCCCCACCAGCGGCCGACCCGAACTGCTCACCTCCTACGCCGACTTCACCCGTGTCTACGGCGACGCGGTCGACCTCGAATTCGAGGACGCCGGCCGCTTCCCCAACTACCTCGCGCTCGGCGTCAAGGGCTTCTTCGACGAGGGCGGCAGCAGCCTGTACGTGATGCGCACGTTCGCCCGCACCGACGCGGACGCCCCCGAGGACGACCACGGTGTCGGTTCCGTGCCCCGCGACACCGACGCGGTCCGGCTGAGCCTGCGGGCGCGCTTCCCCGGACAGGCCGGGAACCTGCGCGTCACCCTCACGCTCCGCGCGGGCACCAACGCGCTCACCGCCGCCGGGGACCTGACCCGGGTACGGGAGTTCGACACCGTCTGGGCGACCAGGACCGCGTCCGACGACAAGGGGGTGTTCACCGTGCGCCGGGACACCACCACCGGGGCCTGGACCCTCACCGGCGGCGCGTTCGACCTGCCACTGGACGAGGCCAGTGGCGTCTACCCGCTCACCGCACTGGTCGAGGTGCAGCACCCGACCGTCGACGCCCAGGGCCTGCCGGCCTTCGGCCCGCCCCAGGCGGTCGGTACCGGTATCACCACCGTCCTCACGGCGAACCCGCCCACCCGCCGCGCCGCGCTGAGTGTTCCGATCGCGGTGGAGGGCGTGGCCGGGCTGGGCCAGGTGTCGCCCGACGACCTGCCCCGGGTGATCGCCACGGCGCTCTTCGACGCCAGCATCCTGGAGACCAGCCCCGTGGCGACGACCCCGCTGCAACCGCGGCAGCGCGTGGTCACCCTCACCGGCGGCTCGGACGGCAACGCCCCGGACGTCACCGAGTACGAGGGCGACCCGACCGGCTTCGCCGACTACCAGAACAACCCCACCGCGCTGCCGTTCAACGGGCTGCCGGCCTTCGAGGCGGTCGACGACATCTCGATCGTCGCCGCGCCCGGCTCCTCCACCGGCTGGAACCGTACGACCGCCGCCCAGGGCAAGGCGCGGGCGATCGCCAACGCGGTGATCAACCACAGCGAGCGGATGGTCTACCGGGTGGCCGCGCTGGACACGCCGCCGGGCTTCCTGCCCGACGAGGCGCTGGACTACCGCAACCAGCGCTCCTCGACGCACGCCGCGCTGTACTACCCGTGGATCACCGTCAGCAGCCCGTTCGACGGGAGCAGGGTCGACGTCCCGCCCGCCGCCTACATGGCCGGGATCTGGGCGCGCAGCGACACCGCCCGCGGTATGATCAAGGCACCGGCCAACGAGGTCGTCCGCTCCGCGCTCGACTTCGAGACCCGGCTGAACAAGTCCCAGCAGGAACTGCTCAACCCGCAGGGCGTCAACTGCCTGCGTTTCTTCCCCGGTCCCGGGTTCCTCGTGTGGGGCGCCCGCACGATCTCCGACGACCCGGAGTGGAAGTACCTCAGCATCCGCCGGTACTTCAACTTCCTGGAGAAGTCGATCGACCAGGGCACCCAGTGGGTCGTCTTCGAGGTCAACGGGCCCGCCCTGTGGGACGCCGTACGGCACACGGTCGAGGGGTTCCTGTTCAACGAGTGGAAGAGCGGTGCCCTGCTGGGCGCCAAGCCCGAGCAGGCGTACTTCGTGCGCTGCGACGCCTCCACGATGACCGCCGACGATCTCGACAACGGCCGGCTGATCTGCGTCGTCGGCGTCGCGGCGGCCAAGCCCGCCGAGTTCGTCGTCTTCCGGATCAGCCAGTGGACGGCCACGCAGACGGCCTGAGAGACGGCGACACCTACGGCTGACAGCGGCCAACCGATGAGGAGCGGCAATGGCAACCCAACGTGACAACCCCTACGGCGGTTTCAACTTCCTGGTCGACTTCGCGACCGGCGACGCGAGCACGGTGCGCGGCGGTTTCCAGGAGGTCAGCGGCATGAACATCGAGGTGACCTCGGCGGACTACCGCGCCGGGAACTCGCCGGTCAACCATCCGGTCAAGGTGAACGGCGTCTACAAGATCGGCGACGTGACCTTCAAACGCGGGCTGATCGGCGCGCTGGACCTGTTCCAGTGGGTGGACGCGATCCGCACCGGCGACCAGTCCGCGCTGCGCACCGTGCACGTGTCGTTGCAGGACGAGGCGCACAACGGCCCCGTGATGACCTGGACCCTGCTGAACGCACGGCCGCTGCGCTACACCGCGCCGTCGCTCAACGCCAAGGCGGGCTCCGAGGTCGCGATCGAGGAACTCGTCCTGTCCGTCGAAGACATGAGCGTGGAGTAGCCCCCATGGCCGCCTCGACCCTCACGTTCTCGGGACGCCTGCCGGGCGTCGACGTCGCCGCCGCACCCCCCGCGGCCGACCTGCCGCTACGGCTGGACGTCGCGGCCTTCGTGGGATTCGCCCCGTTCGGTCCGCTCGACCTGCCGGTCGCGGTCGAGGACGTCAACCAGTTCGCCGCCGTCTTCGGGGGCGAACTGGTGCTGGCCACCGACGCCGGCGTGCCGGTGTACGCGCGCCTGGCCGGGGCGGTCAGGGCGTTCTTCGACAACGGCGGGCGGCGCTGCCACGTGGTGCGGGTGGCCGGTCCCGGCGCCCGCCCGGCCCGGTGGACGGTGCCGGGGCTGCGGATCTGGCAGCCGGACGGCACCGTGACCGGGGCCGTCGTCGAGGCGGCCTGGCCGGGCGCCTGGTCCGCGGGCATCCAGCTCGCCACCCAGTTGCTGCCCCGGCCACTGGCCCTCGCGGGCAGCTACCGGCGGTCCACCGCGACGGCGCCGGGACAGTTCCTGCCCGCGACGGACGCCCCGGTCCCGGTCCAGCCGGGAGACCTGCTGCGGTTCACCTTCGGCCCGGACCGCCCTGCCCTGTACACCCGGGTGCGGGGCCTGCTGCCGGGCACCGCCGCGGTCGCCATGGACATCGAGATGCCGTACGCCGCCGCGTCGGACACGGTGGCCGAGGACCGCCCCGACCCGGGCGCGCTGGCCGCCTTCCCCGCCGAACTTCCGGTGGTCTCCGCCGAGTTGCTACGGATGGTCCTGGTGGTCTGGCAACTCGGGTCCGTCGGTTCGCGGTTGCTCGACCGGCAGACGGACCTCGCCCTCAACGCCCCGGTGTCCCCGGCCGGTTCGGCGACGGCCCGGCCGGTCCCGACGGTCCGGCCGGTCCCGACGGTCCGGCCGGTCTGGACGGAGGTCCTGCAACCCGCCGACGACCAGGTGCCCGACAGCGGTCGGTCGATGGTGCTGCGCGCGGACCCCGACTCCCTGTCGGCCGCGGCGACCGGCCTCGTGGTGCCGGTCGGCATGAGCCCGCCCGGCGCCGTCACCGACGCCGCCGACCCCGACGTCACCGGCTCCGACGACCTCGGCACCTTCCCCGTACGGTCCTTCACCGACCCGGCGCTGGCCACGGCGACCGTCTACACCCTGACCGAGGACGCGGCCCAACTGACCGGCCAGGCCCGGCTCACCGGGATCCACGCCCTGCTGGACGTCGACGAGGTCGCCCTGGTGGCCGTACCCGACGCCACCCACCTCGGCTGGTCCCCGGCGCCCACGGCTCCGGACACGGCTCCCGGCCCGCCCGTCCTCGACGACCCGGCCGGGTACGACGAGGCCGCGCTGATCGACGTGCAGAGCGCGCTGGTGACGATGTGCGCGGCCCGCGGCGACCTGGTGGCGCTGCTCGGCGTCCCGGCGCACTACGACGCCGACCTGGTACTCGGCTGGCAGCAACGGCTCACCACCCGCGGGCCGTTGTCCGACGCCGGCACCTCCGGCACATCGCCGCTGAGCTACGCCGCCTACTGGCACCCGTGGCTGCGGGTCCTGGAGAACGACCCCCGCTCCACGGCGCCGCTGCGCACCGTACCGCCCGACGGCATGGTGGCCGGCACGGTCGGCGCCCGCGAACGGGCCCGCGGGGCCTGGATCGCCCCGGCCAACCTGCCGCTGCGCGGCCCCGTACAGCTCGCCCCGGCACTGACCGACGCCGAGACCGCAAAGCTGTTCGACGCGCACGCCAACCTGCTGTGCCGGCGCCCCGGCACCATCACCGCGCTCAGCGCGCACACCCTGTCCGCCGATCCCGCGCTGCTCCAGCTCTCCGTACGGCGGCTGCTGATCCTGCTGCGCAGGACCGCGCTGGCAGCGGGCGCCCGCTACACCTTCGAGACCGACAACGACCGGTTCCGGCAGCTGGTGCGGGCGCGGTTCGAGCGGGTCCTCGCCGCGCTGGCCGCCCAGGGCGCGTTCGAGGACTACCGGGTGGCCACCGCCGAGGGGGACGACGGCACCGTGATCATCACACTCCAGGTCGCCCCGACCAGTCCGGTCGAGTTCATCACCATCAGCCTGGTCCGCTCCGGCGAGGGCCTGCTCGACGTACGGGAGGGCTGACGATGACGGCCAACGATCCGCTCTTCACCGCGTTCCGCTTCGACGTGACCCTCGACCTGGATTTGACCGGCTGGCCCCGGCGGACCTCACCGACCTGGACCTGCCCCTGGCGGTCTTCCGCTGGGACGGCCGGCGCGTGGCCGACCTCGACAACTGGTCGGCCCGGCGCCGGATCACCACCCCCGATCCGGTCCCCTCGGCCTGGTCGGCAACGGTGGCCGACCGGCGCGACGCCGACGGCCAGGCGCGGTTCCTGCAGTTCCAGGAGCAGATCGACCTGATCGCCGCCGGCGGGAACGCCCGCTACACGGAGGCCACGCAGCACTTCGGGCTGCTGCCCCCGGTGGGGTTCCTGCCCGCCGCCTTCCAGAACGGGACCATCGCCGCGAGCAAGGGCGCCGCCTCGGCCGCGTCGGCGGGCCGGAAGCCGTCGGCCGCATTCACCGGGTCCTTGTTCGACCCGTGGACCTTCTTCGCCGGTGCGGCGAACTTCGGCGGGGTCGTCGACTGGTCGGTGGCCGACTTCGCGCTGCGCCAGTCCTGGCAACTGCCGCCGGAACTCACCTCGTTCAACTCCGACGAGCGGGGAATCCGGCTGATGTTCTACTGGATCCGGGAGAACCTCGACGCCCCCGAAACCATCCCGACCTACGTGGTGTTCATGACCGACCTGTCCTGGCAGCAGAGCTACGGCGGGACGGTCACCAAGGCCCCCGAGGCCGCGGAGACGCCGAAGGGCAGCGCCGCGTGAGCGACGCCGTACGCATCGCCAGGATGCGCCTGCACCGGCCCCGGCACGGCACGCCCGACGCGTACGCCGCCGTCCGCGCGCTCGACCTCGCTCCGTCGGTGCCGGACCGGTCCGTGCTGGTGATCCGGCGGCTGAGCGTGCCCGCCGCACAGCCCCGCACGGTACGGGACCGGGTCGCCGCCCTGCGCGGCAGCGCGGCCCGGCCCGCGCTCGGCCCGACGCCGCCCGACTGCACGGCGGTGGTGTTCAGCGACGAGGTCGAGGCCATGACCTGCCTGACGGCCGATCTGGTCGCGGGCCGCGCCGCGGACCGCTGGTACTGGCCGGCGGAGGTCCGCAGGGGGGTTCGCTCGGCGGGCACCGGAACGACACTGGCCCGGATCTGGCTGGACCGGCCGGCCTGGGTACCCGCGACGCTGGCCCGACTGGCTCGGCGTTCCCCGGGTTTCCCGAGCGGCCACGGGGACGCCGTACGCGCGATGGGCCTGTTGTCGGACGCCCAGGCGCGGGCCGTGATCGGCGCGGTCCTGACGGCATATCACGCGCCCGAGGCGCGAACTGGGGCTACAGGGGAGCGAATCGAAGCCACGGCGGAGTCGGCCGGGGCCGAGGTCGGGGTGGGGCCGGTGTCGACCGGGGCGGGGGCGGTCTCGGCCGGGACGGTGAACGCGGCGGAGCGGCTGCTCGCCCCCGCACCGGAGCGGCTGTCCGCTCTCGCGCCGTACCGGTCGCAGCCGGCGCCGCGCTCCGGCCCGCCGGACGGGCGCTGCTGGCCCTCGGACTGACGCTCGCGGCCACGCCGTGGGCCGCCCGCGACGGCCGCCTCGCCAGGGAGGTCGACGACCTGCTGCGGCCCGCGGACCCGGCGTCCCCGGACCCCGCCGAGCCGTACGCGCACGCCATGCCGGACCCGGCCGGAGCCCCCTCGACGAGTCCCGGCGGCCGTCAACGGGCGGACACACCGGCCGACTTCGGGCCCACCGCATCCGACCGGCCGCCGAGCCCCCGGTCGGCGGCCCATGCCGTACGCCGCCCGGAACCGACCGGCACCCGTCCCACGACCGGCACCGCGCGGCGACCGGTGGAGGTGCCCGCCGATGACCCGTCGGACTCGTACCCGGCCGGGACTCCCCGCCCACCCCAGGCGATCGGAACGGAGGCCGCCCGAGGGGGCACCGTCGTCGAGAGCCGCTTCGCCACCCTCTTCTACGCGGTCAACCTCATGACCTGGCTGGACCTGCCGCGAGCCGACGCCCACGAGCCGGGCGCCGGGCCCGTGTCCGGCTGGGCGACCCTAGAAGCGCTCGGCGCCTGGCTGCTGCCCGACGCCTCCGCCACCGCACCCGAAACCGGAGACCGGGACCCGATCTGGCGGATCCTTGCCGAACTCGACGGCCGGAACCCGCCCGCCCCCACACCGCTGCGGCTCGACGGGCTCACCGACCGGCTGCGGGACCTCCTGGACCGGCACCGCCTCACCCCGGAGGTGTTCGCACGGCCCGGAGCCCTCGTGCTCGGCCGGACCCATGTCGACGTGGTCCTCGGCCTGCACCAGATCGACCTCGCCGCCCGGTCCAGCGGCCTGGACCAGGATCCGGGCTGGGTCCCGGCCCTCGGCCGGACCATCGCCTTCCACTACGAGGATTTCGACCACGACGGCCATGACGGTTTCGACTTCGACGGCTTCGACGGCTTCGACGACGGGAACTGAGATGCCGACCATCACCGCGACGACCGACCTTTCCGGCCGTGACCTGCTCGACCGGATCCTGCGCAGGCTGGCCGAGGCGCCGCACACGGCGTCCGACCCCCTGGCGAACCCGCCGTGGCTCGACGAGTACCGCGCCGCGGCGCACGCCGACGCCCTCACGACAGCGGACGTACAGCCGCCGTCGCCGCACCGACTCGACGCGCCCGACAGGCTGCTCCTCATGGCGGCCGGCTGATCGAGGAAGACGTCCGGTTCGGCGCGCTCTTCGCTCATCTCCAGGCTCCCCTTCCGTCGCGCCGTCCCTGCGTCGGCCTGCTCGGCTGGCTGCTCGCCGACACCTCCCACACCGCGTACGGCCTCACCGGCCGGGTGCAGAGCCTCGTGCGCCGCGGGTTGCTGGAGGTCGACAATCCGGCCGACCCGCGCTCGGAGTGGGTGGTGCGGGTGCCGGTGCCGGTGTGGGATCTGCTGCGGACCGGCCGGATCGGCCCCGACGCGCTGCCGGCCGGACTGACCCACCGGCCGCGGGCGGAGTTTCCGCCGCCGGAAGCGGTCGTGCTCTCCGCCGACGCCGCCGCGGTGGTCCCGAGGCTGCCCGCGCTGCTGCGGGACGGATCCGTCGGCGCGTTGGTCGTCCGGGGGATGGCGGGCTCCGGCCGGACCACCCTGCTCGGCTCGCTGGCCGCCGCGCTGGACCGGGATCTGCTGGTGTACGAGGGGCAGCCCGGCGACGACGCCTGGCGGCTGTTCGGCGCCCTCGCCTCGATCGGCGACGTGTTCCCCGTCGTCCGGTGCGCACTCGGGCCGGGCGAGACCCTGACGTTGCCCCGGCCGCCCGGCGTCGACCAGCCGCTAGGCGTCGTGATCGGCCGCACCGGCGGGGTGACCGGTGAGGCCGTGGACCCGGCGCTGACCGTGACCCTCGGCGCATGCGGCCCCGCGGACCGCCGCGGACTCTGGAACGCCCTGGGGGTGACGGGCGGCGCGGCCGACCTCGACACCATCGTGGACCGGTTCCTGCTGACCCCGGGCAGCATCCACCGGGCGGCTCCGCTGGCCGTCGCGGGAGCGCGTACGGCGGGCCGTACGGCGGTCACGCCGGCCGATGTCGCCGCCGCGACCCGGACGCTCGACCGGCAGAGCCTGGAGGTGCTGGCCCGGCCGCTGGATCCGTTGCCGGTCGGTGACCCGCCGGTGCTCACGCCCGCCGCCGCGGCTGAACTGCGCACCCTGGCCATGCGGTGCCGCCACCGGGAGCGCCTGACGACGGCCACCGGGGGCGGCCGCGGTGGGCTCAACCGCGGCGTACGCGCCCTGTTCGGCGGGCCGAGCGGCACCGGCAAGACCCTGGCGGCGCGGTACCTCGCCGCGACGCTCGGTCTTGACGTGTTCCGGGTGGACCTCGCCGCGGTCGTCAACAAGTACATCGGGGAGACCGAACGCAACCTCGACCGACTCCTGGGCCGTGCGGAGGAGTTGGACGTCATGCTGCTGCTCGACGAGGGGGACGCGCTGATGACCCGGCGCACCGACGTCGCGAACGCCAACGACCGGTACGCGAACCTGGAGACCAACTTCCTGCTGCAACGGCTGGAGACCTTCGAGGGCATCGTCGTGGTCACCACGAACGCGGGCAACCGCATCGATCCGGCCTTCCTGCGCCGGATGGACGTGACCGTCGACTTCGTGCCGCCCGACGCCGGTCTGCGCCGCCGGCTGTGGTCCGCCCACCTGCCCGACGACCACCGGGTCAGCCCCGAGGTGCTGGCCGACACCGCCCGCCGGTGCGACCTGACCGGCGGCCAGATCCGCAACGCTGCGCTGCACGCGGTCCTCCGCGGCCTGGAGAGCGGTACGCCCGTCGGCGACGAGGACCTCATCGCGGCGGTACGGCGGGAGTACCGCCGTACGGGGGCCTCCTGCCCGCTCCCGAACCACGTCCCGGACCGCGCATGAGCACGCTCCCGAGTGTGAACACTCTCCCGCTCGTGACCTGCATCATGCCGACGCACGACCGGCGGCGGTTCGTACCCCGTGCGATCGCCTACTTCCTGCGCCAGGACCACCCCCGCAAAGAACTCGTGATCGTCGACGACGGAACGGATCCCGTCGAGGACCTGGTGCCGGGGCTGCCGAGCGTCCGCTACCACCGGCTCACCCGGCGCGTCACGGTGGGCGCCGCGCGCAATCTCGCCTGCGAGGCGGCCACGGGCAGCGTCATCGCGCACTGGGACGACGACGACTGGCAGGCCCCCGACCGGCTGAGCCGGCAGGTGCGGCAGCTGACGTCGGGACGGGCCGACCTGTGCGGCATGACGAGCGTGCTCTACTACGACCCCGCCGCCGACGCGGCCTGGCGCTTCACCTGGCCGTCCCGGCTGCCCCGCTGGCTCGCGGGCCAGAGCCTCTGCTTCCGCCGCGACCTCTGGGTCCGCTCCCCCTTCCCGGACCAGGCCGTCGCGGAGGACGCGGTGTTCGTCCGCCGCCTGATCAACCGGACCCCCACCCGGACCACACCCGGCGACGCTCTCGTGGCCCTGGTGCACCCGGCCAACACGGTCGCGAAGTCGAGCCGCAACGTCAATGCCTCGCCTGCGACGATGACCGAGGTCCGGGCGCTGCTCGGACCGGACCTCGACTTCTACCGCGCCCCGCGGACCTGAGCGGCCGGGCCGCGTGCCCGTATGGCGTCGACGTCGGCCGCGCTGTACCCGAACTTCGCCGCCTTCGCGTACGGGATGTCCGCCCAGCTCTGTCTCAGCATGCTGCGGACCTGGCCCATCACGGTTGCGGCGTGCATGTCGTGGCCGGTGATGTCGCCCACCGTGATCATGAGGGAGGCCGGTTGGCCGGACGGCGCGGACGGCAGGTGATAGGCGTCGTACCAGTCTCCGCCGATCATGTTGCCGTTCGCGGACGGTTGGTACAGGGCGCTGGTCTCGACATGGTCGGCCAGGGGGAGATCGGTGAGCATGGCTTCCTGTAGCTGCCGGGCGACCGAGATCCGCTCGTCCAGGTAGAGGGCGCGCTCCACCGCCTGCGCGATGTAGCCGGACGCGGCGGTGAGCGTGGCGCGCTCGGTGATGCTCACCTGGTGCGGTTTGGTCCAGCAGATGGTGAGGACTCCGAGCAGGGCGCGGCTGCCCCAGAGCGGCAGGCACAGCACTGTGCTGAAGCCCATGCGGTCGAAGACGGCGACCGCCTCGGGGCTGTGGTCGGCGACGAGCGCCTGACGGTCGGGTACGAACACCGTGCGGCGTTCACGGAAGGCCCGGGCGCCCGGAAAGGCCGCGTCCGTGGGCAGGAGGGGGACCTCCTGTTCCATCGCGTACACGATGTCCGGGTGGGGGATCCGGCGCAGTTCTTGCTTGTCGGCGACCTTCTCGGCGACCAGCAGTCCCACGTACGCGGGCTTGCCGACGCCGCTGAACAGATCCCGCAGCCGCCGACGCACGTCCTCGAGGCCGGAGGTCTGAGCCAGCTCCTCCGAGGCCCTCAGCAGCAGCTCGGCATGGTCGAGGCCTGCCTGGGCCTCGTGCTCCAGACGCTCCGCGTCGCTCCGGGCCTGCTCGGCGGTGGCCCGCGCGGTCTCCAGCACCTTCTGCGTGGACCGGCGCTGTGCCGACAGGATCCGCAGGCGCAGCTCGGCGGAGCAGGCCGCGGTGAGGTCGGCCAGGTCGCGCTGTTCCCCGTCGGTCCAGGTCCGGGGCCTGTGGTCGATGGTCGATGGCGCACAGGGATCCCAGGACGAGCCCGTCGCTGTCGGTCAGCGGCATGCCGGCGTACGAGACCACCCCGAGGGCCGTGATCGCCGGGTCGGTGCGCAGCCCGTCGTCGGCGCGGGCGTCCGGCACGATCAGGGGCTGCCCGGAGGACACCACGTACCGGCACAGCGCATGCGAGGGCAGCGCGCGATTGCCCGCCCGGGGTTCGGGCAGACCCGTCATGCCGGGCAGGATCACACTGTCCCGCTCCATGAGTGATACGAGGGCCACGGGCACGCGGAGCAGTCGTGTCACCAGCCGGCTGAACCGGTCCATGTCGGCATCGGGGGCGGACGAAAGACCGGCCAGTCGCACCGCCTGCTGCTGTGCGGCGTCCGGGCCCGTCTCCGTTCCGGGCTTCCGGATCTGCTCCGCCATCTGCCCTCCGGTACCACTGCCCGAGGCCGTTCTCAATGGCATCGTAGGGCAACGGCGGGCGCCGTGACCGTTCTCGTTGTGGAAGCCGCAGTTTCGGTACTTGGCGCGCGCAGACGGAGTTCGTCAACGGGCAGGCCGCGGCCGCGGCCTCCGTCATCACCTTGCGCAACAGGGTCGGCTCGGATCCGTATCTCGGCTCGGCCGGAGTCACCATGGGCAGGTGCACGCCTCCGGGCGAGCGGTACGAGCGAATGGCGGCCCGGTTGCGCTCAGCGCGGGGCTAGTACCAGTCGGTGTGCGGCTGTCACCTGCGCCTGACCCCTCGGATCGTCCGCAGGGTGTCTACATGGGGTCCATGGTTCCGCTGCCCCTGCCGTTTTCCTGTTCGCTCTTTTCCCGAATACGTATGGCCTTGTCCGTCAGTCGCCGGCGTTCGGCGGGATCGGTGGCGTGCTGAGCCGCCTGCTCCAGCTCTTCGGCTTTGGCACGCATCTGCTGGGCCCGCTTGCTCGGCTGGTTCTCGATGTTCATGATCAAACCTCGGATTGGGGGGAGTGCGGCGTCTTTCCAAGCCAATCAGCAGCAGAGTGCACTCGCCACCGAACGGAGCGCGGTCCCCAGTGGGCTGCGCTGCCGATGGCAGTGTCGGCGGGGGCGCTGCCCGTCGGGGCGGTTTCAGGTGCGCAGCCGTGCTTCCACCCGGCCGTCGGTTATGCGGGTGTCGAAGGCGGGCTGGGGCGCGGTGGCCGGGCCGGTGACGTTCCAGCCGTCGGTCAGCCGGAAGGTGCTGCCGTGCCAGGGGCAGCGCAGGCAGCCGTCTTCCAGAGTGCCTTCCGAGAGGGGGCCCGCGAGGTGGCTGCAGTGTTCGGCCAGCACGTGCACCCTGTCGTCCGGCCGGCGGACGGCGACCACGGCCACGCCGTCGAGGTCACGGCGCGTCGGCCGGCCCAGCGGAAGGTCGGACAGGTCGGCGACGTAGTGCCAGCCTGGCTCCACCAGCTGCGGGACGGCTTCGGCGTGGTTGGCGCCCGCTGCCAGGCGGTAGGCGAGGTGGCCGCCGAGCGCGCCACCGATACCGACGACACCGAGCCCCGCCCAGCCGTACATCCTGCCGGAGATTTCGTGCCCGCGCAGACGAGCGGTCATGGATGTGACATACAGGGCGACACCGGTGAGGTTCGCTCCGGCATGGACGATGCCGACGCGCATCTGCCGACGGTTCAGCTCCGCCCAGTCCACCCAGCCTGACGCCGCGGCCGGGGCTGCGGCGAGCAGGCCGGTGGCGATCAGGATGCGCGCCGCGCGTCGATGGCCGGGCACTGCGTCGAGCACCGCAGCCGAGAGCCAGCTGCCGAGGGGTATCTGGACCAGCAGCGGGTGTACCGGGTGACCCAGCCACCGCCCGTGCAGTCCGTCTCTGGCCCGGCCGAGTGGCACCGCCTGCACCATCCGCTGCGTGAGCTCGAGCAACTTGTCGGCGCCGGAGAAGCGTTCCAAGCGGTCGGCCGCTTTCAGGACATGGCCGGGGCCCCCTGCATCGGGCAGGAGCCGTCCGGCCGTCGGGGGAAGGCGGTGGGGGAGAGTGCTGAGTCTCATGCGCTCCGAGTAGCCGCTTCACGGTGCCGTAATCAGCCGGCCTCCGCCGAGCCGAGAGCGCCTCGTGATCTGGTCTTCGGCGCGATGATCGAGTGGCTGGAGGAGGTCGTCGCCGACCGTAGGAGGTGCCGGCCGGCCGCCTGCCCCGGCTTCGAGTGGTGACCCGCGGAGTGCTCCGTGACGTGGACTGGCTTGTTCGTGCCGCCAAGACTGCGGCCCACGGCTCTGTCGGCGGGGTGTCGAACTGCATGACGTCACCGGGTCGCGCCTGCGGCTCTCTCACCAACTCCTTCGGCCCGGCTCGGCCCCCAGCGGTCGCAGGTGACGCTCACAGGCCGCGCCGGGCAGGCAGCCTGCCGTTTAGCCGCATGCGTGCGGGAAACGTGGGAGTACCCAGCTGACTGCGAAAACGCCGACCATGCGAACCGAGGCCGGCGGGCCGCAGCCGATCGAGAATCGAGAGGAGCCCGTGCGATGACGACTCCTGAGCCGGGCCGAACCCCGGGACTCGCACCAGGCGGCGGGACGTCACCTGGTGAAACTCCGCCCGCAGAGGGGAGCATTTCCGGCATCTCTCATCCGGAGCCGCCCGAGTCGCGGAAAGGATGGGCGGCCATACCGCTCGTTCTGATCATGGGGGTGGTACTGCTGGTGGCGATCGGCCTCATCGCGATGGTGGTGGCTCTGATCGGATAACCACCCTGAGTGACGAGAGCGCCGACGAGAGTGGCCACTGTGCCCGGGCGGCCACTCCGTTGTGTGGAGCCCGGAGTTCGAGCCGACGCAGGAGTGGATCCCGACCGATCCGATCCGTCTGGTGGGCTCGGTCTCCGCCACGTTGCAGGGCGGCTACGTCGCCGTGGATCAGTTCCGTGCAGCCTTGGGTGTCGCGTTCGCCGTGGACGAGCGTGGCGCGGCGTCGGGCGACCAGGAGCAGGAGATGGACCTGCGGCTCACGACGAAGCGGTGACGGGACGGAAGACCGTTCTCGCACGACCCCGACCCACGAGGAGATGAGCGCGATGGTGCAGATCGGGTACACGATGATGACCGAGCAGGCCGGTCCGCGGGAGCTGGTGGGGCATGTCGTCGGCGCGGAGCGCGCCGGTTTCGACTTCTCGGTCACGTCCGACCACTACTTCCCCTGGCTGGAGTCCCAGGGCCACGCCTCCTACGCGTGGAGCGTGCTGGGTGCCGCCGCGCAGGCCACCGAACGCATTCCTCTGATGACGTATGTGACGTGCCCGACGACCCGTTATCACCCGGCCGTCGTCGCGCAGAAGGCCGCCACGATGCAACTTCTCTCCCAGGGGCGGTTCCGCCTGGGACTCGGCTCCGGGGAGAACCTCAACGAGCATGTGGTGGGGGGCGGTTGGCCCGCCGCGCACGTCCGGCTGGCGATGCTGGAGGAGGCCGTGGGGATCATCCGCTCGCTCTTGGCGGGGGAGAACGTCAACCACCACGGTGCCCACTTCGACGTGGAGAACGCGAAACTGTGGGACCTGCCCGACACACCCCTGCCGATCGGTGTCGCCGTCTCCGGCGACAGCTCCTGCGAACTCGCCGGCCGTCTCGCCGACCTCGTGATCGCCACCGAACCCAGGCCGGAACTGATCTCCGCGTTCGACCGGTACGGCGGCACGGGCAAGCCCAGGGTCGGCCAGTTGCCGATCTGCTACGACACCGACCGCGACGCGGCGATCGCCCGCGCCCACGACCAGTTCCGCTGGTTCGGCGGCGGCTGGCCGGTCAACTCGGAGCTGCCGGGACCCGCCGCGTTCGCGGGTGCCACCCAGTTCGTACGGCCCGAGGACGTGGCCGAGTCCATTCCCTGCGGCGACGACGTGCAGGCGGTCGTCGAGGCCGTGCGCCCCTACACCGACGCGGGGTTCACCGAGGTGGCCCTCGTGCAGATCGGCGGCGAGCACCAGGAGCCTTTCCTGGAATGGGCCGAGCACAAGCTGCTGCCTGCCCTCCGTGACCTGTGAGAGGGCGAGGAGACCCAGATGACCACGAGCCGCGCCGCGATCTTCGACGTCGACGGAACGCTCGTCGATACCAACCACCTGCATGTTGTCACCTGGTGGGAGGCTTTCCGGCAGTCGGGCCACCACGTCCCCATGCGTGACATCCACCGGGCCGTGGGCCTCAGCGGCGGCGACCTGCTGGACCATCTGCTCGGCGACGGCCGCGATCCCGATGAGGACGAGCAACTCTCCGCGGCCCACCACGCCCTCTACGCCACGTACTTCGAGCGGCTGCCGGCGTTGGACGCGGCGGGCGATCTGCTGCGCGCACTTGCCGGACGGGGGTGGGAAATCGTCCTGGCGACGTCGGCGAGCGGCGCGGAACTGTCCGCACTACGGCGTGCCATCGACGCGGACGACGTCATCCTCGGGGCGGCGAGCGCGGACGACGTCGCCGACGGCAAACCCGCCCCCGACCCTGTCCAACAGGCCAGAGAGTTGGCCGGGGTGCCGAGCGAACGGGCCGTCTTCGTGGGCGACACCGTCTGGGACATGAAGGCCGCCGATCGGGACGGAGTGACGCCCGTGGCAGTGCTGTCCGGCGGGATCCCGCGTGCGGACCTGGAGACCGCCGGTGCCCAGGCGGTGTACCGGGACCCCGCCGACCTCCTCGGACACCTGGACTCCAGCGCCTTCGCCGACATGGAGTGACCGACGGCCGGAGCGAACCCCTCCACCAGGAGGGCGGCCCGGCGATCCTCTCTGCCCGAGGGCGAGCCGGTCGGCCCCACCCTCCGGGACGATGGTCGCCCGGCGATTGCACTGGTAGCAGATCGTCGTACGCACGACAGACACGGTGCCTCGGCTTCCCGGACCCGCACCGGGTCCACCCGTCCGGGAGGACGGGAGAGGCGGAGGGCCTCCATCGGGAAACACGCCGTCACTGCCGTTCCTTCTTGGGGAAGAGGTACTCGTCGAGGACCAGTCCGACGGCGACGGCCGCCGGGATGGCGACGAGGGCGCCGATGATGCCGAGGAGCGCCCCGCCGACCAGTACCGCGAGGACGGTGACCAACGGGTGGACGTCCACGGCGAACTTCATGGCCCTCGGCACGATGAGGTAGTCCTCGGCGACACGGAAGACGACGTAGAAGACCGCCGTCGCGAGCGCGATGGGCAGGGACACGGACAGCGCGACGAGACTGACGATGATGCCGGCGAGAGTGGAGCCGACGATCGGGATCAGGTCCATCAGGGCCGTGAAGATGCCCAGTGCGGCGGCGTACGGGACACCGGTGGCCGCGCACCAGCCGAAGGTCGCCACGCCGGCGATCCCCGAGGTGACGAGGTTGCCGAGCATGAACTTGCCTATCCGGTTCATGATCTCTTCGGCCACGCCCTCGACGCGCTCACGGCGGCTGACCGCCACGAAGCGGTAGCAGAAGTCTTTGATGGTCGGCAGCGCCGCCATGCAGTCCAGGGTCACTGTGATCACGATCGCCGTGGACGTGACGGTGCTCAGGACCATTTGGCCCGCGCCCAGGACGCCTCCTGCCAGGCCGGACGCTCCGCCTCCTGAACCGATCTGTTCCTTGGCCTTCTCGACCGGGTGGAAGCGGTCCTCCAGGCGGCCGATCGTGGACTGGTGGTCGTGGAGCTGCTCCAACCAGCCGGGCACCGCGTCCACCAGCGCGGAGATCTCCTTGGACACCGGCGGAATGACCAGCGCCAGGAACCCGCCGAGCATGACGACGAACCCCGTCAGGACGATCGCTACGGCCCAGCCGCGCCGCAGCCCTCGGCGCGTGAACCAGACGACGAGCGGTTCCAGACTGATCGCGATGAACACCGCCAGCAGCAGCAAGGTCAGCATGGAACTGACCCGCATGACGGTCTGGACGGCGAGCCATGCCAGGCTTGCGCCCAGGCCCAGGGCGAACCCCACGGTCACCCATGACCGCCTACGCCCACCGCGCGCATACAGATGCGGCGGCTGCTGGGGCGCCGTCCAGGATGTCCGGGCGCCATCCGCCGGGCCGGGGTCTAAGACATGCGAGCCCGGCCCTTCCACAGCGCCGTGCTCCTCCCGAGTGGACCCGGACCCGGACTCGGACTGCGCGGACATCGCGATGCCTCTCCTCGACTGCCTCGAACGGGCAGGGGCCCGCAGGGCCTCCGCGCCTCTCGCCGTACGTGGGCCGGACAGCAGGTCTCGCCTCTGTCCGTCACCCCGGGCGGTTCGTCCGAGACCGGTCGCTGCCCGGGCTCCCGAGTACCCCGGCATCGTGCTCGTACCGCATGCGCGCTGTCACAGCGGTGTGCGCAGTGAGGTACGGCCGAGGTCGGTCATCAGGTCGGCGAACAGCCGGGCGTGGATGCGCTCGGGTCGTCCGGCGCCGAACTCGTCGTACTCCACGGCGGCCATCGCGGCCTTCGCGCGTCCCGTAAGTCGCGGGATGACCCAGGCGTGCGGATCGGCTTCCTTGAGGTGGTAGAGGGAGCGTTGGGCCGCGTACTCGCGGAACTGCCACAACTCTCCTCGCTCCTTCAGGAACGAGGAGGGCCCGTCGGCGTCGACCGGTTCCACGAGGAGGTCCGCGAGGGCTTCCTCGGCCGTGCGCGGCGATCCGGCGTCGGCGCGGAGCGCGGACAGGAAGCGGTGTTCCATCTCCGCCCGCAGACGCAGCAGGCCGGGTTCCCACTCCCACCCGGGGTCGACGCCGGCGAAGCCGCGGTAGTGGAGTTCGTAGCAGAGGTAGAGGGCCAGTTGCAGATCGTTCCCGTAGGGGTCCGCGTGCACCGCGGTCACCCGCTGCGGCAACGGCGTCCCGGCGGGCCGGGTCAGGGCCTGGCGGACCGTGCGGGAGAGCTCGCCCCTGCTGCGTGGCAGCGCGGCGCCGGTGGCTTGGCCGTGGGCGGTCGTCGCAGTGGTGGTCATGCGCTCCGCCTTTTCTCCCGGGCGCGGTGGCTGGTGTCGCACCAGGGATAGGCCCGGCTGCGCCGGCAGACGCAGAGCGCGACGGTGAAACGGTCCGAGCACACGGTCCTTCCGTCGTCGAGCACGACCTCGACCGGTCCTTCGACGAGGATCGGTCCGTCGCTCGTCAGGGTGACGCGGCGTGATGGTTCAGCGGGCTCGTTCGGCACGGATGATCACCAGCTCTTCCTTGTCCTCGCCGGCGTCGAGGAGCCCCTGCTCGCGCAGCCACGCCCCGCGCGAGCGGAGCACGGGGCCGAAGGGCACGAGACGTCGGTCGGTCACCCGGGCTTGGAGTCCTGACCGTTCCAGGCAGGCCAGGGTCGGTGCGATGCCGCACAGGGCGGAGTGCACGAGCAGCAGTACACCGCCGGGGCGCAGCGAGGTGTGCGCGCGGCGGCAGATCCGGTCCAGCAGGAGGCGTCCGTCCACACCCGCGTCCCACGCCACCGCGGCACGATGTCGGCGGGGGACGGGCCCGGGTGCCGGGACGTAGGGCGGGTTGCTCACGACGAGGTCGAACCGGCGGCCGGTGACCGGGCCGAACAGGTCTCCGTGGAGGACTTCGACGGGCAGGCGGGCGAGCCGGGCGTTGAACCGGGTGGCCAGGACCGCCCGGTAGGTCCTGTCGACGGCGGTGACGCGGGCGCCCCGCCGGGCCGCGGCCAGGGCGAGAGCTCCGGCGCCGGTGCCCATGTCCAGGACGGCGGCTCCCGCGGGCAGGTGCTCCCGGTCCAGGGCCTGGGCCAGCAGCTGGGTGTCGTGCTGGGGGGCGTACACCCGCCACGGGGCCAGCACCGAGCCGGTTCCGTCGTCGTTCCGGGTCGTCATGTCGATCACGTCTGTACCTCGCAGCTCGCGCCCCGAGCGTCTCACCGGACGCACCCGTCGGGTGGCTCCATGCGAGGGGGCGCCTCACGGGCGAGCCTCGCAGGGCACACCCGGCCAATGCGTCAGTGCTCCGAGTGCCCGGTGAAACGGACCTCACACGGCACAACGGTCACCTCTACGATCATCCGGGCGCCGTAGCCTCACACCGACAGGGCGCGGAGTGAACCGATATCCGATCTCTTGAGGCTGGAGCCAAGCAGCGTGACCGATCTTGATCCCTTCACCGACCTGCTCGACTATCCGATGTACGTCGTGACCGCGGAGGCCGGCCGGGAAAGAGCCGGTTGCCTGGTCGGATTCGCCTCGCAGTGCTCCATTCAACCCGCCCGGTTCATGGTCTGGCTGTCCAAAGCCAACCGGACGTGCCGGGTCGCCGAGCGTGCCGAACGCCTCGCGGTCCATCTCCTGCGCCGCGACCAGAACCGGCTGGCCCGGCTCTTCGGCGGCGAGACCGGCGACCGCACCGACAAGTTCAGCCACGTCCCGTGGCATCCAGGACCGGGCGGAACGCTGATCCTCGATGAGGCCCCCGCCTGGTTCGTCGGCCGCGTGGAGAGCCGGATCGACGGCGGTGACCACGTCGGTTTCCTGCTGGCTCCGGAGGCGGCGGACAACCCCACGGGCAACAGAACCCCGCTACTGACGCTGAACGACACCCATGACGTCACCCCAGGCCACCCGGCGGACTGAGCCAGCCGAGCGGAACCGGGCGGCACGGAACGAGATCAGCCGGCGGGCACCTGCCGACGATCAGGTCACAGACGCGGCTGCGGTCCCCGGCCAGTCCGACCACTCCGCCAGGACCAGTCGGTCCGGCCTTCGACGGCGGGACTGGCGACCACGCCGACAGGTTCAAGTTCACCGACGTCCCCTGACACTTCGGACCGGGCAGGTCTATGGTCCTCGACGCGGCCCGGTCCTGACAGGCCGGTCGCGTGGAGAGCCTGAGCGACGGCGGCGGCTGTGGGAGATGTGAGTGGTCTCCGTTCCCGATCCCCACGCATCGCCTGAACTTGCACCCCGGGCACGCGAGAGCCCCGGGACTCGTCATGGAGTCCCGGGGCCGTGGTGCTCAGAGCAGGCGTCGGATCAGACCTGCGGGCCGCCGTACGGGGCGCCTCCCGCGCCGTAGTAGGTGCCCAGCTCGTCGTGGTAACCCGGGTCGCCGAGGTGCTTCTCGCGGTCGAACTCCGGGGCGTCCTTGATCTGTTGCTTGGCCAGGCCGACGAAGACCTTCTTCTCGCCCGGGTCGATGCTCACGACCGTGCTCGCCGGGAGCAGGACCTCCTTGCCGAAGATCCACACACCGGTGTCGACCACCAGGTAGGCGTCACCGACCTCGTCGGAGTGCTTGTCGACCTTGCCGATACTGCCGTCCGTTGCCTCGACCTTGTATCCAGTGAGGTCGGCGTCCGCCAGGCGACCCGCGGTCGACTTGTAACTCCACACGTTCTCAGTCACGCGAAAACAACTCCTCCGGTAACGGAGGACGGCAGGGGTTCCCGCCGATCCTCCTTTTCCGTACGTCTTACACAGCGGTTTCTTCGACCGCCTTGATTGCGAGTGCCCCGCATCCGGGGTTACACGCCCCGCATTCAAGCCGGAATCCATAATTCTCTCCGGCCTGCACGGGAAATACTTTCGCCGGTCAACTACCAGCGATACCAGCGGCCACTCCCACCCTTCGGACGGGCGACGAACCCGACGAGCCACAGGACCAGCACGGCGATCGCGACCCACCACAGAATTTTCAGTGCGAAACCCGCACCGAAAAGAATCAGGGCCAGTAGAAGAACGAGAAGCAGGGGAACCATAATTGTCAACCTCCGAAGCGCCGTGTGCCCACCAGTCGCTCCTCCACGCCTGCGAGCTCGTAACAGGATCTTTTTGAGACGTCCCGGTCGGGCGCGTGGGTGTCTCGATTCGGCGGTCCGTGGTGTGTGATTACCCGGGCGCTGTACGCGGTCCTGCTCAGGCTTCATGGTCACGGCGCGGGACGTGGTCTCGTCACTTGGCATCTGCGGGACCGGGCGGCCCGGCGCTTACTCCGGAGGCTGACTCGCATGGGGGCGAGCGCGGCCTCCCTGCCCATCTTCCGTGAGGACAGGTCGCCGATCCTGGTCGAACACCCAGGGCATCCACCGCAAGCGTCGCGCCCGCATGGCCGCCCTTGAACGGCGCGACGGCGAACCCAGGCCGTGGCAGCACCTCCTGTCACGGGGAGGCGAGCGCGCCTCCGGCCAGGCGTTCACCATGCGCCGGCGAGAGCAAGCCAGCGATCACCCCTCGGCACGGTGGGAACGATCGGTGGACGAACTCGGCAGGTGTCAGCTGTCCGTTTCCGTTGCCCGCGAGGGAAAGGCGCGGATCGGGTCGGTAGCCTGCGTGCCGTCGGCGATGGCCCGGGCGAGGTCGGAGAGTTTGCGGCTGTGGGCGCGAGCGTACGCGCGGAAGATGCTGAACGCCTCGTCGATGGACATCTGCCATCGCTCGGCAAGGATCCCCTTGACCTGCTCGATGACGATGCGACTGTTGAGGGCGTACTGGAGCTGGTCACGCTCGGCCTCACTGTGGGCAAGCGTGCGCTGTTGGAGGATGGCGATGGTCGCCACGTCGGCGAGGGCCTGGGCGAGGGTGAGATCCTCTTCGGCCAGCGGCTCGGGCCCAGCCCTGAACAGGCTGAGCGCGCCGATGACCCGTCCGCGCAGCCGCAGCGGCAGGGCGTTGGTGGAGACGAAACCGGTGTCCTGGGCGCTGCGGGCGAACTGTGGCCACCTGGTGGTTGCCGTGGGGTCGGCGAGGCTGACGTTGATCCGCGGCAGGCCGTCGTGGTAGCAGTCGACGCAGGGGCCCTGGTCGTGCTGGAGAGCGAAGAGTTCCAGCAGCCGGGTGTGTTCGTCGGAGGCGGCGAGAACGTGGAGCTTGTCGTTCTCGTCCGCGAGCAGGATGCCGACGGCGGCGACATCCAGCAGTTCCAGGCAGTGCACGGACAGCTTCTGCAGGAGGTCGATGACGTCGAAGTCGTCGATCAGGGAGTCGGCCACCTCGACGAAGACTTCGGTGAGTTGCTGTTCACGGGGTGCCATCGAGATCAGTCCTCGTCTTCGTCTTCGGTGACGTTCGTCGGGTGCGGGTCGGGTTCGAGCCGCAGCCGCCTGTCCACGACGTCCCGGGCTGTGTCGGTGAGGGTGCGGCTGTTGCCGTAGGCGTAGGCACGGAGCCGCAGCAGAGCCTCTGCCAGGGTTACGGAAAGCTGGACGCTGACCATGCCGGTCGCCTGGTGGAGGACCGCATGGTGCAGCACCGGGGCGACCAGGTCCTGGTTTTCCGCGGCCGACCGCAGCGGGCTCCCGAGATCCAGGACGCGTTTGGTCAGGGCGACGGCCAGTACGTCGACATCGTCGCCCTGCAGGGGTGTCAGGTGCCCTGGGGTCCTTCTGACCAGGGTCAGTACGCCGAGGGTGATGTCACCGATGTGCAGGGGGAAGCAGAACTCCGCCCGCACGTTCAGGGCGGACGCCTCGATGAGGAGAGTGGGCCAGCGGTCCTCTCGCACGCGGCCCAGATCGGGCACGCGCACCACGCCGCCGCCGGCCAGGCAGTCCGGCCCCGGCCCGTATCCGAGGGTGAGCTGCAGGTCCTCGAAGTCCCGCGAGAGGCTGTCGGAGGACCAGAGGATGTGCGCGTGCCAGGGCCAGCGGAACGAGTGCGACGCGCGCTCCCTCGTCGGCCAGGACTCGCGCGAGGCCGTCTACCGCACGGCGTCCGCGGATCTGCTGGAGCAGCAGCCCCGCGCGACCTGCGGCTCATCAGCAGGGTGGCGGCCGGCAAGCAGGTCGCGTGAAGGCGGCCGCCTCCTCGTGGCGGCAGCCGACCCGCTCCACGTCGTCGGTGAGGGCGTTGAGCGCGTCCCACGACGCCGACACCTGGCGGACGCCGAGTTCGCTCAGGGCGTCCACGATGACGCGGGCGACGGTTCGGGCCACGGATTCCTGCGGATCAGATGGTGAAGTGGTCGGGGTCGGCGGCCTTCCAGTCGGCGGGCGGCTCGACCAGCAGTTGTCCGGGGGACAGCCAGTCGTACAGCACGTCGTAGGAGCGCACGGTCTGCGGGTCGATGCGGCGTCGCAGCATGTGGGGGTGGAGCTGGGCGGGGTCGGTGACTCCCATGGAGGCCATGATCTGGAGGGCGCTGCCGACGGTGGCCTCCTGGAGGCGTCGTACGCGCGCGGCCTTGTCGCCGACGTCCAGCGCGCGGGCCCGTCGCGGGTCCTGGGTGGTGACGCCGACGGGGCAGGAGTTGGTGTGGCAGCGCTGGGCCTGGATGCACCCGACCGCGAACATCATGGCGCGGGCCGCGTTGCCGTAGTCGGCGCCCTGGATCAGGCGTTTGACGAGGTCGGCCCCGGTGGCGATCTTGCCGCTGGCGCCGATCCGGATCCGGTCCCGCAGGCCCGCGCCGACCAGGGCGTTGTGCACGGTCATCAGGCCCTCGGTGAGCGGTGTGCCGATGTGGTCGGCGAATTCGAGCGGTGCGGCACCTGTACCGCCCTCCCCGCCGTCGACGATGATGAAGTCGGGTGCGGTGCCTCCTCGGTCATCGCCTTGCACACGGCGAGGAACTGGCGCCGTGAACCGGGGCACAGCTTGAAGCCGGCCGGCTTGCCGCCGGACAGTTCCCGCATCCGTGCGATGAAACGGACGAGTTCACGAGGCGTGGAGAACACCCGGTGGTACGACGGGGAAATGACCGTCTCGCCCTCGGGGACATCCCGCACCCGGGCGATCTCAGCGTTCACCTTGGCCCCGGGCAGTACACCGCCGATCCCGGGTTTGGCACCCTGCGACAGCTTCAGCGACACACACCTGACGCTCTCGCCCGACGCCTTCTCGGCGAACTCCCCGGCGTCGAAGTCCCCGTCCCCGGTCCGGCAGCCGAAGTAGCCGGTCCCGATCTCCCACACCAGGTCACCACCCGGGCGCAGGTGGTACTCGGACAGCCCGCCCTCACCGGTGTCGTGCGCGAAACCGCCTGCCGCGGACCCCTGGTTGAGCGCCAGGACGGCATTGGCGGAGAGCGAGCCGAAGCTCATCGCGGAGACGTTCAGCAGTGCCATGTCGTACGGCCGGGTGCAGTCCGGGCCCCCGATCCGTACGCGCGGCGGGTGCTCGGGCACCGGGCGCGGAGCCATCGACGGAACCAGGTACTCGTAACCCGCCTGGTACACGTCGCGTTCGGTGCCGAACGGCTCTTCCGCGGCGGTGCCCTTGGCCCGCTCGTAGACGATGCTGCGGATGTCCCGGTCGAAGGGCCGCCCGTCGAAGTTCCGCTCGACGAAGTACTGCTGCAACTCGGGACGAATGCGCTCCAGCAGGAAGCGGGCGTGCCCGATCACCGGATAGTTGCGCAGCACCGAGTGGCGTCGCTGGGCCAGATCCCACACACCGATCGCGCCGAGTACGGCCAGCGGTACCGCCGCCACCCACCACCAGGGCGACACCACCACGGCCACAGCGACCACTGCGATGGCGGCGCCCACGACCATCGCGATCATTCCGGTTCTCAGCACGACCCACGAGTAACCCGCTTGGCCCGTCTCATGCGGACCGGCAGCGTCGACCGGGCGTTCCTGGTGTCGGGAGGGGATCGGGGTCGCCTCGACCCGCTTGCCGGAAGGAGACGAGGGGGTGCGCTGGGTGGAGCACTACGACCGCGGTGCCGCGGCCGGCCCACCCGCGCAATGTGCCCGCGCCGTTGCCGCGGCATGACCGTCCACGGCAGCCCGGAGACCACCGCGTCGACCGGTTCGCCCACCGCGGCGGCCAGCTCGGCGGCCGAACCCTCCACCACGGTCAGCCGTGTGTCGCGCCGGGTGGCCGGCAGCCGGGCGGCGAGCACCGGGTTGAGCTCGACCGCGACGAGTCGTGCGCCGGGCGTGAGCCGGGCGAGGATCGCGTCGGTGAACACCCCGGTCCCCGGGCCGAGTTCGACGACGAGCCGGGCCCGCTCCAGACCGGTGCCCTCGGTCATCGCATGGCGCCGGAGGGGGAGCCGCCGCAGAGCCCCCCGCCCCGCTGCTCTCCTCCGGTCGCGGACTCCCAGGCATGCGCGAGCGCACCGCCCTGTACGGCGGGAGCGTCGACGCCGGACCCACACCTGACGGCGGCTACCGGGTCGCCGCCACCCTGCATGTCGCCGCGCCGAAGCCGACTCCGGCGACCTCATGACCGGCCCGATCGAGCCACCGACTCGTACTGCGTCATCGTCCCGGGTGCTGATCTGCGACGACCAGGAGCTGATCCGGATGGGGCTGCGCATGGTCGTCGACAGCCAGCCCGACCTCACCGTGGTGGGCGAGGCCGCCGACGGCGACGCGGCGATCGCGGGCGTGGCCGCACTGGAACCGGACCTCGTCCTGATGGACGTACGCATGCCCGGTCTGGACGGCCTCGCCGCGACCGAACACCTCTGCGCGCAGCCCCACGGGCCGCGGATCCTCGTCGTCACCACGTTCGACCTCGACGAATACGCCTACGCGGCCCTGCGCGCCGGCGCGAACGGGTTCCTCGTCAAGGACGCCCGCGCCGAGGAGATCCTGGTGACCGTCCGCGATACTGCGGGGCGAGGTCATGGTGGCGCCCTCGCTGACCCGGCGCCTGGTCGAACGCTTCGTCCTGCACGCCCCCGCGTCCGCGCCCGCCCAGCGCCGCCTGGCGGCTCTCACCGAGCGTGAACGAGAAGTCCTCGCCCTGGTCGCCCGGGGACTGGCCAACGGCGAGATCGCGGACCGCCTCTTCGTCGGGGAGACGACCGTCAAGACCCACCTCGGCCGGATCCTGACCAAACTCGGCCTCCGGGACCGTGTCCACGCGGTGATCTTCGCTTACGAGAGCGGGCTGGTACGGGTCGGGGACTGAGCGGCGACAGGCATCCCGCCCGGTGGCCCGCATCGTCGTGGTGAGCCTGTGACAGGTCATGCCGCCAGGTGCCAGGCGTACACGGTCGGGCGGTGCTACAGCGTGGAGCGGACGGGGATGATCACGGGCTGGGTTCCCGGACCGTCTGCGGCGGGTCCGGCGCCCCTACTTCGCGCCGGGGTCCAGCAGCCGACGGATACGCTCGTACTCAGCGGCCATCTCCGGCGTGGCGAGGAAGTCGTCGAGGTCGGCGGACACCTCGTGGTCGACGTCCTCAATGGAACGGATGGCGAGTTCGTAAAGCTCGCCGCGCCGGTTCTGCTCCAAGTAGCTCTTCCAGTGTGCCAACGCACTGATGGCGGTGAGGACTCCGGCGTCCAGATCGTCATCGACCAGGATGCCGTCATAAATCGTCGCAATCGCGTTGTGCAGCTCGGCGGCGCTGATCGTCAGGACGTTCGCGCAGGCATGGGTGAGTGCCGCCCGGGCGTCTTCGGTGAGTTCGTCCTCGGCCGCACCGCGCAGCAGCTCCGGCCGCACCAGACGAGTGACCGTCTCCTCCCCGAAGGCACGAACGCCGTCCTCGGTGGCTTCGACGATCAGTCGGAGGATGTCCGCCTCGAGTTCGCTGTAGTTCACGCGCGCAGCCTGAGCGGTCGACTCCGGAAGCCCTTCGGGGGCCGGCTCCGGGCCGGTCGTGGGCACCGCCGCATTTCCTGTTGGCAGGCGCTCGGTTGATCCCGACGGCGACATGGCCTGGCGCAACCGCCCGCTGGAGTTCCTCGCCGACCTTGTCGGTGGCGCGGGAGAGTGTGCCCTCTCATGACGTTGGTTTCGCACTGTCAGGCTTGGCGGGCGTAGGACGCGAGGCGATCGGCGAGCGCGATGACGAGGTCGCGCAGTTCGTCGGGGCGCTCGATGACGAACGGCCGGTCGAGTGCGGCGAGTGCCGGAGGCAGCCAGTCGAGCCGCTCCGCCCGTAGTTCGACGCGCAGCCAGCGCTCGGTCGCCCGGTCCTTGTCCGCCGTGGGCGTGTGCTCCTCCAGGCTCGCGACGCTGGCGGGAAAGTGGGCGCGGATCTGCTCAACGGTCCCGTGGATCCGCAAGGTCACCTCGTGCCGGTACTCGGCCGTGGCGAACCCTGACAACAGGCGCTGTGCCGGATCGGGACCCACGGGCGCCTCGAATGAGCCGGGCAGGGTCCTCGCGTCCGCGATGCGGTCGAGTCGGAAGGTTCGGGCCTCGCCGATCTCGGGGTCCGTGCCCGTGACGTACCACCGGCCCGAGTGGGCGACGATCCCGTACGCGTGCAGCGTGCGTTGGCTGTGCCGGTCGTCGCGGTCGGTGTATCGGAGCGAGACCGGTCGGCGGTGGCGTACCGCATCGGCGATGGTGAGCAGCACGCCGGCGTCCGGGGTGGCGAACTCACCGGGCTGATCCGTGAAGGCGAGGGATTCCAGGAGTGCGTCGAGCCGGTGGGCGACGTGCTTGGGGAGCACCCGCCGGATCTTGGCCGACACCGTCTCGCTCGCCGTGCGCTCCGCCGTCGTCAACCCTGTTCGGCGGCCGGCGACCAGGCCGAGCAGCACGGCCAGCGCCTCGTCATCGCTGAGCATGAGCGGAGGCAAACGGTACCCGGGGGCGAGTCGGTACCCGCCGTAGCGGCCGCGCACCGACTCCACGGGCACGTCGAGGTCGATCAGGTGATCCACGTACCGCCGCACGGTGCGCCCGTCGACGCCGAGCCGGTCGGCGAGTTCGGCCGCCGTCCGGGTGCCGCCCGACTGCAGCAGTTCCAGGAGTGTCAGCACGCGGCCGGTGGGTCGAGGCATGGGTACAGCCTAATGCGAATACAGGACCGATTCTGTCCACTATTTCTCCTAGCCTACGACGTGCAGCAACACCCATCAGCCCAGGAGATCACCATGGACTTCGTCTCGATCCGCATCATCACCGGAGACGTCCCGCGCCTCGTCGAGTTCTACGAGCGGGCCACAGGGGTGCAGGCGATGTGGGCCACGGAGGACTTCGCCGAACTCAAGACCCCCAACGCGACCCTCGCGATCGCCGGCACCCGCACCGTCCCGCTGTTCGCCCCGGGCTCTGCCCGCCCGGCGGACAACCACAGCGTGATCACCGAGTTCCGCGTCGACGACGTGGACCGCGTGCACCAGAACCTGACCGGCTTCGTCACCGACTTCGTCAACGGGCCCACCACGATGCCCTGGGGCAACCGGTCGCTGCTGTTCCGTGACCCCGACGGCAACCTCGTCAACTTCTTCACCCCAATCACCCCGGCGGCCATCGAGAAGTTCGCACGTTGACGCCAGGCGCAGCACGCCGTCCGCCTCGGCCCAGATCACCCGGGGCTGCTGTGACCTGGTCCCGCTGGATGCTCCGGCAACGGTTGCGGCCCGGGTGCCGGAACCTGCGCTCACGCTGGGTCAGGCCGCACCACCCTGTCGAGGCGGGCGATCAGTCGCGTGCCGGGGGTGTGTAGAAGTCGCCGACGGATGTCCAGACGCCGTTCTTCACCACTATTTTCTGCACGCTGCGCGTACCCAGGTGATTGCCCGCGCTGAAGCTCATGACCGGCGACACCCCCGGGTCCACCTTGGTCGCCTTCTGGTACGCCGCGGTGAGGGACTGGGCCGTGACGGGGCCCTTGACCGTCTTCGCGACCTCGGCGAAGACCTTGGCGTTGCTCCAGCCCCACAGGGCGAGGAAACCCGCGGTCTGGCCGGGCTCGTACTTGGCCATCGCGGACCGGAACTCCTTCACCGCGGGATCGTCGTCCGAGGGCGCCTTGACCAGCTGGACGGCCTTGAGACCCTCGGCGGCGTCCTTGGCCAGGGCGATCGTCGACTCCGCGGCCACCGGGGCGTAGGCGTAGGTGGGCAGGGAGAGGCCCTGCAACTTGGCCTCCTTGAGGAAGGCGGCTGCCTCGGGTGAGGTGAGGATCAGGATGACCGCCTGCGGTTTCGCCGACTTCACCTTGCTGATCACCGGGGTGTAGTCGGTGGTCTGGTACTTGACCGGCAGCCGGTCGACCTCGACCGAGGGGTCCACCTTCTTCGCGACGGGCGCCACCTGCTCGGCCACGTTCACGAACGCGGCCGGGTCACTGTGCACGACGAGGATCTTCTTCGCGCCGTCCTGCACGGCCCACGCGGCGACCGCCGCGGCCTGGTCCTCATAGAGGGTCTGGGTGCCGAACAGGCCGGCGCGCGGCGGCTTGTACCAGTTCTCGGCGCCGCCCACCTCGTTGAGGACCGGCACCTTGGACTGGTTGAGGACGAACGGGAAGGCGGCCTCCGCCTGAGAGGTCCCGTTCGCGTTGACGATGGCCACGACCTTGTCCTGGCCGACGAGTTGACGTGCGATCTGCACGGTCTGCTGCGGATCGGCCGCGTTGTCCTTGACGGTCCACTCGATCTTGTGGCCGTTGACGCCCCCTGGGCGTTGAGCACCTTGAAGTACGCGTCCGCGCCCGCCTTCTCGGCCACGCCGTACGTGGCGGTGGAGCCCGCGAGGGGCAGCCACGCGCCGATGTGGATCTCGGAGGAGTTGCCACCCGCCGACGCCGAGTCCTGGCCGGCGCACGCGCTTGCGGTCAGTGCCATCGCGGCGAGAACGGCTGTCGTTCCCGCCACGCGACGGAATCTGCTGATTGTCCGGAACACGGTCCACCTCGTTCACAACGGGATTCACTTCACTTGGGAGGTCCGGGCGGTGGCCGCCGCGGTCGTGGCGGGCACCAGGGCGCCGCCGAAATACGCCGATTCCGCCCATGGTGAGGGCGACAAGGGGTGGGCGTGCGGGGGTTGGCCGCCGATCGGTCCCGCGCGAAGATTCACTCAACCTCGACTTACTGATCGTTCCGGCAGGAGCGGCTCAGCCGAGAGAGCCGTGGTCAGTCCTTACAGTTCTTCCAGCAGATGGCCGTCGCGGCCGGCATCGACAGGGTCTTCGAGATCGGACCCGTGTTCCGTGCCGAGCCGTCGTTCTCGTCCCGGCACGCGCCCGAGTTCACGGGAGTGGACGTCGAGCCGACCTGGATCAACCGCGTCATGGACGTGATGGCGCACGAGAAACAGATGCTCACGCACGCCATTTCCAAGGTCGCCGACGCGTACGGGGACGCGATGAGAGAGACCTTCGGCGTTGAGGTCGTGGTCCCGCAGCGCCCTTCAGGCTGCGGAGAAGGTGCTGCCCTCCGCGGAGGCCGCTTCGTCTACCCGACGACTCTGGCGATCATCGTGGTCAGCCTCCTGCTGGTGCTGGTGCTGGTGCTGGTGCTGGTGCTGGTGCTGGGTCTGGGTGCCTCGGGCTCGTTCTCGTCGAGGTCACGCTTCCTGGTCCCGGCGTCTCCCCTGCTCGTCCCCCGCCCCGTCCGCTCGGACATGCCTGGCGCGCGAGGCCCGCCCAGGCCGTGCTGGTGGGCGGTTTCCATGCCGCCGTATCCCTGCTGTGCGGGCCTTGCTCGTCGAGCTTCGCCCGCTCCGCACTCTGACCCGCGGCATCCAGGTCAGGCCAGACCAGAACGCATGATTCCGTGACATCCGTCACAGCGGATCCGGGACCTATGCGTGCCGGATAGTAGAGGCTGCTCTGATGACATATGGGATTTGTCCGGCTTGGGGTGCGCATGCGTCGCGCCTGGATTCAGGGCTCTCCGTGCGCGAGCCACCTTCACCCGTTCTGCGCACACGTAGGGATTCTGACGGGGCGGCAGAATTCCGCAGAGGCGCCGGAAACCGGACCGGCGCGCCGCACTCCCATGACATGGGCCGCCCGAGCCTACGAAGCGAGCTAGTACCGAGTCCCTTTGCGCTCCATGTGAAGGCGTCCTAAGAATGACGACCCGCAGGACGCCGCCGCAGCTCAGGAGCGGGTTACGCATGGGAAAACACCGTAAGAACACACATTACCGGCGGATAGTCATCGCTGCCGTCGCCGTGGGCGCCGTGGGCATACCGTCCGCCGCCATGGCCTGTACCAACTGGCCCGACAGCGGCGGACACCGGTCCAACAGCGCCGAGAACAGCGCAACGAATGACTCGTGGGGCAAGAAGGCCTGGTGGAACGACGCGAGCTGGGGCCGCCCCTGGAACGCCGGCCAGGCCGGCGAGCCCTCGTGGACGGCATCGGCGGCGCCGAGCGCCACGAAGACTCCTCACGCCCCTGCGAGCGCCGGGAAGACCACCGCGCCGAGGCCGAAGGCCACAGTGCCTTGGCACACCGCACGGACCACCGCTCCCAAGCCCAGCACCACCGCGTCGCCCAGCACCCGGAACACCACCACCACCGCTTCCGCGGCCCCCAAGCCGTCGAGCACCCCGAAGGCCACCGCCCCGGCGTCCGGAGTCGTCGCTCGCATCGTGGAACTCGTCAATGCCGAGCGCAGCAAGGTCGGCTGTTCGGCCCTGACCCTGAACAAGACCCTGTCCAAGGTCGCACAGGCACACAGTGAGGACATGGCGCTTCACCAGAACATGTCGCACTCCGGGTCCGACGGCTCCTCCCCCGGAGACCGGATCACCGGTGCCGGGTACACCTGGAGCGCCTACGGCGAGAACGTGGCCTACGGTTACGCCTCTCCCGAGCAGGTCATGGCGGGCTGGATGGCCAGCCCGGGCCACAAGGCCAACATCCTCAACTGCACGTTCAAGGAGATCGGCGTCGGTCTCGCACAGCCCAACAGCTACTGGACCCAGGACTTCGGCACCGCCCGTTGAGCGGGTGCCGCATGCCGGCGCGGTAGTGCCCCGCCGAGTCGCCTCCGGCAGCCCCATAAAGTGTCAGTGGTACGAGACGGCGTCCTCCCACGCTGAGGTGAGGGGGACGCCCCAGGGGGCGAGAATCGCCCGAGCGTGCGGGAGTACGCCGGGCGTTCGCTCTTCGTGCTGTTCGCAGAACGGCTATGACGCACATCCGAGGGGGCGGCAGGTCTGCATGACGGCACCAGCGCCAAGGCCGGCATGTTCAACTCCTCGGGAAGGGCGCGATGTTCGCCGCTCGGCCGACGGCCGTTCGGCACTGCCGTTCGCGTTCGTGCGCAACTCATTGTGTAAAGGGCTGGATGACCCCGCCCTGTCTGAGTAGCGCAGCCTCTCAAGGACTGGTGACTGAGTGCGGCAGGAACATGATGCCGGGGGGAGCGCCATATGAGGCTGATGGGGAAAGTTCCCGGCGAAACGGCAGCGCCTCCGGAGGTCGTCGGATTCCCGCGTGTTTCCGCAGGTTGTCGGCTTACCTGACGAGTTGGCGGGCCCGCCGCCCCTGACTCCCTCGGTACGGCGGCGCCTCGGGAGCGTGCGAGGGGCGGCCGACGTCCCGTGTCTTCCGCCGGGACGTCCTGACTAGCCGCTCGGTTCAGAAGGCGTGCGCCATCAGCTCCGCGAACAGCGCGTGCTCGTCGACATCGAGGCCCCGCGAGCGGAACCAGCCGCAGATGTTGGCGCAGTCGCGCTGGAGGAAGCTCATCCCGTTGAGGTTGCCGACCAGGTCGACGATCTGTGGCAGGTCGATGATGACCAGCCGCTGGCCTGCCGCCAGGATGTTGTACGCAGAGAGGTCGCCGTGTACGACGCCGTTCTGCACCATCGTCGCGAGCGCGTCGGTGAGCTGCGCGAAGTACGCCGCCAGCAGCTCGGGTGAGGGTCGAGTCTGGGCGAGCCGGGGCGCGGTTGCGACGGTGCCGTCCTCGTCGACGACGGTGATCCACTCCATCAGAATCTCGGTGCCGTCGATCTGGACGGGATAGGGGACCGGCAGCCCGAGGTTCCAGAGCCGCACCAGCGCACCCCACTCGGACACCGCCCACTCGCCGGCCGCGACCTGCCGGCCGAAGGTGCTTTTCCGCTTGAGGGCCCGCTCGTCACGTGAGCGCTTCATCGAGCGGCCCTCGGTGTAGGACGCGGCGCGGTGGAAGGCCCGGTGCTCGGGGGAGCGGTATCGCTTGGCTGCCATGACCACGCCGGCAGCGGGGTCGAGTGGGTCAGCCCGCTCGACGAGGTGGACGTCGGCCTCCTTGCCGGTCTTGAGGACGCCGAGCTCGGTGTCGATCGCGCCCTGCGAGGTCACCACCCAGTCCGGGAGCGGCTCGGGGCCTCGGCAGAGGGGTTCGACGCTGAGCCAGGTCGACCAGCGCTGGCCGTCCTCAAGGTCGTCGTAGGGACGGAAGTCGAAGACGAACCGGTCATCGACGTCGCCCAGATCGTCCGGCGGCGGGACGTCGCGGTAGGGGTCGGCGATGAAGTCGTCAGGAAGTGCCGGGTGCTGAGGGTGCTGCGAGAGATCGTCGTGAGACATCGCTGGAGGTGCTCCATGAGGTGCGAGAGAGGCGGTCTGCGGGCAGGCCGAGGGCAGTCGTAGTCACGGTCGTGCCTCCTCTCGTGGAGCACCGGGCAGCTCCCGGTGTCTCGCCCATGGTGAGGGGCGGACATGGGGAGCGGCAACCGAATAAAGTCGCCCGCGTCGAGTGGCCCCAGCGGTGCCGTCGGTTCCGGCGTGAGCCCCCCAGTGCCGGCGGTCGGGCCGGTGTCATGGGCGGACTTCGGAACAGGCCATGGACGGAATGGTCGAGGGCCCAGTGGGTGATGACGGTGTCGTGGCGGGCGGTGGCCATGACGTGCAGACGTCGGCCTGCTCCAGCTCGAACCGCCATCCCTTGCTGAAGCCGTAGGCGGCGTCCGCCGTCACCCACCCGAACGGAGTCTTCTGCGCGATCACCCGGCGGACCATCGCCTTGGCCATGGCCGCCGTCGTCTCGAAGCAGGCCTCGTCGCTGATGCCGGCCCGCCTACGCCGCTCGCGGTCATCCGTCCACGACGTGGGCAGATACAGACGGCGGGCGATCAGCGTGCGGCCACGCGGTGCCGCGTAGCGTTCTCGCAAACCGGTGCACAAACCGCCCGTGCAACCGCTCCAACTCACCCGCCCACACACCGACACCAGCGAGGTACCCACCCATAACCACATCAGCGACGGACCTGGCCAGCAGTCACAACAAGAACCGTTGCAGTATGAGAAACCATCTCCTTTGGCGAGTTATCGATAGCAGGTAAGGGCGCAGGCGATGTCTACCAGGTGCGTGCGCTCGTAGCGTCGGCATTCGGCGGGCCAGGCCGTTCGATCTTTCGGCGGTGGTGCCTGAGCCGCTTGAAGGAATCGTCACGACTGCACTGGGGTCGCCAGACGCCTGCGCTCCCACGCGCGCCCCAGCAGCCACATCAGCAGGACGCCAGGCACAATGAGCGTGAGTTGTTGAGCGGCGGACCACAGCAGATCGCTGTGCTCCCGCACCCCCCAGTCCTCTCCGGCGAATATCGCGAATTCCTCCCCTGTGTATTCGTCGTTGCAGTAATCCGCCGGGACCTTCCCACTGGCTCGATGGCCGCCCGGAAAGACCCAGACGGCCCGGCATTCGCCGTCCTCCCGGCCAGTCACCCTGACAGTGCGGGCCTCATGTCCAGAGGTGTAGCGGACCACCTGTTGTGCGGGAAAGTACCAGGTCAGTGCCGACAAGCAGACCAGAACTATCGCCATGAATACCCGCGCCCGGAGTGAAGAAGGTGTCGACATCGGGTCAGCATGGCAGGCAGGCCCGGCGTCACACGCTGGATGTGCCCACTCTCTCTGCCGGGTTACGGGTCACGTCATCCAGCGAGCCGGCGGTATCAGATGCGGGTGCAGACGATGCTGGTGAAGGCCAGAAGATGGACGGCCTTGGCTTCGTAGCGGCGGGGCAGGCGGCGGCATCCGGCTAGCCAGGCCATGGCGGGTTCGATGGTCCAACGGTGCCGCCCAGTCGCTTGCTGGTCGAACACGACGGCACGGGAACTCCATGCGTAATAGGTGTATGCGACAAAGGGGTATTACGCGCTCAAGTTCTGCGCCGGCTTGAGGCCAGCGACCTGCCGGTCTTCTGGCAGCAGTTGGCGGATCCCGAGTTGCAGCGGATGGCGGCTGTGACCAGGAAGTATCACTACGACCGTGGCCACTTCGCCCAGCACTGGGCGAAGGTGCGCTCGGACCCGTCCGTGATCTTGCGAACCGTTCTTACCGATGGCGTTGCTCGCGCCGGCTCTCGGCATCACCGACCCCAACGTCTTCGTCACCCAACTGAGCCGTTGGGCATGGAACAGGCGGATCACCAAAACCCGCAGAGGGGCCTGCACCCTCCTGCCCGGCGCGCCAAAACCGCTGCTGGGAAGCAAGTTGATGGCCAGTCTCCGGTACTGACACGTTCGCGGGGGTCCCGACGGGGATGCTCGGTGATGTCGCAAGGGAAACGTCCCCTCTCGGTGGTCTTCGCCTGAACCTGTGCACGAGCCACGTTCCTCCGCGCTCTCCTGACTACGCTCGGCCCGTGATGAATCGCTGGAGGGGCCACGCGACGCGCCATCCGCTCTGGGGAGCTGTCGAGTTGACGCTCGCCTGGCATGTCGTGCTGGTGCTGTTCGCAAAGGTGATCCTGCCGCCGCTCGCCCCGTCCTGGTTTCCCGGCCTCGGCGCGACCGTGGTCAACGCGGTCTGCTTCGCCGGTGCTTGGTTGATTCTGTGGCGGTGGGGGTGGCTGCGGAAGTCCGGGGTGGCGACGCTCGGCCGGGTGCGGCGCTGGTGGCTGGCCGTGCCCATGCTCCTTGTCGCCTGCTCATACGCCCTCGCGGGCCTCGACGGCAGCACGACCGTGCTCGTCAGCTCGTTGGTCTCGTTGTTGTGGGTCGGCATCAACGAGGAGGTGTCCAGCCGGGGCCTGGTGCAGCAGGTCCTTGCCCCGCTCGGGGCGATGCGCGCGGCGATCGGCGTCGGCGTCCTGTTCGGCGTCGGTCATGTGCAGAACTACCTGTTCTTCGACGCCCCGTTGGACGACACGCTGTGGCAGATGCTGTCCGCCGGGCTGTTCGGCTTCGCCTGCGCCGGGCTGCGCTTCGCGATCGGCTCGGTCTGGCCGATGGTCGTGGTGCACGGGCTGGACGACTTCTTCCAGATCCATTCGCCGGGTGCGGCGCCGGACTGGTGGCAGGTGTGCGTGTACGTCTTCCACGTCGCGTTCGGGGTGTGGTTGTTGCGGCGATACGGCAGCGGGGCCGCCGCAGAGCTGCACAGTGCTGTGCGTGACGACCGCGACGGGCGCTCCGATCAGGCCGGGGCGCTCGATTGACGTCCTTCGTTACGCGGCCTGGGGCTGGAGGAAGCGGGCCAGCTGGTCGTCGAGGATGACCATGCCGGTGCGGCGGCGGGTGCGGAGGATGCGCCGAGGGCTTCCTGACCGCCTGCTGAAGCATGAAGCAAGCGATGCCCTTTCTCTGCTGGGGCGGGCGCTGCACTTGTCCGCCACCGTGTCTCCTGCCTGGTCAGCGTTTCCTTCTGCATGAGGGCTTGTTGAGGCTGTCAGCGTGGGGTATGCCAAGAAGTCCGTCGAGGCAGAGTCGGAGCGCCTGAGGGTCTCCCATGCCTGGAGCGCCCCGTGGGTGTCCACCGGACGCCCGGATCGACGATGGCGACGTCGATGTCATTCAAGCGGACGTCCTTGAGACGCCCTTGGTAGACAGGGTGACGGCTGAGAGCGGCGACGAAGTCGGCGAGGTTGGCTTCGCCTACGACTGTGAACTTCTCCTGCAGCTGTTGGGCATTCGGGTGCTCGTTCTGGGCCAGGGTGTTGAAGGCTGCGCACTCTTCGGAGGTGAGTCTGGCGTATGTCGCCATCCACAGACGCTGTGCAAGGACGCGTGCCTCTCGCTGTGACTGTTTCCAGACCTGGAGCACGTTCAGGGCTGTCACCGGTCGTCCGTCGAGCAGGGTGTAGGCGCAGCGGCGGTGGAGGTCAAGGCGCGGAACTTGCCCGATGAGGCCCTATCTGCGACGAGGCATCGACGAGACCGACGGCACGGTCACCATCAAGGAGCTGCGCGAAGAACTCGCTGCCCGTCGGCCCCGGGTGCCCTACACCAGCCTGCGGGACTGGGCCTGCAGCCGTCTGGAACAGCCCGACTCACCGGAGCCCACCTCCGCGACGCCGTCCGTGCGCGCCGTCGTCGGTTGGATCACCCGTCACCCGGACACGTACGCCGAAGACGAAACCGCCCAGCTGAAGCCATTTCTCGATATTCGCCCCGAGTTGGATCAAGCGCACGGCCTCGTACGGGACTTCACTCAGATGCTCGCCCGCCGGGCTCGCCACTGACTTGGAAGCCGTGACCGCCGGACTCACCGTGCGCTGGAGCTCCGGCGGCACCGAGGGTGCTGTGAACAGGGTGAAAAAGTTCGTCGGCATGTCGTGACGGTCACGGTCACGTAGTACTAGGCGTCTGCGAGCGGCCACGATATCCCCCATGGGGAAGTCCATGGACTTCCCCATGGGGGTCCCGAACGAACTTCCGTGGCTCTCCGGTCCTGTCGGCGCGGCGGCGCACATTCGGGGCCGTCCGGCAGATGTGGCCTTGGCCCGTCGGTGTCGGTCAGTAGCCGACGGTGAAGCGGCGTTGGACGAAGCGCGGCAGTTCGGCCTCGTCGACAAGGGCGACGGCGGAGTCCTCCATGGAGATACGGCTGCGCCCTTCCGCGTCGAGTACCGGCTGGTCGCCACCGATTCGGAACCGGCCCGTACGTTCGCCGGGTGCGATGTCCTCCGCGGGGCTGAAATAGGTCCAGAGCCGGTTGGAGGTGCGCAGGACGTTCAAGGCGTCGCGGTGGCCGCGCACCGCGGCGGCGTACTCCCTCGGCAGGCCGATCTTGTCGAGGGTTTCGTGCAGGAGTTCGTCGGAGTCGGCCCGGACGACTCCGGGCTCGGTCTCCAGGCTGCCGGCACCGCCGATGACGATGAGCCGGGTCCGTGGGTGGCTTTCCAGCGCTTTCAGGAGTGATTGCGCGGCGGTGGCGTACACCGTGGGGTCGGCGATCGAGCGGGCCACGGTGTCGGCGATGTCCTTGGTGGCGTTTCCGGGCTGGAATCCGCTGATCAGTACGTCGAGGCCGGGTATGACGGCGGCGACGGCGTCGGAGTCCAGGACGTCGACGCTCTTCCAGACGACGTTCTTGCGGTCCTCGTCGATCCGCGTGGCGTCACGGCTGAACGCCGTGACGTGATGTCCCCGGTCGAGGGCTTCGGTGACGACGCGACTGCCGATGCCGCCTGTGGCCCCGATGACTCCGATGTGCATGGCTCTCCCTGGGTGGTTGATCGTACCGCCGCCCTTCTTCACGGCGCGCAGAAACTATACGGCGTGAAGTACTGATACGACACGTAGTATTGTGACGCTGTAGAGGGGATGGTCATGGAAAGCGTGGGAAACACCAAGGGGCGCCGCGAGCGACTGAGGGCCGAGACGACCGCAGAGATCAAGAAGGTCGCGCTGGAGTTGATGGCCTTGGGGGGACCGGACGCGATCACGCTGCGGGCCATCGCGCGCGAGATGGGCATGACGGCCAACGCCATCTACGGCTACTTCGCCACCCGCGACGACCTGGTCACCACGCTGATCAACAACGTCTACACCTCGCTGGCCGACACCGTGGACGCCGCCTGGGACGCCGCCCCCGCTCAGGATCCGGCCGCCCGGATCCAGGCATGGGCCCGCGCCTTCAGGAACTGGGCGCTTGCCAACCCCGAGGGCTTCCGCCTCATCTACGGCGACCCCGTCCCCGGCTACCGGCCGCCCGAGGGCGGCGCCGCTCCGGAAGCCGCCCGCCGTGTCTGCACCGGCATCACCGCACTCGCTGCCACGGCCTGGCCGCACGCCGAACTCCGTTACTCGGCAAGCGACTTCGAGTGGTCCGACTTCGACCTCGGCCTGCTGGACAAGGTCCGCCCGGCCTTCCCCGAGCTGCCCCCGGCCGCGGTAGCCCTTGCCCTGCGTATCTGGAGCCACCTGCACGGCCTGGTGTCACTGGAGATCTACGGCCACCTGCAGACCCAGGCCCTGAGCCCGGAAAAGCTCTTCCGCGAAGAGCTGGCCCAGCTCATCCGGTCCTTGGACATCCCACCTCAGAGCTGACTTCCGGAGGAGCTCAAGCCGCCGTCAATGGGGAACTATTTGACCCTCGGCAGCGTCGTGTTTGGCTGCGGTAATGCTCTGGTCAGGGGGTTGTGTCCGCGTTGAAGGGCGTGCTGTCCCCGGATGCCGTGGGGGATGGTGCTGGACCGGTTGGCCGAGGTGGGCGGGGTGGTTGTGGCCGAAGTCCACGGTGACCGCTGCGGGCATGCGGTGAGACGTAGGGGCGAGTAGTCGCTACTCGGCCCTGGCCGGCGCGTCCTGTTCCTTCTGGCGCTGCTCGTACCGTGCGGGCGCGTCAAGGATCCAGGACCAGGCCTCGTACTCGTCGACGGGCCCCACCCGGCCGGCGCCGTCGACGCAGCGCGGATCGTCCCGCTCGGCCAGCCCATGGACGGCCCAGATGCGGGTCTGCTGGTCATCGTCGTCGAGCAGGCTGGCCAGAATGTCCCCGACGGCAGGTTCCGGATTCAGGCTGTGCGCGAGCTGGTAGGCGGCGACCTTGCGGACGGAGGCGTCGGTGTCCTGAGCCAGTGCGAGGAGGGCGTTCAGTCCCTCGGAGGTGAACGTCTGCCGCCCGGACCTTTCCGAGTCGACGATTCTCAGGGTCGAGACAACCCCCGCACGTACCTGCGGGGCGGAGTGGGCGAGGAAGGAAAGCCCCAGTGGTTCGATCCTCGGATCTTCATGCTGGCCAAGGCCGGACAAGGTCTCGGCCAGGACGTCCGGGTGTTCCTCCTCCGCCGCCCAGCCGAGGAGGAACTCGAGCGTGCGCTGTTCGAACGGGCTCGGGGCGTCCGACATGGGATCCCCGAGGTTGAGGGAGATCAGGACCTGCGCGCCGAAGCGGCGGTGCAGGGGAGCAGGGTGAGCCCGCAGTGCCGTCGCAGCCTCCCAGGTCTCATTGTCCTGCCTCTGGGCAAGGGTTCTGGTGATCTCCCACCAGGCGGCGTGCTCCCAGTCGGGGTACTCAAGTGCGCATGCGCGGGCGGCCAACTCGTCAATGCCCGGGCGGAGTCCGAAGTGTTTCTCGAGGAGGGTGAGGATCCCCGTGTGGCCGTCGCGGACGATCATTCCGCCGAGCCGGATCTCGTGGTAGTCGGCGAACCATTCCCTGTCCCGGATCCGGACCCGCTCGACCGAGTCCGAGGCGCTGGCTCGTTCCCGCAGCATGGCGACCGGGCCCATCTCATGCCACTGCCGGGCGCGTGCCAGCAGTTCGACGCGGGTGGCCTCACTGAGCTGGGCCGCTTCACCGAGCAGGCTGTGGGCGAGGCCGATGGAGCCGCTGTCGACGGCCCGCAGTCGGGGTGTGGTCCCGTCGGACAGCCGGCGGTCCGGATCCGCGCCGCCTTCCCTCAGGTAGCCGGCGATCGTCGAGTTGAAGGCTGAGATGGCCAGGCAGAGTGCGGGGCTGCCCTGCTCGTCGACGGCGTCGGGATCCGCCCCGTCCTCCAGCAGCAGTCTGACCGCGTTCTCGTCCCCGCTCCGCACCGCCGTAACGAGTGGGTCCTCGCCCATGCCCCGCCCCCCTGTTGCACTCGATCACCGGCCTTACAAGCAGCCGCAGGCCGGGAGAAACGTCGTCGGCCAAGTCCGTCACGCCGTCCCCGGGGCCGAGCCAGGGGCATCCGGGCGTCGGGCCGCTGACGATCGGCGGTCGATCCCGAGCCTCGTCCTGTGCGGAAACCACTGGCCAAAGCAGCCTGTCACACCCGCTGGACCTGGAGCGGCCACCGCGTGATCATCAAGGGCTGCGTGGACTCCTGAAGATCGTGTTGTGACCGCGGACAACAGCATAGACGCCGCCTGTTGGCGTTCAATGTTCGATCAGGCCGTGGCCCGGATCGCGGGCCGGTTCAAGCGGGTGAGCCGACGTTCTTCGCTGAGGGCGCCACCGCCGGTGCGTGCAGGCCCTCCAGGTCGCGGACCGGTGGCATCTCTGGCACAACCTGAGCGACGCCACCGAGCGAAGCGTCGCCGAGCACCGTCGCTGCCTCCGCGTTCCGTTCCCCATGGTCCCGGAGCCCGGCCCCGAGGCTGTTCCGGCCGCGGACTCGTCCGGTTGTCCTTGGCCGCGCGGGCACCGATTCGCCGATCGAACCCGGGCCCGGCATGCAGCCGTCCACGCACTGCCGACGGCGGGACACAGCCGGCGCTCGGTCCAGCGGTAGCTCGGGATGACCTACCGCACCGTCAAGCAGTTCGCCGACGCCGCAACGCTGGAGGAACTGTTCACCGGGCAGTGGCAGAACCGGCCCTCCGTCCTCGACGGCTACGAGCCCTACCTGGACGACCGCTGGAGCGAGGGCTGCACCAACGTCTGGAAGTTGCGGGAGGAGATCGTGCCACTTGGCTACAAAGGCAGCTACCAGCGCGTTCGCGCCTTCCTGCACGACAAGCGCACGTCACCGCAGCCAGTGACCGCCAGGCCGCCTTCGCCTCGGAGCGTCGCCGGATGGATCCTCCGCCGTCCGGACACCCTCACCGAGACCGAGCAACTCCAGCTCAAGGCCGTTCGGACGCACTACTCCGAACTCGACGCCCTCACCGGGCACGTCCGCTTCTTCGCGACCATGCTCACAGAGCGCCAAGGCGAGCGCCTGCCCGACTGGCTCGACGCCGTCCGGCAGGACGACCTCCCCAGCCTCCACACCCTCGCCGCAGGCATCGACCGTGACCGCGACGCCGTCATCACCGGCTTGACCCTGCCCTGGAACTCGGGCGTCGTGGAAGGGCACGTCAACCGGATCAAGATGCTCAAGCGCCAGATGTTTGCCCGCGCCGGCTTCTCGCTCCTGCGTAAGGGAGTTCTCCTCGCTCGGTGAGGGAAGCTGCTGCCTGGACGCCTACGCGCGCGGGCTGGCGGAGTACCTGGCGGTGTGTGAGCGTGAGGCGGTCGATCCGCTGTCGGCGGGTCGATCGCATGTGGGTGTGTTCGTCCGCGAGTTGACGTGTCGGCCGCATCGCCGTGGGGCGAACGTCGTGTCCATCGAGTCGGGGGTGGGGCTGGCGAACGCGACGATCGAGCAGCGTCTGGTGCCGGTGCGCCTGTTCTACGACTTCCTTGTCGAGGAAGGGCTGCGCGAGTCGAATCCCGTGGGCCGTGGGCGGTACACACCTGGCCGGCGCGCGAACGGCCAGCGGGGGCTGGTGCCACGGTTTTCCAAACTGCCCTGGATCCCGACGGAGCAGCAGTGGCTGGACCTGCTGGAGGTCGCGCGGCGTGAGCCGGTGCGGAACCGGGTGATGCTGGCTCTCGCCTACGATGCGGCGCTGCGGCGTGAGGAGCTGTGCTCGCTGCCCACCAGTGATCTGGATCCGGCGCACCGGACGGTACGGGTGCGGGCGGAGATGACGAAGAACCGGCTGGAGCGCGTGGTGCCGTACTCCGCGCCGACGGGTGTGCTGCTGGCCGACTACCTCGCCCGGCGCGCGGCGATCAGCCGGGCCCGGGGGCCGCTGTTCTTGTCGGAGTCGCGGCGCAACCACGGTCAGCCGCTGAGCCTGTGGACGTGGTCGAAGGTGGTGCGCCGTCTCGCGTTGACGGCCGGTGTCGAACGGTTTTCCACCCACACCACCCGGCATCTGTGCCTGACCGATCTGGCACGGATGGGCTGGGAGGTGCACGCCATCGCGTCGTTCGCCGGGCACCGCCACACCGACACGACCTTGCGGTACATCCACCTCTCCGGCCGGGACCTCGCCGAGAAGCTGAAGAGCGGAAGGGAGCACATCCACGCCTGGCGGGTACGGATGCTCGCCGCCGCGGGCACGCAGAACGACACGGCGGGAGGCGTGTGCTCATGACGACCGCTCCCATGGCTGCGGGTGCCGCCGAACGCTGGCGGAGTCCAATCGACCTGCGTCGCTACGACCGCTCGCCCGTGCTCTCGACGGCGGAGCAGGATGCCATTCGCGAGCTGGGCGTGCGGAACCTGCGCCGGCTGCGCCATCACGACCCGGATGCTCCGCAGTGGGCCGAGATCGGGCGGCTCCTGCGTCCGCTGCAGGATGTCAACGCCAGCTTCGACACGCCGCCCAACATGCACACGCGGCGGGCCATGCACGACGCGGCCGCCGTGCTGTTGCTGAGGTCTGCGGACGTGGGCCGGACCTTCTGGGGCTGGAGCGAGCAGGATTGGCTGGACTTCCTCGGCCGCAACCACAGGGCCTACCAGGAGCAGGTGCCGGCCTGGGCGGAGGGGTACGTAAGGCCCTTCCTCTGCGGCCACGCCTACCACCTGGGCGCCTACGCCGGTTTCCGGTATCTGGGGCACTTCGACCGGTTGTCGCTGGCCTGCCGCGACTTCGGGCGCCGGCTGGTCGAAGAGGAGATCGCGCGCGTTCGTACCGTGCTGACCGGCTGGGGCTATCAATACGGCAAGGAAGAGGACAAAGGCGTGCCCTCGGTGGTGAGCCAGCTCTTCCTCCTCAGCCGCAGCCCGCACACCGGTGACCTCACCACGCCGTTCTTCGACCCCGTCCGGCGCGAGGAGCTTCTGACCGATGGGGGTATGAGGGTCCTCCACGCGGTGCAACGGGCCGTGGCAGCCCTCGGTTTCTGCGACCCGCCCGCCACGGTCTGCGGCGCTGATGTGGTCAGCCAGACCGGGGTGCCACCGGTATGGGCCGCCTGGGCGGAGCGGTGGAACGCCACGACGACCATGACCCACCGCTCCCGCCTCCACGTCCGGGCCGCGCTGCTGAAGACCGGACGGTGGATCGCCGCACAGCAGCCGCAAGCCGCCGATCCCGCCGCATGGACCCGGCAGACGTGCACGGCCTGGATCGCGGCCGTCGACCGCATGGAGATCGGCGACCACGTCGTGCGCACCAGCAGCTTCGCAGAACGCCTCGGCCAGCCGCTGCAGGCCGCCTCGAAGGCCGGCCTGATCCGCTCGGTGCGGGTCTTCTTCCGCGATCTCCCGGACTGGGAGTGGCTGCGCCCGGGATTCGACCACTCCGTGCTCTGTCGGTGCCGCGCAGCATCACCGCCCTGCTCGGCCCGCACCCACGGGTGATCGCTGACGAGGTCTGGGCCAAGCTGCTGTGGGCCGGACTCAACCTGGAATCGGCCGACATCCCCCGCGGCAAAGCCGGACCCACCTACCCCCTGGAACTCGTCAGAGCCGTCACACTGACCTGGCTGTTCGCCGGGCAGCGCAGCAACGAGATCGCCCGGCTGCGCCTGGGCTGCATCCGCTGGCAGCACGACGGCAATCCCGTCGCCGGCGACTCCGAGAGCATCCTCGCCCGGGACGCCGTCTGCCTGCTGGACGTGCCCGCGCACAAGACCGGCACGGCGTTCACCAAACCGGTCGACCCGCTGCTCGGACAGGCCATCAACTCCTGGGAATCACTCCGACCCCAGCAGCCGAAGCGAAGCGACAAACGCACCGGAGAACAGGTCGACTTCCTGTTCTCCCACCGCGCCCGCCCCGTATCCAGCGGCTACATCAACAGCAGCATCATCCCCATGCTCTGCCGCAAGGCCGGCGTCCCTGCCGCCGACGTCCGCGGCAACATAACCAGCCACCGGGCCCGCTCCACCATCGCCAGCCAGCTGTACAACGCGAAGGAGCCGATGACTTTGTTCGAGCTGCAGGCGTGGCTCGGGCACCGCTCTCCGGAATCCACCCAGCACTACGCGAAGATCAGCCCCAACACGCTGACCAAGGCGTACGAGGACGCCGGGTACTTCGCACGCAACGTACGCACCATTGAGGTCCTCGTCGACCGCGACGCCGTCACCTCCGGCGCGGCCGCGGCCGGGGAACCGTGGCAGCACTACGACCTGGGCCACGGCTACTGCACGTACACGTTCTTCGAGCAGTGCCCACACCGCATGGCCTGCGCCCGCTGCGACTTCTACATGCCCAAGGAGTCCAGCAAGGCACAGCTCCTGGAGGCAAAGAACAATCTCCAGCGCATGCGGGCCACGATCCCGCTGACCGACGAAGAACTGGCAGCAGTCGATGACGGCCGCGTCGCTCTTGACCGGCTACTGGAGCGCCTCGCGAACGTCCCCACACCATCCGGCTCCACCCCACGCCCGTTGCTGCCGATCATCTCGGTCAGAGGCGGCACCACCGAAGACGGGTGAGAAGCTCTTTCGTCGCCGGGCCTCACTCGCAGCGGCCCTCGCGCCGGGCTCTCAACATCGCGCCGAAAGTCGCCCCGGTCCAACCGAGTCAGAGGAGTTGGAGTACCTCGGTCAGCGCGCTGGGACGCCGGTCAACGGGCAAGGGATCGACTAGGTGGACCCGGCACCCCAGCATGGCAGCGCCGCTGTCCGTAACAGGCTCGTCTCCCACCATGAGTGCATCGCCGGGCGCCACTGCGAGCTTGTCGCACGCCATCTGGAAGATCCGGGGGTCGGGCTTCTTCACCCCGCGTTCGAAGGAGAGGAAGTAGGCGTCCACGAGGTCATCGACACCGTGGTCGCGGAAGACAGGGCGCATGTCCCAGCCGATGTTGCTGACGACAGCGACCGGGATGCCTCGCCTGCGCAGAGCGCGGAGGGTTTCCTCGGTATCGGGATAAGGCAGCCATGCCTCGGACACTTGGGAACGTTGGTACAGGGCCTCGGCCAGGTCGGCCGCAGGCAGCTTCGCCTCTCGGGCAAGGGCTGTGAAGGCAGCCCGGTGTCGTTCGGCGGTCAGATCGCGCTCCCGCCACAGTGCCTCCAGATGGGGCGGCACTGTGCGCGGAGGAACCCCTCCGGGCTGAGCCCCGAACTCTTCCAGCCGGCTGACGCACGCGTCGAGTTCACCCTGGGGCACGTTCAGACCGGCCTTCGTTGTCACCGACCGCAGCCACTGCGCGGCCGATTCGATCCGGAAGAGAGTCCCGGAGAAGTCGAACATCACACCTTTGATCATGCAGCCGATCCTGGCGGCGCCGACGAGCCAGCCGCAAGCCCAAGACGACCAAGATCTGCGACCCCAGCAACCCGTCAACCTCCTGAGACCGAGTAGGTTTTAGGAACCTGGTGATTACGTGTGAGCAAGGGCTTCCTATCCTGGCTTGATGGCGACACCAGATTTCATCCTCGCGCTGCGAGAGAAGATCGGGAACGACCCACTGTGGCTGTCAGGAGTGACCGCGGTGGTCCTCAGGGAAGGACGTGTCCTGCTGGCGCAACGCGCGGACAGCGGCGAGTGGACCGCAGTGACTGGCATCATCGATCCTGGAGAGCAGCCAGCGGACGCCGCGGTCCGGGAAGTACTGGAGGAGACCGGCGTCGAGGCGGTTCCTGAGCGGCTGGCGATGGTGAACGTCACCGATCCGGTGGTCTATGACAACGGAGACCACACGCAGTACCTCGACTTGGTGTTCCGGCTCAGCTGGCAGTCAGGTGACCCGTTTCCAGCCGACGGCGAGAACACCGCCACCCGCTGGTTCCCTCTGGACGACTTGCCTCCCATGACAGACGACATGATCGCTCGCATCGCCGCTGCTGTAGCCGATGAGCCCGCCGCTCAGTTCGTCGTCTCTCCGCAGTCCAAGCACAGTCACCCCGTATCGGAGTCGGCGGCAACCGGCTGAACGGCCTCCGTGGCCCATAAACCGCGAAGGCGGACATGGATCAATCTGCCACTTTCGGTCCCGCTCTGTAGGTGGCTATGGGTGCAGCGGGGAGCTTCCCGCCGGCGGCAGAGGCGCAGCGGGGTTTGCCCCCGTCTGGGGGGAAGGCCCTGCGTTCCGGTTCGGCTGGCGCTTGACGGTCTGCGCACGGTTGCCGAACGCAGTCGGGAATCAGCCGCGCGTGTGGTCATGGATGTGTCGCTGCCAGTTCGTCGGCGTGCTCGCCGGTGACCAGGAAGACCACGCGGCGGGCGACGGAGACGGCATGGTCGGCGAAGCGTTCGTAGTAGCGGCCGAGCAGGGTGACGTCGACGGCGGTCTCCACTCCGTGGTGCCAGCGGTCGTCCATGAGGTGCTGGAATATCGAGCGGTGCAGTTCGTCGATCCGGTCGTCGTCCTGCTCCATCTGGACCGCGGCGTCCAGGTCGCGGGTGATCAGGACGTCGGCGGCCTGGGCCATCAGACGCTGGGCGAGCTGGCTCATCTCCAGGACGGTGCGGCGCAGGTCCTGCGGCACGGCCTGCCCCGGGTATCGCAGCCGGGCCAGTTTGGCGACATGCTGGGCCAGGACCGAGCAGCGTTCCAGGTCCGCGCTCATGCGCAGCGACGTGACCACCACCCGCAGATCGGTGGCGACCGGCTGCTGGCGCGCCAGCACCGCGATCGCCCGGTCGTCCAGATCGCGTTGCAGGTCATCGACCCTGGCGTGGGCGGAGAACACGCTTTCCGCGAGCTGGAGATCGGCATCCAGAAGTGCACTGGTGGCCCGGCCCAGGGCTGAACCGACCCGGTTCGCCATGTCCACCAGGGCCTCGCCGATCGAGGCCAGCTCTTCGTGGTACGCCTCGCGCATACGAGCCCCACTCCTCTTTGTATGCCCCGTTCGCGTCTCTGCCAGAATCCCACACCCGTCCTGAGCAGGGACATCAGCGTCACGCCGGAGGCCTCCGGGCTCCGGGCGGCGCGCCGGTGGCCGGAGTGGTCGTGGCAGGCCAGGGCGCGCGTAGGCTCGAAATGCGGAGGTCACAGCTAGTGATGTGGCCCAGGCCTTCGCCGATGAGCCCGGCCGGCCACGCGCGGGCCGGGCTCACCTTCCACGCGAGCGGCTACCTCACGCGGCAAAGGCCTGGAGGCCCGGGTTTTGCCGATAGCGGGTCATCAGGGTGATCGCGGCCTCGGTGATCAAAGTTTCAGAGTGCTGGACGGGGCATTCGTAGTCCTGTGTACGCCCGGGATCGTACGTCTCCGAACCACGAACACGGCGTCCGCTGCCGTAGCGCCTTCCGCCGACTGGCACCAGGCAACCTTGACAATCTTGATTCCACAGAATTCCCGGCCAGCATGAAGTCTGGATTCCGGGTGCGCAGATACTCTTCAGACGTCCAGGAGACAATCCATACGAACTCGTGCTGCTCTACATGCGACACAGCCATGCGCATCGGCTCAAGCCCAACCGACAGCTCCCGCTGGCAGCCGCGTTCCAGCTCTTCCTCAACAATCTGAACCGCGGCAGCTACCACCAGGTTTCCCTGCTCGCTCCACGGCTGGGCAGGCCACAGTGGACGTAGGCGAACGGCGCCAACAGGTGCTGCTGGTTCTCCGAGCGCTGAGGCAGAGACGATGACTTACGGTGACCGCCTCACAGAAGTTGAGCCAGAACCAGGTCTTCGCCTACAAAGCCAAAACACATCGACGCCGCCGTCAAACAGCTCTGCGCCGAAGGCCACGAGCTCCGCGAGGAGGAGGGGCCGTCAGCCGGCGACCCTGCCGAACAGGTGGTTGGCGGGAGCGTTCGGGTCGTTGCCGTAGAAGAACTCCGTGACCGCCTGGTGGAATTCGGCGCGGTCCAGCGCACCGGAGCCGTCCCGGTCCAAAGCGGCGAAGACCGCGGCGCAGTCCTCGCCGGGAACGCCAGCGACCGAGTCGAACATCTGCTGGAACTCTGCCTGGTCGATCTTGCCGTCTTCGTTGAGATCGACGAGGTCGAAGAAGCAGTTGGTCACCGGCTCGATCTGTTCCGGGTACAGGGAGGGGTCGGTCAGGACCCGCCTGAACCCTTCGGTCATCTCCCGCAGGTCGACCTTCCCGTCACCGTCCTGATCCATCGGGGCGATCACGTTCGTCCAGAACCCGTCCATCCCCTCGGTGAGCAGGCGGGCGGTGGCGGAGTCCGGCGCGGTGCCGCGGGCGGCGATGTAACGCTCGCTCATCATTCGGACGTCCCGCTGGGTGATGAACCCGTCGCCGTCGACGTCGGCGCCCCTGAACCACTGGCCGTACTTGAGGTCTTGAAGTGCAGTCACGACTGCGCACAGTATTCATGCCATTACGCAAGCGCAAACGGGCAAGTGGAGAGCCTGTCGGCGGCCAGGGCCAGCCTGCTACGCGCTTGACGATGGTGTACACGGAAACGTGCCCGAAGAGGCAGGAGGCTTTCGTGTCAATGTTCGAGGTTTGGTGGTGTAAAGGCGAGCACATCGGGAGGAGGATCGGCGTAGACCTCGACGTCGACCAGCGCACTGAGAGCACTCGGTCCTTGGGACAGGCGCGAGCACGGCCGATCCGCCGTGAGGACGTTCGGATTGCTGTGGCGGTCCAATGTTCCGCTCAGGCCCGGCTGGACCGGATCCCACCACGCCCCCGTGGACAGTTGTACGACGCCAGGCGTGACATCATCCGATAGGACTGCGCCCGCGAGACAGCTCCCTCGGTCGTTGTAGATGCGTACGATCATGCCGTTCTCGATGCCGCGCGACGCGGCGTCCAACGGATTGATCGTCACGGGCTCACGGCCACGGATCTTTGAATTGAGGCTGTGGCCACCGTTGTCGTACTGGCTGTGCAGGCGTGAGGCGGGCTGATTCGAGATCAAATGCAGCGGGAATCGGTCCGACAGATCGGCATGAAGCCACTCCACCGGTTCAAACCACGTCGGATGCCCGGTGCAGTCGTCGTAGCCGAACGAGTCGATCTCCTCGGAGAAGATCTCGATCCGGCCCGACGGCGTAGGCAGGGGGAAACGCTGCGGATCTGAGCGAAGCGCCTCGAAGCTGCCGGGAAACGGTCCGGTCGACGCCGGCAGCTCGGCGGTGGAGCTTCGCCAGAAGTCGTCGAAGTCCGGCAAGGTGGCATCGTCGCCGAGTTTGGCCCTCGTCTGCTCGTAAAGGTGTCGGACCCATTCGATCTCGGAGCGCGATTCCGTGAACTCCTGCTCGTATCCGAGCCGGGAGGCCAAGGCGGTGAAGATCTGGTGGTCGGTGCGCGACTCGCCCGCCGGCTCGCGGACTTTCGGCATCGCGACGATGTGGGGGTCCGAGAATCCGGCGGCGAAGTCGTCGCGCTCCAAGCTGGTGGCGACGGGAAGGACGATGTCCGCGAACTTGGCCGTGGTGTTCCACCAGGCGTCGTGAACCACCACCGTGTCAGGGGTCTGCCAGGCGCGGGTCAGCCGATGCAGGTCTTGATGGTGGTGGAACGGGTTCCCTCCGCACCAGTAGATCAGGCGAAGCTCGGGCAACGTGAGGCGCCGGCCGTCATAGTCGATGGTCTTACCCGGATGCAGCAAGGTGTCGGCGATCCTTGCGACAGGGATGAAATCCGGAACGGGGTTGGAAACCTCCGGCACCGTCGCCACGAAAGGGCGGCCTCTGGCAACGCCTGTCGCGTCCATCGTTGCGTAACCTGCGCCCCACCCGCAGCCAGGCCGACCCATCGAGCCCGCCATGGCGGCCAGCACGACAGACATCCAGATCGGTTGTTCGCCGTGGTCTGCCCGCTGCACGGCGTAGTTGACCATGATGAGAGAACGCTGGGTGGTCAGGCGGCGAGCGAGGTCGGTGATCGCCTCGCGGCTGATGCCCGTGATCTCCGCTGCCCAGGCAGCATCCTTCGGGACACCATCGTGCTCGCCGACCAGGTAGGAGGCGAAGCGGTCGAAGCCGACGCAGCACCGGCGAAGGAAGTGCTCGTCGTGCCACCCGTTGACCAGCATCGTGTGTGCGATGCCGAGCATTGCGGCGGTGTCGGTGTTCGGGATGACGGGCAGCCACTCGGCGTCGAGGAAGCCGGCGGTGTCGCTGCGGATGGGGCTGATGTTCACGAACCGCACCCCGGCCTCACGGCACTGGCGCTGCAGGACCTGCGTCTGGTGCCTGGCAAGCCCACCAGGGTTGATCTGGCTGTTCTTGAGGGCCAGCCCTCCAAACGCCACCACAAGCTCACAGTGCTCGGCGATCTCGTCCCACATCGGCATCCGGGACTGGTAGCTCCACGGATGGCCGCCGATCACATGGGGGAGGATGACCTCCAACGCCGCGGTGCTGTACGTGTTGCGCGAGTCGGTGTATCCCCCGCCTAACGCCAGGAACCGGTGGAGTTGACCCTGCGCATTGTGGAATCCGCCCGCACTCGCCCATCCATAGGATCCGCCGAACACCGCGCTGTCTCCGTGCTGTGAACGTACTCGACGGAGTTCATCGCTCACCAGCGTGATCGCGTCGTCCCAGCTCACCTCCACGAAGGCGTCCGCGCCTCTGGCCGTGTCGTGGGCGCGCGGCAGGCCGTTCAGCCAGCCCTTGCGCACTGCGGGGCGCAACACGCGAGCGCTGTCGTCGGCGGCTGTCACCATTCCGGGGCCGATAGGCGACGGCGCGGGGTCATCGCCCCTCGGCTCAATTCGCACCAACCGACCGGAATCGACCACCGCGATAAAACTGCCCCAGTGCGTCGCAACCGGCATGCGTCGTTCCACCATGCATCAACTCCATTCGTCATCCCGGCCATCTGCCCGTCCGTCCGGCACAACCGGTCCCGGACGGGGCGGGCTGCGGGGCGGTGAGCAGCGGGCGCAGGGTCATGAAATCCGTGACCAGGTCGGCCAGGTCCTGCGAGCCGTTGGGGGAGAGGGTCTGGTTGGTGTCGGTCCGGGGAGCGGCGAGGGCCTGAGCGGTGAGGCCGGCAGCCAGCACACCGCGCAGCAGGTTGCGGTGCTTCATAGGATCTTCTCCATGGGCGGGCTCCCTGCTGAGAACGGCGGTGTCCTCCCAGGGTTGCGCAGCAAGCCCCACCAGGGCACCGGGAATGCCGCAGTCCACCGGCGATTCGCTCGGCAATCGTGAGCGCGGTGACGGCTGTGGCGCCCCGTGCGATCTGGCTGACCCGCTCGGCCTTGGCTATGCACGCCTTCGCTATCCGGTTGAAGGAGATCCCCGCGTCGCGGACCACGCCGAACACCGTGGTGAAGTCCCGGCCGGGCACGTTCGGGCGGCTGCGGGGCCGCTGCCAGCAACTCTCAGGGCACCGTCAGAGGCGCTTGGTTGTGCTGACGGCGATGGCTTGGCCGGCGCGGTGGGAGAGGCCGGCGACTCGCGGGTCTCTGTGCCAGGGGCGCCATGGCCCTTACGACGCTGGTGAGGTAGTCGGTGGCGCGGGCGGAGCGCACGTTGCCGAGGATGACGACGGCGCGTTGTCCGCCGGCGAGGGCCCGGTCGAGGTCGCCGCGCTGGAGGTGTGCGGTGGCCAGGACGGTCATGCGCAGGCCGACGGACCGGGTGTAGTCGCTCGCGGACATGGGCGTGGCCTGCGCGTTCCAGCGCAGTGCGGCGGCGGGCAGGTTCAGGTCGCGGTGGATCTCGACGGCGTCGGCGCTCATCCTGGCCGGTGTGTGGTAGCCGATCCATGAAGGCTCGTTTCCGGGGGGCGGTGTCCGCGCGCTGGAGGAGCTTCGTGGCGGCCTCCTCGCGTAACTACCGGTTCTCGGCGAACGTGCAGGTCGTCGTGGACGCCGACACCCGGCTGGAGATCGCGGCCGCACGGCCGGTGCCGGGGACGACCGCGGACGCCCACGCCTGGCTGAGCCGGCACTGCGAGGTTGTGACCGTGCTGGGCGACGGTGCCTATCTCAATTGCGGGATGGCGGTGCCGCACCGCAAACGCCCGGGACGGGCCCTGCTCCAGGCCGAGGAGGACGACAACGCCGACCACCACAAGGTCCGTGCCCGGGTGGAACATGTCATCGGCCGGATGAAGAACTACAAGATCCTCCGCGACTGCCGCCAGCGTGGTGACGGCCTCCACCGCGTGGTCCAGGCTGTCGCCCACATGCGCAACCTCGCCCTTCCGTCATGACCAGACAGCCCCGCCAACCCGCTCCGGCCTGCCCTCACTCAGCCTTGTGCAACACGCTTTACTGATCTTTTCGTAAGTTCGGTGGGTGTGGTGGGTGGAGGGTCAGGCCGGTATGGGCGAGGAATGACCATGGCAGTCGGGGGTTGGCGTTGATGCGGTGGATGCCTTGCTCGGTGGCGTCGGCGACATCGGCGAGGTGGTCGCCGGCGAGGTTGGCGAGTTCACGCTTCTTGAGCGAGGACCACAGCAGTTCCACCGGGTTCAGCTCGGTAAGGGGTCACCATGCTCATCGTCACCCGCGGGGGTGACCGCCGCTGCAAGCTCCCACCGCACCAGCGTGCCCTGGTCGGCCTGGTGTACCTGCGCCGGCACGACACCCTCGCCCAGCTTGCTGCCGGGTTCGGCATCTCCGTGGGTACCGCCCACGCCTACACGACAGCCGTCGTCGATCTGCTCGCCGACCGCGCACCCGGTCTGCTGCGCGCACTGCGCGAGGCGGACCCGGACTACGTCCTGCTCGACGGCACCTTGGCGGAGTGCGACCGGGTCGGCGACAGCCGGGCCGACTTCTCCCGCAAGCACCGACGTCACGGAGTAAACGTGCAGGTGGTGACCGACCCGGCCGGGCGGCTACTGCGGATATCGCCGACGCTGCCCGGCCGCGCACACGATCTCACCGCGGCCCGCTCCCACCGGATCATCCGGATCTGCGAACGCCAGGGCGTCCCCATCCTCGCCGACCGTGCCTACATGGGAGCCGGCCCGTGGGTGATAACACCGCTCAGACGCCCGCCGGGCCGCGAACTCACGCCAACCCAGCAAACCGTCAACCGCGCGCTGTCCGCGGCACGGGCACCGGTCGAGCGCGGCATCGCATGCCTGAAGCCCTGGCGGATCTTCCGCCGATCCTGCTGCAGCCCGAATCGAATGTCGTCAATCTCCGCTGCCGTCCTCACTCTGGAGCGGCAGTGCTGAAAAACCTCACTGGCTGGCGGTATCTGGCATGGCGAGCCCCCTGCCGAGTGAATCCTGACCCCGAGTCCGTGCACAACATGTGTTGCACCGGCTACGGTCGTCACGACCGCTTCTGAGCTGCGCGAACTCGAACCGTACGCCCTCAGAGCCCCGGAGAAACATCGGGGACTTCGACGAGAGCGGCTCCGACATCGAGCGCGACTGGGTGGAGCGCACCGACTGCTGGGAGCGCGTGGAACGGGTACTGCTGACGGACGGACAGGTCCGCGAGTACCAACCAGCTCCCGCCCGCTGAAGGCAAGAAGGACGACCCGCGCTGGCCCGCCTGGGCCCGACGCTACGGCTTCGACCTCGACCGCCCCGTCCAGTGGGAAGTTGAGGCACTGGAACCGGCCGAACTCAAGAGGCTGGTGATGGAGGCCGTCGACGAGTACGTCGACCGGGAAGTCCTGGCCCAGGTCATGGCCGAGGAGCAGCATCAGCGTGCCTGGCTCGCCGGCATCCTCGGCCACCAACAGGACGGCTGAGCGAGCGCACCGACTCGGCCATCGGACAGATCCGGCGTGGTGAAAGCCGCCCTGGACGGTGTTCGACCTGGGACACTGATCGTGCCCCCTCGTTCCCCCGTCGGCGGGGCACCTACGTATCGGGCGGCGCGCCGGCCGCGGCCGAAAAGAAAGCGGCCGGCGCCCAATCCGCCGAAGCGGGTGGCAAGGGCACCGGCCAACCGAAGACACACACCGCTCAGGACCGGAAGGGACCCGCACGGGCTGCGCCGTCCTCCGAGTGTAGCGGTGCGACAGACGTGCGCGACGCCTCCTTGCCTGCGGTGACGTAAGTCCGGTAACTTTTTTTCGTTGGGCGCCTTGTGGCAAGGCGCTCGGACCGAAGTCCCCACCGCCGTCAAGGAGTTCCCCGATGCAGCTGCAGCACCGCACACGATCGCGGGCCGCCCTCCCGGGGCGTCTTCGCCGTCCGGCCGCGCCCACCTGCGCGGCCGCCAAAGTCCGGGCGGCAGCCTGACCGTCAGCCCCGCACCGACCTCGAGGTGCGGCGCGATCGGCTCTCGGCCGCGGCGGTGCCGCTCGAAGCGCTGCACAAGTGCCGTGCCCGCGCACCGGCACCCGCCGGACCACGACCGCGGCGCCGCCGCCACCGAACACCTTCGCCCGCAACGCAGACGCCGGCGCCCTGCACACCCGACCAGGAGAGACCGATGATCCGCGCCGGACGCCGGAGCTACGCACAGACCAGCCAGGAGCTCGCCGCTGCCATGGGCGTGACGATCGGCACCTTCCGTAACAGCAAGCCCTACGCCGGCAAGGACTTCCCGAAACTGATCAGCTCCGACGGGGCGCGGGTGAAGCTGTGGGACAGCGAGCAGACTGCCGCGTATCTGGCGGGCCTCCCCGTCCCCGAGCTGCCGAAGGACGACGACGAGCAGGACCTCCTCGACCGCAACGAAGCCGCCGCGGAGCTGGGGATCAGCCCCAAGACGTGGGACGACTACAAGACACATCCCCAGATCGCCCCCCACCTGATCAAGGTCAAGGACGTGGAGCACTGCCCGCGAGGCATCGTGCAGGCCTTCCGCACGGGCAAGGCCTCCGGGGCGGACGCGGCGCCCAAGGGACGGCCCAAGGGCAGCGGGGACATGGTCCCCCGCGACGAGATCTCCGCCCGCGTCGGCGAGCTGCTCGACGAGGACCCCGCGGTCACTCTCGCGACGGTCCAGGAGCGCGTCGGCCTGTCCTACGCCGCGGCCGCGCGCGCCCTTCCCCTCCTGCGCGGCGAACGCATCGCGGACCTCCTGCAGAATGAGCCGGGCCTGACACCCGAGGCCGCCGCCGGCCGCCTCGGCTACCCGACCGCGGTACAGCGCACCGCACTAGCCAGCGCCGCCACCGACCTGCGCTCCCGGCAAGTCCAGCCGTACCTGCAACGCATCGCCGACCTCCTCGTCGGCGCAGGCCTGGCCAAGACGCAGGACGTACGAGTCCAGCGCCTGGACGGCGACGTCCTCGCCGCGGCCGTGACGCTGACCGGATCAGCCGCGCCCGCCCTCGTGTGGGACGAGCGCTACGGCTGGCGGACCGCCACCAGCAGGCGACACCCGATCGGCAAGGAGACCGGCATCCCGCCGGAGGGCGAGGGCATCCGCTACCTCAGCGAGCACCGGCTGCCCGAGCCTGCGGAGCTGATGACGGCGCTCGCCGACCGCCGGCGCGGTTCCAAGCGGCCCGTGACCGACCACCTGGCCGGAGGCACACAGCAAGGCTGAACCCGCATTCGTTGGGACAGCAGACCGGCGGGGGCCCGGACACCATCTCGGTGTCCGGGCCGCTTCGTGCATCCGGGCCCGACACCGCAGGCGCCGTCGACCGGTGCCACAGATACGGGCAACACGGCGGAGGACCGCGCGAGTTCCATCCCACCGCATGGCTTTAGTGAGGTATCTTTCTCTTGTGGGTTTCGTGGCAGAGCCCACCCCCGAAGACACGCATCCCCAGGGAGACCTCCGTGCTGGAGACGATGAAGAACGCCGCCCGCCATCCCTTCGCTGAGACCGTCGCCGACCCCGGCCGCGGCATGGACCGGCCGCGCGCCGCCGCCCTCCCGCTGTATCCCGCCGTCCGCACCGAGGGAGAGCCCGCCGCCCCGGAGCTGGAGCGCGACTGACCGCACGCGGCACGCCGCCGGGCGCCCGGGCCATCCGTACGGCCCCGGCGCCGCGGCTGCCCCCGCTGTCCAGTCCCTCCTCGGCCGCTACTGGGAGCAGCCCGTACGTGCCCATCTGCACCGCGTCTACGGAACGCCGCTCCCCGAGCAACAGACGGCCAGCCCCGCTGGCCCCATTCCTGACGGCTCAGCCACTACAGGGCCGGCATGGCAGGGCGAAGTCCCGGTGCAACAGCCCGGCACGCTCTCCCGCTCCGCCTGACCCCGTTGTGACGTGCGCGGGTATTCGAGCGGTCGCCGATGCAGCCGGTCGAATACCGCACGGCGCGCCGGTACTCCGCCTCTCGCCAGCCGTGATGCAAGTGCTGTATATTTGTCTTGCTGGTCAGGGCTGGCGAGCCTCCCAACTACCCCCTGGAGACATTCGATGGTGGTGCGTCGCTTCACTCCCGCCCTCCTGCCGGTCCTCGCCGCGATCACGGAAGGCGGAATCGGCACCGTCCACCTCGACATCCGCTTCGAGTACCGGACCAACAACATGTGGGCGATCGCCGACGTGACCTACCGCGGACACGGAGTCATCGGAACGGGCCACTACGGCAACCCCCTGGAGCGCATCGTCGACAGGGCAGCCCTCGCCCTGAAGTTCGGTGAAGCGACACTGCGCATCCGCACAGAGCACGACAACGGCGTCACCACCACCTTCCAGACGCTGCACTTCAGCCCGGACGGTGCTGAAACCGTCCAGGCGTCCAGCGTGCTGGAGCCGCTCCCGTTCTGACCGCTTCCCGGGGCGGCCGATGTGGCAAGCGGCCGTCCCGGGCCCCAACCGAAGGCACCGAAAGGGACACCCCGTATGACGACGAAGCCCACGACCACCGAGGTACGTCTTCATCCGTCGCACGCACGACGACGGCAGTCACAAACCCAGTGAGGAAATGCCAAGGTCCTGAGACAGGACCACCGCGCCCCCCGGTGAGACATCCACAGAAGGGCTGGTCAAGGCGATGGCTGATGCCATGGCATGGGAACCTACAGCTCTCTCAGCCTACGGTCTCCTCCCGGCCGGGGCCCCGCTTCAAGGGGCGACCGCGTCGTCCACGGTCGGCCGGATGTCCAGGACCTGGTCCGTGCCGGTCGGTTCCGGCACCCAACGAAGGTGTGGCAGCGATGCCGCGTGCGACGTGGTCGGGTCCGGCCGGCTCTCGCCGTCGTTCACGGAACTGAGACCGGTGAGTTTGCCGTGACGGGACCGATGCTGCGACGGCCGATGGAATTCCGGCGTCAGGAAGCGGGCAGCCCCGAAGACCCGCTCGCTCCTCGCCGTCGTCCTTCACCTGCGGATGCCTGGCGACCAGAGGCACAACGCTCTCGGACAGCCGCGCCTTCTGTGCCTCGGGGCGGCGGGCATGAGGCCGACTTCCCCGCGTACGACGACGGCCCCCGCGCTCGGCTTGTCCCCGTAGCCGATGAGGCCGACGCCCTTCACGCCGTGGCGGGCCGACGGTTCGGTGTGGTGCAGGGCGCCCCGGCTGTCGTAGTCCGGCAGTTCGCCCGTGAAGGCGCGCTCCGGCTTCACCGACTTCACGTGACACGCGCCTCACCAAGGGCCGGTCGGCCGTCCGCCCCGGCGTCAGGGCATTCGTCGTCGCTTTCGCCGGTGGGCGGCTCGGCTCGCGGACCGCACGTCCGGCCCGAAAACCACCAGAACCATGTGATGCCCGTTCACCAGGGTGGACGGGAGGCTGAGTGCGTCGGTCAGGCCGAACCGGAACGGGTGCGGCCGACGATGCCCAGCCGAACAGCAGGAAACGGAGCACACCATGGCAGGAGCAACCACGCGAGAGGTAGCGCCCATCTATGCGGTTCCTCTCCCGCAGTACCGGGTGGCGGCGCGGAAATACGTCACCGAGTTCATCGGCGCGTTCTTCCTGACGTTCGCGGTCGCGGTGGCCGCCTTGAGCGGCAGCACATTCGTGCCGCTGGCGGCGGGCGCCACCCTGATGGTCATGGTCTACGCCGGCGGGCACATCTCCGGCGGCCATTACAACCCGGCGGTGACGGTGGCGGCGCTGGTCCGCCGCCGGATCGGAGCCCGGGACGCGGCCGCGTACGTGGTCGCGCAGGTGGTCGCCGGCGTCGTCGCCGGGATCATCGCCCGCGCCGTGGTCAACCCCGCGACGGTCCGGACCCTGACGCTGTCCGGGCACACCGAGGCGGCCGCCGCCGTGGTCGAGCTGCTGGTCACCTTCGCGCTGTGCTACGTCGTGCTGAACGTGGCCACCAGCAAGGACCAGCCCGGCAACGGGTTCTACGGGCTCGCGATCGGGTTCACCGTGGCGGCCGGCGCCTTCGCCGTCGGCGGCATCTCCGGCGGTGTGTTCAACCCGGCGGTCGCGCTGGGCGGCGCCACAGCAGGGCTGTTCGGCTGGTCGACGATCTGGGTCTATCTCGTCGTCCAACTGGCCGCCGGCATCGCGGCGGGGCTGGCGTTCCTGGCGCTCAACCCCGGCGACAAGTGACCGAGGACGCCCCTCTTTCCCCCTTTCCACCCCCCTCTTTCCACCACCTACACGGAGGAGAAACGGTCCATGACCAGCATCCAGCCCAAGCCGACGACCAACGATGCCGGCATCCCGGTGGCCAGCGACGACCATTCGCTGACCGTCGGCCCCGACGGCCCCATCCTGCTGCAGGACCACTACCTGATCGAGCAGATGGCCAACTTCAACCGGGAGCGGATCCCGGAGCGGCAACCGCATGCCAAGGGAGCCGGCGCGTTCGGATACTTCGAGGTCACGAACGACGTCAGCGCCTACACCAAGGCCGCGGTGTTCCAGCCCGGCACCCGCACCGACACGCTCATCCGGTTCTCCACCGTGGCCGGGGAGCAGGGCAGCCCGGACACCTGGCGGGACCCGCGCGGGTTCTCGCTGAAGATGTACACCTCCGAGGGCAATCTCGACCTCGTGGGGAACAACACCCCGGTGTTCTTCATCCGCGACCCGCTGAAGTTCCAGCATTTCATCCGGTCCCAGAAGCGCCGCGCCGACAGCGGGCTGCGGGACAACGACATGCAGTGGGACTTCTGGACCCTGTCCCCGGAGTCGGCGCACATGGTGACCTGGCTGATGGGCGACCGGGGCATCCCGCGGACCTGGCGGCACATGAACGGGTACTCCAGTCACACCTACTCCTGGCTCAACGCCGACGGTGAGCTGTTCTGGGTCAAGTACCACTTCATCACCGACCAGGGCATCGAGTTCCTCACCCAGGCCGAGGCCGACGACCTGGCCGGCAAGGACGGCGACTACCACCGGCGTGACCTGTTCGAGGCGATCAAGCGCGGGGAGTACCCGAGCTGGACGCTGAAGGTGCAGATCATGCCGTTCGAGGACGCCAAGACCTACCGGTTCAACCCGTTCGACCTGACCAAGGTGTGGCCGCACGGCGACTACCCGCTGCACGAGGTGGGCCGGCTGACACTGGACCGCAACGTGAGCGACTTCCACACCGAGATGGAGCAGGCCGCGTTCGAGCCGAACAACCAGGTGCCCGGCACCGGGCTGTCGCCGGACAAGATGCTGCTGGCCCGCGGGTTCTCCTACTCCGACGCGCATCGTGCCCGGCTCGGGGTCAACTACAAGCAGATCCCGGTGAACTCGGCGAAGGTCGAGGTGCGCTCGTACTCCAAGGACGGCGTGATGCGTGTCCACAACGTCTCCGACCCGGTGTACGCGCCCAACTCCTACGGCGGCCCGCAGGCCGACCCGGTGGCGGCCGCGGAGGTGCACTGGTCCGCCGACGGCGACATGGTCCGGTCCGCCTACACGCTGCGCCGTGCCGACGACGACTGGGGCCAGGCCCGCACCATGGCCCGCGAGGTCCTGGACGACGCCGAGCGGGGCCGACTGGTGTCCAACATCGCCGGCCACCTGCTGGGCGGCGTGTCCGAGCCGGTGCTCGAACGCGCCTTCCAGTATTGGAGGAACGTGGACCAGGCCCTCGGCGAGAGGATCGAGAAGGCCGTCCGCGACGGGCAGCCCTGACCGGCGGCCCGAACCCACCCATGGGCCTGGCGCCGGCAGGCGCCGGGCCCCCTGACGTCCGGAGCAGCAGTCCGGCATGGAACGAGCCCAGACTCTGGGCGGAACGTTGACACCATGAACGATCCGACGACATCCGCGTGCTACGAGATCCGTGTGCACGGACATCTGAGCCAGACCTTCCTCGGCGCGTTTCCCGGCCTGCGCGCCGAGATCCAGGGAGCCGAAACCCTGCTCACCGGAACGCTGCCCGATCGAGCCGCGCTGCACGGCGCGCTCGCCCAGATCGAAGCGCTCGACCTGGAGCTGATCGAGCTCCGCCGCTGCGACGGCACGCCCGTGAGCGGCCGGGTCCGCGTCAGGCGCCGCCAGGCCCGAGACCCGCGCCAGGCCTGAGCCCAGTCTCAGGAACTGCGCGAAGAGGGGGCGAGCAGACCCAGGGCCCTGGCTCGCCCCACGGCCTGGCTACGGCTGTGTGTGCCGAGTTTCCCGTACAGGTGGCGCATGTGTGTCCGCACGGTGTTCACGGACAGGGACAGCTCGTCGGCGATCTCCGGTGCCGGCAGGTTCGTGGGCAGGTAGCGCAGGACACGGGTCTCACTGTGGGTCAGCGGCTCGCGCAGCCGGCCCGGTGCGCCGGCCGCCGGCTCCGCCTGTTTGCCGGCCAGGAGGTCGAGGATCTCGGAGATCATGGCGGCATGGGCGGTACCGCGCCGGGCGTGCCGCTCGAGTACTCCGGGTGCGGGGTGAAGGAGGAAGGGCAGCAGAGTGGCGTCGGGCTCGGCGAGATCGAGTGCCTGTTCCACGGTGTGCTCGGCGGCGGCCTGGTCGCCGAGCGCATCGCGTGCGATCGCCTCGAGCAGCAGGGCTTGAACCTGCCAGCCCCGAGGTTCCATGAGCGGGGCGGAGCCATCGAGGACGGGCGCGAGCGCGGCGGTCGCCGCCAGCGGTTCGTCCCGGTCCAGCCGCAGCGCCGCCACGGCGACGCGTGTCTCCCCGGTTTCGAGCTCCCACGTGTCCATCTCGGCCAGGTCCTGTTCGACACGCTGCCCTTCACCGAGCCGCACCCATGTGTGCAGCTGGAACGCCCGCGCCTTCGTGGCCAGCGGATGACGGGCCGCGACCAGACCGCTCACGTGCTCGGCCGAGCGGAGACCGGCCAGCGCGTCCTCGTCGCGGCCACGGGCCAGATCCAGCAGCCCACGGCCGTAGTGCAGGAACAGGACGGTCACCGGATCGGTCTCCTGGCGCACCGTCCGTTCGGCCCGCTCCAGCCACGGCTCCGCCTCGTCGAGCCGTCCCCGCCAGAGCATGTGCAGGCCGAGCGCCACATGCGCGGCCGTGACGATCCGCTCGTCGGCCCAGCCGTGCCGGTGGGCCAGCTCCATGGCCTGCCGGCCGCGCTCTGCGGCCACGGCGAGCTTCCGGCTGAGCGCCACGACGGCCCAGTGCGCCAGCCCCAGGATCTCCAGATACGGCCGCTCGATCCGGTGGGCCAATGCGACACCCCGCTCGAGGTGCCGGTCGGCGTCTTCGTACCGCTGGCACCAGGTCTCGGCGATGCCCAGGCTGATCAGCGCCAGGGCGCGCAGCTCGGCCCCGCGTTCGAGCTCCACCGCGTCCAGGGTGTCGCCGGAGGCGAGCAGCCGCTGCGCTTCGTCGACCACGGCCGGCAGGTCGCCGCGCTGGCGAGCCAGCAGGAGCCGCACCACGGTGACCATCAGATCGACGTGCTCCCGCCGGTCTGCGGACACCGGCGCGGAGCCTCGGGTGGCCAGAGCCAGCCACCGCTCCGCCTCCGCCAGCGAGCCGTTCACGGCTTCGTCGAACGCGGCCAGTATCGTGAGCTCCCCGTCGGCGGAGATCATCTCGGCGGGGAAGCCGGCCAGCAGCGCGTGGGCCGTGGCGGCCTGTCCGTCCAGGCCGAGACCGATCCAGTGGTCCGAGAGCAGGCGGCCCGCCGGACCCCAGTCCCCCGCCGCCTGGGCGTGCCGGACGGCCTCCACCGGATGCCCGTGATCCGCGTACCAGCCGGCCGCGGCGCGATGCACCGCGGGCACCTCGTCCGGAGCGGTACGTCGCAGTTCCAGCTGGAGCAGGTCCGCGAACATCGTGTGGTAGCGGAACCAGGACCGCCGCACGTCCAGCGAGATGACGAACGCCCCGGATTCCTCCAGGTCCTGCAAGGTCCGCTCCGCGCCGGAACTCCCCGTCAGGAGGTCGGCGAGCTCGCCGTTGACCCGTTCCAGCACGCTGGTCCGCAGCAGCAGTCGCCGGACCTCCGCGCTCTGCCGCTCCATCACCTCGGCCAGCAGGTAATCGGCCACCGTCCGCTCGCTGCCGGCGAACCCGGCCGCGAATCCCTCCGGATCCGGATGCCCGGCCAGCGACAGAGCGGCCAGCCGCAGCCCCGCGGCCCACCCCTCGGTCCGCTCGTGCAGCCGCGCGAGGGTCGCCCCGGACAGCTCCACCCCGGCGCCCTGGAACAGCGCTTCCGCCTCTTCCAGGCTGAACCGCAGACCGTCCGCGCGGATCTCGGTGAGTTGCGCCTCCAGCCGCAGCCGATGCAGGCCCAGGCGCAGATCCCGCCGGGTGGCGAGCACGAACCGCAGCTCCGGCGGCGCACGCAGCAGCAGCAGTTCCAGCTGGCGTTGCGCCTCCGTCGAGCGCAGCTCGTGCAGGTCGTCGATGATCAGCCAGACAGGGTCCTCCAGCGGTGCCAGGTCGTTCAGCAGCCGCTCCACGATGGTCCATCCGTCCAGGTCCGGCGCCTCCGTCAGCGGCCGCACCAGGCCGGACGCGACGTCCGTGGCCCGAAGCGCGTCGCACACGGTGATCCAGAACCGTTGCGGGTCGCGCTCCTCGCGCTGCACCGAGACGGACGCGGCACGCTCCATCAGGCCTGTCTCGCGGACCCAGGACCGCAGCAGGAAGGTTTTTCCGCTGCCGGCCGGCGCCGACACCGTGGTGACGCGCGCCGCTCCGGCAAGCCGTGCGTACAGCGCGGGGCGGGAGACGATCCGTCCCTGGACAGCGGGGACCGTCCGAGCGTCGGCGCTCTGGGATCGGCCTGCAGTTCTCATGGCGGTCACTGTGAGGTGGGCAGGGGACGGTGCGCACTTCCGACCATCGCACAGGTCAGTGGTGAATTCACTCCGGCGGGTATCACGCCACCGAGGGGTGAGCACGTCTCAGAGCCCGGAACCGGTCACCTTCATGAGATCGCCTGCCCCGGCGCAGAGCAGCTCCACGGCCAGTTCGCGGCCGAGTCGCAGGGCTCCGGCAAGGGGGGACAAGGAGTCGAGCGGGGTGGCGCCGTGCGTGCGCAGCACCTGCCGTCCGTCGGCGCCGAAGACGGCTGCCCGCATCCACAAGGGCCGCGTACCCACCGCGTAGGCGCCGACCGGGGCACTGCACCCGGCTCCGAGCACCTGGAGCAGGCCGCGCTCGGCGGTCACCGCAGCCAGACCGGGCCGGCAGGTCAGGGCACCCAGCACGGCCGCGAGCTCGGGCTCGTCGGCACGGCACTCCACGGCGAGGGCTCCCTGGCCGGGGGCCGGCAGCATGTCGTCCGGCTCGAAGACCTGGGTGACGGCGTCGGCCTGACCGATCCTGGCCAGCCCGGCACGGGCCAGCACCACTGCGTCGAGCTCGCCGGAGCTCACCTTGCCGAGCCGGGTGCCTGCGTTGCCGCGGATCGGCACGCACCGCAGGTCTCCGCGCAGGCGCAGCACCTGCGCGGCCCGTCGCGGCGAGCCGGTGCCGACCGTGGCGCCGGACGGCAGGTCGGCGAGCTTGGCCCCGTCCCGTGCGACCAGCGCGTCCCGCGGGTCGTCGCGGGGCGGCACCGCCGCCAGTACGATGCCCGCCGAGAGCCCGGTCGGCAGGTCCTTCAGCGAATGCACGGCCAGGTCGGCCTCGCCGCGGAGCAGAGCCTCGCGCAGCGCGCCGACGAACACTCCGTTGCCGCCGATCCGGTGCAGTCGCGCCCGGCTGACGTCGCCCGGCGTCGTCACCCCGACGATCTCCACCGGTCGGCCGGTCAGCTCGGTGACCATGCCGGCCACCCGCCGGGACTGTGCCATGGCCATCGGGCTCCTGCGGCTGCCGAGCCGCAGCGGCTGCGCGTTCACGGGAACTCCTCCTGCCCCGGGGCGGGTGCCCGGGTGACCGCCTGGACCGCGCGCGGATCGAGGTCGAACAGGACGCGCAGCGCCGCCGCGTAGTCCTCGCCGTTCGGTGAGCCGGCGAGTTCCTTCACCCGTACGGTCGGCTCGTGCAGGAGCTTGTCCACCACCCGCCGCATGGTCTGGGCCATCTCGTCAAGGACACGGCCGCTCGGCGCGTCGGGGGTCAGCCGGCCGGCCAGTCTGGCCAGTTCGGCGTCGACCACGCCGGCCGCCTTGGCGCGGAGTGCGACCACGAGGGGAGCGACCCGGGCGGCGTCGACCGCCGACCGGTAGGCGGCGAGTTCGCTCTCCAAGATCGCCCGCACCGCGGCGACCTCGTCGGTACCGGCGCCGCTCCGATGCTCGCTGAGCGCGTCCATGCCGACCACCGTCACGCCCGGCAGGTCGGCCACGGCGGGCTCTACGTCGCGGGGCATCGCGAGGTCCAGGAACACCAGGCTGCCGCGGCGCTCGGCGGGCACCATGTCTGCGGTGATCACGGGCCCGGCCGCACCGGTGCAGCAGATCACGACGTCCGCCTCCGCCATGGTGGCGGGCAGGTCCCCCAGGCCTACGGCCCGGGCCACGATCGCACCCGGGCGGGCGGCCAGCCGCTCCGCCTTCCGGCGGGTCCGGTTGGCCACCACGATCCCGGCCGCCCCACTCCGGGCCGCGGCCGCCACCGCCAGCGCGCTCATCGACCCGGCCCCGAGCACCAGCACATCCCGGCCCGCGAGGCCCTGCTCGCCCAGGCGCGGCGAGGCCAGTTCCAC
>NZ_JBICZJ010000019.1:0-231354 GCF_043201895.1 Streptomyces sp. NPDC048254
ACTCGCCCCACCGCCGCTGATCCCGCCGCGGCAACGACCCGAACACATCGGCAACGAACTCCGATAACTCACCCCGGAGCCGTTCCACTTCCCCCCAGCCTCATACCAAGACGATGCCCACTACCAGGCGAGATCACCCGACGTAACGAAGCACTACTAGGCGAGCGCCGAGCTGGGCAGTGGCTGTTCCGCCCAGATCGTCTTGCCGGTCGGCGTCTGGCGGCTGCCCCAGCGTTCGGAGAGCTGGGCGACCAGCAGCAGACCCCGGCCGCCCTCGTCGTAGACACGTGCCCGGCGCAGGTGCGGGGCCGTGCTGCTGCAGTCGGAGACCTCGCAGATCAGGGACGTGTCGCGGATCAGGCGGAGGGCGATCGGGCCCTCGCCGTAGCGGACGGCGTTCGTGACCAGCTCGCTGACGATCAGCTCGGTGGCGAAGGCCGCGTCCGTCAGACCCCATGCCTCCAGTTGCCGGCCCGCCACCTTGCGGGCTCCGGCGACCGCCGCCGGGCGCTGGGGGAGCTGCCAGGTGTGGACCTTGCCGGTGTCCAGGGCGTGGGTGCGGGCCAGGAGGAGCACGATGTCGTCGGCCGGGCGGTCGGTCAGCACCGTGTGCAGGATACGGTCGCAGGTCTCCTCCAGGGGCGCGGCCGGGGCGTCGAGGGCCCGCTGGAGGAGGCCCAGGCCCACCTCGATGTCGTGGTCGGCGGTCTCCACCAGGCCGTCGGTGTAGAGGGCGAGCAGGCTGCCCTCCGCCAGTTCCGTCTCGGTGGACTCGAAGGGCAGGCCGCCGAGGCCGAGCGGCGGGCCGGCCGGGAGGTCCAGGAGGCGGGGCTCGCCGCCGGGGGTGACCAGGACGGGCGGCGGATGGCCGGCACGGGCCAGGGTGCAGCGGCGGGACACCGGGTCGTACACGGCGTACAGGCAGGTCGCGCCGACCTCGCCCGAGGTGGTCTCCGGGTCCTCCTCGCGGGCGAGCCGGATGACGAGGTCGTCCAGCTGGGTGAGGAGTTCGTCGGGGGCCAGGTCGACGTCCGCGAGCGTCCGTACCGCCGTCCGCAGGCGGCCCATCGTCGCCGAGGCGCGGATGCCGTGGCCGACGACGTCCCCGACGACCAGGGCGACGCGGGCGCCGGACAGCGGGATCACGTCGAACCAGTCGCCGCCGACGTCCGCGCCGGAACCCGTGGGGAGATAGCGGTAGGCCACCTCGGTCGCCTCCAGGCCGGGCGGCGGCCGGCCCGGGAGCAGGCTGCGCTGCAGGGCCAGGGCGGTGCGGCGCTCCCCTGTGTAGCGGCGGGCGTTGTCCACGCACACCGCGGCCCGGGCGACGATCTCCTCCGCGAGCCGCTGGTCGTCCTCGGTGAAGGACTCGGGGGTGCGGTGCCTGAGGAAGTGCACCAGGCCGAGGGTGACACCGCGGGCGCGCAGCGGGACCATCAGCACCGAGTGGATCATGTGCCGGGCGACGGAGTCGGCGCGGGCCTGGGAGGCGCCGATCCACTCCGGCATGCCGGGGTCGCCGGGCCGGTGGCGGGTGCCGTGGCCGGCGAGCAGGGTCCACATCGGGGGCGTGTCCACCGGGTAGTCGACCGGATCGCCCGGGTCGGCCACCTTCTCCGGGCAGCCGGCCAGGACCGAGCGCTGTGCGGTACGGCGTACGGTGATCGGCTCGCCCGGCCGCAGCGGTGCCGGCTCGTCGCCGAGGGCGACGGACTCCAGCAGGTCGACGGTGACGTAGTCGGCGAACCCGCCCACGGCCACCTCGGCCAGCTCCTCGGCGGTCCGGGTCACGTCCAGGGTGCTGCCGACGCGCAGGCTGGCGTCGTTGAGGACGGCCAGGTGGCGGCGGGCCCAGTACTGCTCGGTGGTGTCGAAGACGACCGCGGACAGCCCCTGCACCGTGCCGGTCTCGTCCTTCAGCGGGGAGAAGTACATCGACCAGGCGTGCTCGCGGGTCTCCCCGGGTGCCTGGCCGTGCTGCTCGTGGAAGATGGTCCGCCCGGTGCGCAGGACCTGCCGCTGAAGGCGGTCGTACTCGTCGAAGGGCGGGGCGGACTCGATCTCCGGCAGGGTCAGGCCGCGCATCTCCGCCACGGGCAGGCCCATGATCCGGGTCATGACCTCGTTGGCGGCGACCAGCCGGGCCTCGCGGTCGTAGATCGCCACCGGCATGGGCAGCTGGGCGAGCGTGAGGTCCCACAGGGTTGCCGCCCCGGGCTGGTCGTGCCCGGACACGGCCGTCCGCGCGGCGGCGGTCACCAGCCAGAGCGGCCGGATGCCCGCGTCCGCCAGCGGGATGCCCTGCAGACGTACGACGATCCGGTCGCCGTTGCGGTGCCGCAGGGCCACCTCGGTGGACCAGCGGTACGCGTCGGCGATGTGGCGGCGCGCGGACGCGGGCAGCTCGGTGGCGAGCAGGGTCCGGGCGGGGCGGCCGACGATCTCGGCGGGTTCGTACCCGAGCAGCCGCCGGGCACCGGCGCTCCACACCCGGACCGCCCCGTCGGCGTCGACCACGACCGCGAGGTCGTCCGGTACGACCGCCAGGTCCGCCGGTACACGTCCCTCCATGGTGCCTCCGGATGCCCGCGCGCCCGGCCGTCCGGGTGCCCGCACCCGCTCCCAGCATCCCGCCCCACCGTGCGCCCTTCAACCGACGCCGGGGGCGTGCGGCCGGGAGGCCGGTCAGGCCCGCCGCGCGGCGGGCCCCGTGCGCCGGGCCAGCGAGTCGAAGACCACCGCGACGAGCAGCACCCCGCCGGTGATCATGAACTGGACCGCGGGCTGCACCCCCAGCAGGGCCATGCCCGAGGCGATCGACTGGATGACGAGGACGCCCAGCAGCGCCGACCAGGCCGAGCCGCGGCCGCCGAAGAGGCTGGTGCCGCCGATGACGGCGGCGGCGATCGCGTTGACCAGCAGCATGCCGGAGCCCGGCACCTGGGTCGCCGAGGTCAGCCGGGAGGCGACGAACAGGCCGCCGACCGCGGCCAGCGCTCCCGCCAGCAGGAACACCGAGACGCGTACTCGCGCCACCCCGACCCCGGCGCGCAGCGCGGCCTCGGTGCCGCCGCCGAGCGCGAGGACCTGCCGGCCGTAGGGGGTGCGGCGCAGCAGCAGGTCCGAGGCGACGAGGACGGCGAGGAAGAGCAGGAGCGCCAGCGGCAGGCCCTCGAACTGGTCGAGGACGTACGCGGCGGCGAGGGCGGTGACGGCGAGCAGGGCCGTACGGGCCCAGATCCGGGCCGCCGGGCGGTACGGCATCCCGGTGGCGACGCGGCGCCGGCGGTCGTGGAGGCAGACGGCGAGGTACCCGGCCGTACCGAGCGCCGCCAGGCCGTAGGTGGCGACGGCGGCGCCGAAGTGGCGGCTGGTCAGCATGGCGACCAGGCCGTCCGCGCTGAAGTCGATGGCGCTCTCCGGGCCCAGCAGGTAGAGCATCAGGCCGTCCCAGGCCAGCAGCCCCGCCAGGGTGACGACGAACGCGGGCACCCCGGTCCTGGTGAACACGAACCCGTGGAAGGCCCCGGCGCCCGCACCCGCCGCCACCGCCACGAGCACGGCGAGCCACTCCGGCATGCCCTGGTTCACGTTCAGCGTCGCGAACAGGGCGCCCGACAGGCCGGCGAGCGAGCCCACCGACAGGTCGATCTCGCCGATCAGCAGGACGAAGACGACACCGACGGCGACCATCCCGGTGCCGACGATGTCCACGCTGAGCACGGAAAGGTTGCGCGGCGAGAGGAAGTTGGCGTTGATGCTCTGGAAGACCGCCCAGATCACGGCGAGGGCGAGCAGGACCGGGGCCGGGCCGAGGCCGCCCTCGTGCAGCCGGCGGCGGGCCGCGCCCGCGTACTCCCTCAGCCGTCCGGCGCGGGGCCCCCTCACGACCATCTCTCCTCCGGGTCGGCCGCGGGGCGCTGCCGTCCGGGGTGCTCCGCGGCGCCCGTGACGGCGGCGATGATCTGCTCCTGGGAGGTGGTGCCCACGTCGAACAGGCCGTTGTTGCGGCCGAGGCGCAGCACGGCGACCCGGTCGGCGACGGCCTTGATGTCTCCCATGTTGTGGCTGATGAGAAGCACTCCGGTGCCCCGGTCGCGGAGTTCCTCGACGAGGTCGAGGAGTCGGTTGGTCTGTTCGAGGCCCAGGGAGGCGGTCGGTTCGTCGAGCAGCAGCAGCCGGGGCGCGCTGAGGAACGAGCGGGTGATCGCGACGACCTGCCGCTGGCCGCCGGAGAGCGTGCCGAGCGGCGCCCGCACGTCCGGGATGCCGACCGGCAGGGTCCGCAGCAGTTCGCGGGCGCGGCGCTCCATCTCGACCTCGTCGAGGATGCCGTGGCGGTGGATCTCCCGGCCGAGGAAGAGGTTGCCGACGACGTCGAGGTTCCCGCACATCGCGAGGTCCTGGTAGACGGTCGCGATACCGAGGGCCCGGGCGTCATGGGGGCACTTGATGGGGACGGGGCGGCCCTCCCACTCGATGACGCCCCGGTCCGGCGGGCCGACCCCCGAGATCACCTTGACCAGCGTGGACTTGCCGGCGGCGTTCCCGCCGACCAGGGCGACCACCTCCCCGGCCCGGATCTCCAGCTCGACGTCCACCAGCGCCTGGACGGCGGCGAAGCGCTTGGACACACCACGCAGCGCCAGCAGGGGCTGAACCACGGGGCCACCTCCTCCGTCCGCCGTCGTGGCAGGCGTTCATGGGGTGAGTCCGGCCTGGGCGCAGGCGGACCGGAGCTCGGGGGTGCATATCTGGTCGATCGTGTATATACCGTCTTTCACCAGAGTGTCCTTGATCGTGCCGGCCGTCACCGGATACGACGGCAGCAGCACCGAGGGGATCCTCCTGGTGGTCGCGCTGTCGACGGTGGCCGTGGCGACGGACCCGGCCGGCTCACCGCGTCCCAGGGCCAGCGCCATCTCGACGGCCGCGTCGGCCTCGGCCCGGTAGGACTTGTAGACGGTCATGTACTGCCGGCCCGCGAGGATGCGCTGCACGGCCACCAGGTCGGCGTCCTGGCCGGTCACCGGGGGCAGCGGCCGGACCGCGGCGGCGTCGAGGGCGGCGATCACGGCACCGGCGAGGCTGTCGTTGGCGGCCAGCACACCGTCGATGGCGTCGGCGCCGAGGGCGGCGACCGCGCCGGTCATCTCGGTGTACGCGTTCTCCGGCCGCCAGCCGGGGGTGTCGTACGACTTGCCGATCCGCGCCTTGCCGCGCAGCACCGAGAGCGCGCCCTGTTTGAACCAGGCCGTGTTCGGGTCGGCCGAGGCGCCGTTCACCATGACGATCTGGCCGCCGTCCGCCTCGGGGCCCATGGCCTTCAGGAGCCCCTCGCCCTGGAGCCGGCCGATCGCCGCACCGTCGAAGGTGACGTAACCGGAGACAGGGCCCAGCGCGAGCCGGTCGTAGGCGACGACGGGGATGCCGGCCTGGTGGGCGGCCTCGACGGAGGAGCGCAGCGTCCTGGGGTCGATGGCGGCGACGATCAGGACGTCCACACCCCGGGTGATCATGGCTTCGAGCTGCTGCTGCTGGACCTCCGCCTCGGCGGTGGCGGAGACGGTCGGTGCCGGGCAGCGCGGGCACACCTGCTTCAGTTTCCGCTCGATGAGCGGCTGGTCGAACCGTCCGAACCGGGAGGCCCCGGCGCCCGGCAGCAGCACACCGACGCTGGGACCGTCGCCCTGCCCGCTCTCGCCGCAGGCACCGCTCAGCGCCAGCCCGGTGCCGACCGCGACCGCTGCCGCCGCACGGGACAGGGACCCGCGCTTCGGAAGGCTGGCGGCGGGACCCCTCTTCGGTTCCTTGTGGTATTTCGTAGCAACTCGCCTCTTGTGACCGGTTAAGTCCCAGGGTAGCCAAGCAGTCACCCGGCCTCCCCGCGAACGCGGAACCGCCGGTGACCGGGCAGGGCGGGCGGGGATGGGCGAAGCCGTCCCCCGGACGGTGGGGATGCTCTACCGTGAAGCCCCTCAAAGCGGTCCGAGCCTGGCGGATGCCGGCCGAAGGGGAGCCACGGGTGCACGCAGGTGACGGCCGGACACCGGACTCCGGCAACGACGAACCGGCCCCCGGCGGCGACGGCCAGGACCCGGGCAGCGGCCGAGCCGGCGACCGCGTCGACTTCCGACGCAGCACCTTTCTGGGGCCCGTCGTCGGGACGATGGTCGTGCAGCACGGGGGCCGACCCGACCGGACCGGTCCGTGCACGTTGCCCATGGTCCAGGCCGGCTTCACCGGGCGGACGGCGGAACTGGCCGCGCTGGAGACCCGGCTGCGGGCGCCCGCCGACCCGGCCCCGGACGCACCGGTCGTCTGCGTCGTCACCGGACTCGGCGGCATGGGCAAGACCGCCCTCGCCCTGAAGGCCGCGCACCGGGCACGCACAGCGGGCTGGTTCACCGGCGGCGCCCTCTTCCTCGACCTCGCGGGCTACGACGACAACCCGGTCACCCCCACCCAGGCGGTGACGTCCCTGCTGCACGCCCTGGCCGCGGGGGACTTCGACACCGGCGCGGACCGGGTCGGCCACTTCGGGGAGGAGGGTCACCAGCTCGACGCGTACCGCAGCCACCTCGCCGCGCTCGCCGACGCCGGCCGGCGGGTCCTGCTGGTACTGGACAACGTCTCGGACTCGGCCCAGGTCTCACCGCTGCTGCCCGCCAGCGGCCTGCACTGCGTCCTGATCACCTCGCGGGAGTGCCACGAGTCCCTGACGGCCGTCGAGTTACCCCTCGGACCGCTCAGCCCCGACGAATCCGTCCGCCTGATCGCCCCGGCGCTGCGCCGGCCCACCGCCGAGGCCGAGTGGACGCCCGAGGAGACCGAGGCGGTGGGCGAACTGACCCGGCTGTGCTGCCGTATGCCGCTCGCCCTGCGGATAGCCACCGCCCGGCTGCACCGGCGCCGGGTCCGCGACAACCCGCTCGGCTCCCTGGTCGAGGAGCTGAGAGCCGCCGCCGACCGGAGCAGTGTCCTGCACAGCCGCGGCGTCGACGAATACGGCAGGGTCCTCGCGCTGGCCCCGGTGTTCGACATGTCGTTCCGCCGGCTGCCCCCGGACCGGCGACGCGCGCTGTGCGGGCTGGCCCAGGTGCCCTTCCCGGACTTCAGCACCGAGACGGCGGTGGTGGCCACCGGCCAGGACCGGCCGCTGGCACTGGAACTCCTCGACGACCTGGTGGGCACCCATCTGATCACCGGCGAGGGGCACGGCGGCGACCTCCCCGAGCGCTGGCGCATCCACGACCTGGTCCGCGACTACGCGACCGCGCTGGCCGCCGAGGACCCCGCGCTCGTCGCGGAGGGACGCGAGGCACGCCGGCGGATACGCCACCACTACCGGACCAGGGCGGAGGCCGCCGACCGCCATCTGCGGGCGCCCGGCGACGGCCCGCTGCCCGACCTGTTCAAGGGCCGGGCGGAGGCACTCGGCTGGCTGGACGCCGAGCGGGTCAACCTCGTCGCCGCCGCCCAGTGGCCCGACGAACACGACCAGGAGCCGCCACACACCGTGGAACTCGCGCTGCACCTCGCCGACTTCCTGCGCGAGCGGCGGTTCTTCGAGGACTGGGTCGCCGTCGGCCGCGCCGCCCGGGACCTGGCGGGCCGCTCGCGGGACCGGCACCTGGAGGCGGCCGTCTGCAACAACCTCGGCAACGCGCTGCTGCGGGCCGACCGGTCCGCCGAGGCCATCGAACCCCTCGTCCACGCCGCGGACCTGTTCCGCGCACTCGGCGACCCGAACGGCGAGGGCGTGGCGTGGAACAACCTCGGTCTCGCGCAGCGCAGGTCCGGCCGTCTCCACGAGTCCCTCGTCACCCACCGGCAGGCCTGCGAGCGCTTCCGCGCCACCGGTGACCGCTCCCACGAGGGCCGGGCCTGGCACAACCTCGGTCTGGCGCTGGACGGCCTGGGCCGGTACGACGAGGCGGCGGCCGCGTTCCGGCGGGCCTGCGCCCTGCACCACCGGACCGACAACCGCTTCCTGCACGGCGACTCGCTGAACAGCCTCGGCTGCGTGCAGTACGCGGCGGGCCGGACCGAGTCGGCCGTCGCCGCCCTGCGGGAGTCCCTCCGGATCCGGCAGGACTCCGACAACTGGTACGCCATGACCCTGACCTGGAACAACCTGGCCCGGGTGCTGGACAGCGCCGGCCATGCCGACGATGCCGGCCGGGCCAGGAACCGCGCCGCCGAAGCGGCCGCCCGCGCCGGAACGGCCACTACGACGTACGGCCACCACAACTGAGCGCACTCCGGTCGGTCCTCGCCGTCGCGGCCGTCCGCAGCAGCAGCACCGCCACGTGCTGCCTGCTCACGCTGCCCGGTCTCGACGTCGCCGCCCGCTGTCTGCCGTCCGGGCACGGCATCGACGTCGGCGGCGGACGGGGCATCCGGTTTCTACGACCTGCTGCGCCTCGACGCCACCCACGCGGCGGCCGTCATCGGGGACGTGGAGGGCCACAGCATGGCCGCGGCCGCCCTGATGGGGCAGGTCCGCACCGCCATCCACGCCCACGCCACCGCCGGAGCCGCCCCGGACCAGGTCATCGCCCGCACCAACCGGCTGCTCGCCGATCTCTCCTCCGAGCCGGGGCAGCAGCGCCTGCTGGAGCTGGTGGACGAGGTGGTGCTGGGTGTCGTACAACCGGGCCCGGTCCAGGGCCTGGGCCAGCAGGCCGGCCAGCGGGGTGAGGACGGCGCGTTCTCGGCGGTGAAGATGTGCGGGCGGTCGTAGGAGAGGACGCAGCAGCCCACCGGACGCCCCGAGATGACCAGGGGCAGCACGGCCCACGCCTGCTTTCCGCTGATCAGCGGGGCGCGCGGATAGCTGTAGGCCAGCTCGGCGGGGCTGCCGAAGTAGGCCGGGACGCCGCTGGCCAGGGCCCGGCCGGCGGGGGTCAGGTCGGTGTCGAGGGGGAGGGCGTCGAGGCGTTCGGCGACGTCGGCGGGGTAGCCGTGCTGCCCGGCGATCCGGAGGCGGCCCGCCTCGGCGACGCTGAGCACCAGCCCCTGGGCGCCGAACGCCGGCATGATCTGGTCCGCGATCAACGCCACGAGGTCCTGGGTGGTCACCGTCTCGGTGAGCGCGACGGCCTGGTGGATCAGCTGGTAGAGGCGGCCGGGAGTGGTCGGGGCGGGTTCCGTGCCGACGGGCGGCGCGGCCGCCGTCTCCGCGCCGGGGGTGATGCGCACGCTGATGCGGGCTCGCGGAGGCGGTCGGCGGTGGAGGGCTGTGGACGGGGTCGCGGTCGGCGTGCACCGTGCGGGCTAGGATCCGGGCCATGGCGCAGACCATGAGCGAGGTGGACCGGTTCGAGGCGGCCAGGCCCCGGCTGGCGGCGATCGCCTACCGCCTGCTCGGCTCCGCGAGCGAGGCCGAGGACGCCGTGCAGGAGACGTATCTGCGCTGGCAGGCCGCCGACACCGGCCGTATCGAGGTCCCCGAGGCCTGGCTGACGAAGGTGCTCACCAACCTGTGCCTCAACCAGCTCACCTCCGCCCGCGCCCGGCGCGAGACCTACGTGGGCCAGTGGCTGCCCGAACCGCTGCTCGCCGGGGACCCGATGCTCGGCCCCGCCGACACCGCCGAACGGCGCGAGTCGGTGTCGTACGCCGTCCTGACCCTGCTGGAGCGGCTCACGCCCGGCGAGCGCGCCGTGTACGTGCTGCGGGAGGCCTTCGACTACCCGCACCGGGAGATCGCCCGGATCCTCGACATCACCGAGGCCGCCAGCCAGCAGACCTTCCACCGGGCCAGGAAGCACGTCGCGGCCGGCAAGGCGCGCGCCGAGGTCGACGAGGCCGCCGCCCGGCGGATCATCGAGGAGTTCCTCGCGGCCGCGACCAGTGGCCGGACCGAGCCGCTGGTCCGGCTGCTCACCCAGGACGCCGTCGCGATCGGCGACGGCGGCGGGAAGGTGCCGGCCGGCGCCAAGGGGTTCAAGGGTGCCCTCGCGGTCGCGAAGTTCCTGCGGGGCCTGTTCAAACCGGGCCCGGCGCAGCGGGCCCTGGCGGGCGGCCCGGTGGAGATCCATGCCGCGACCGCCAACGAGGGCCCCGCCCTGGTGGCGGTCGTCGACGGCCGGGTCTTCGGCGTCATGTGCCTGGAGATCACCACCGGGGGCATCGCCGTGTTCCGCAACCAGGTCAACCCCGACAAGCTCGAACGCGCGACCCGGCAGTGGGCGGCCACCGGCCACGGCGAACCCCTGCTCCGGCTCTTCTCCGACCCTGTGTGAGCTGCTTCACTCCGCGTTCCTGTCAGGAAACGGCGGGCTGCCCGGTTCAAGGGGCGATCCGCTCGACTTGCCGTTTCCCGACAGGAGCACGGACATGCAGCACCGCATCGTCGTCCTCGGCGCCGGATACTCCGGAGCCATCGCCGCCGGCCGTCTCGCCAGGCGGCTGCACCGCGAAGACGTCGCCCTCACCCTCGTCAACGCCGAACCCGACTTCGTCGAACGCGTCCGGATGCACCAGCTCGCGACCGGCCAGGACCTCAAGACCCGGCCCCTCACCGAGATGTTCGCGGGCACCGGCGTGGAGCTGAGGCCGGCGAGGGTCACCGCCGTGGACGTCGACCGCAGGACGGTCACCGTCGTCGGCCCCGGGGAGGAGACGGAGGTCCTGGAGTACGACACCCTCGTCTACGCCCTCGGCAGCGCCTGGAACGACCAGGGCGTCCCCGGCACCGCCGAGCACGCCCACCAGATCGCGAGCCGCCCCGGCGCGCTCCGGCTGCGCGACCGCCTCGCCGCCCTGCCGGCCGGAGAGCCGGTGCTCGTGGTCGGCGGCGGGCTCACCGGCCTGGAGGCCGTCACCGAGATCGCCGAGGCCCGCCCGGACCTCGCCGTAGCCCTCGCGGCCCGCGGCGGCCTCGGCGACTGGCTCTCGCCCAAGGGCCGCCGGCATCTCCGGAAGGTCCTCGACGGGCTGGGCGTCACCGTGCACGAGCACACCGCCGTCACCGCCGTGGCGGCCGACCGGGTCACCACCGCCGAAGGCGGGACGATCCCCGCCGCGGTCACGGTGTGGACCACCGGCTTCGCCGTCCACCCCATCGCGCGGGCCACCGCGCTGGAGGTCACCGGCTCCGGGCAGATCGTGGTCGACGGGACCATGCGGTCGGTCTCGCACCCGGACGTGTACGCCGTCGGCGACGCGGCGATGGCGACGGGCCCCGGCGACAAGCCGCTGCGCATGTCGTGCGCGACCGGCGCCCCGATGGCGTGGCAGGCCGCCGACGCCCTCGCGGCCCGCCTGACCGGCGGAAAGCTCCCGAAGGTGCCGCTGCGTTACTTCAACCAGTGCATCTCGCTGGGCCGCGGGCAGGGCCTGATCCAGTACGTCACCGCGGACGACCGCGCCGTACGGGCGGCCCTGACGGGTCGTACCGCCGCCCTCTACAAGGAACTGGTCTGCAAGGGCGCCGCCTGGGCCGTCGCCAACCCGACACTCGCCCTCCCGACCCGCCCCCGCCGCACCCTGCCCCAGCCGACCCGGCAGGCCGAGAAGACAGCCACCCCGGCCTGACCCCGCCCGTGGGAGCGCGGGGCGTCGGCGCCGCCCCGCGTCCGCCGGTCCGGACCGGCGCTCACTCGCCCTTCGGCCCCGCCGACTGCACCACCTCGAAGGACCACAGCGTCGACCCGGAGGCCGCCGGCCTGGGACGCTCGCCCTCGGCGCCGCCCTGATGAGCCGTCTTCATCGGCCCCTCCATCCACGCCTGGAACGACTCCTCGTCCCGCCACCGCGTGTACACCAGGTACTGCTCGGTCCCCTCGACCGGCCGCAGCAGCTCGAACCACTCGAACCCGTCCGAGTTCTCCACGGCATGCGCCCGCGAGGCGAACCGCTTCTCCAGCGTCTCCCGCTGTTCTGCCGGCACGGTCAGTACGTTGATCTTGACTACGCTCATGGGCCCATCCTGACGCAAAGGTGATCAGGAGAGCGTGAGTGACTTGAAGGCTGTCCCGCACCTGCGTGCAGCGGGCCGGGGGTGCGAGGTGCGAGCGGCCGGCAGTGGCGGCCCATTTGATGAGCGCATGGGGTGATGAGCGCATGGGGCAGGTCGAGCGCGGCAGGATCAGGGACCAACATGGCTCCTGCGCCGATGGGTTGAGACTTCACGCACCTCTCTCAACGCAGGGGTGAATTACCTTCCCAATACCAGCTCGGCGGTCCACGGGTCCCCAAACTTGTGCCCAGCTGAACCGACTCCCGAATAAACCCCTTCAAGGTTCAGCTTGTCACCAGCTGAAGCAGGCTCGAGTACGTCACACAGACCGGAGATCGAGGACACGTTCTCCCCGTTGATAGTGGTAATCACGGCGCCTTGTTGAAGTTTTGTGCTGCCGGCCGGAGAGTTCTTCCGCATATCGAGAAGGAATAGCCCGTCAATTTCCTCCTTCTGAAGGTGCTTCTGTGCGTCCTGTGTTGAACCTTTCGGAAGCCCGGCCAGCGTCGCGTCCTGTGGGAGCAGAGGGTCTGACACCGCGTCAAGCTGCCATCCGGGGTCTTTCTTCTGCACGCCGGCAGCCAGGTCGGCAAGCTTTGACCTCATTTGATTGCTGCTTATGGCCACAGAAGAAGTTCGATGCTTGTCCCCTACCAGGGGATCTTCCGCTATGAATACGCTGGTATTGATGCCAACCACTTCCCCGTCGCTGTTGAGTACCGGCCCTCCTGTGTCTCCCGGCTTCACGTCCGCAGAGTGGGTGATCACGGAGGGATAGTCGGGGGTTGATGCAACGTCGCCCAGGTCGCGCACGTCGGGTTCGTCCGTCGCTTCGCCGACGGTAGCGGCAACATGCGCTGCCGCGTCACCTGCATCCGGGTAACCAAGAGATGTGATGGGATCGTCGGCAGTGACCAGGTCGCTGTCGCCGAATTGCAGATCCGTCAATCCTTGTTGCGGAGACGTAAGCTTCAGCACCGCCAGATCCTGACAGGGGTCACTACCCAGCAGCTGGGCAGGCACCGGCTGTTGCTCGCCGGCTCCGAGCACCTCGTGGCTGCTCTCCCCCGCAATGTTGGATGCGGTGGTAACAATGAGACCTCTGCCGGCGTCGTAAACGAAACCAGTGCCGGCCATGGAGTCTCCCAGCACTTGCACCACAGCAGCCTTCGCCTGCTCGTGATCTCCGGGAGAGGGTTCGTCTGCTCTCGCAGACGCAGACCCGCACACCGCGATCAGGAGGGTTGACGCCACAACAAGATTGATCCTTGCACTCACGAAGGTCACACCCCTCAGAGCTGCAACAGATGCGTACCATCCCCGAACCCCGGCCCGTAAAAGATCTCACGCCCAGCCTAACCAGAAAGCGCGACTCTGTCCTGTGATCAAAATGCAGGATGGCGGCCGGCCCGACCTGCAGGCCTCAATTCCGGTGCTGTTGCCCTGGCGGTCCGGCTTGCGGGTCCGCATGGAAGACGTGGTCGCCTGCTCCGGTCCCGTGGCATCCGCCCGGTCATCGCCGAACGAGGCCAGGAACACGGAAGCGGCGCAACGTCCGCTACGTGGTCGAGCGCACGGTCGCGTGGTCGCACTGCTTCCACCGGCTGCGGATCCGCTGGGAACGAGCGACGACATTGAGGGCGTGAGCGACCAGGACCCGTGGCCGGGTGCATCTCCCAGTCGGTGACGGCGTTTCCGTGGCACTGCCGTAGCCTCCGCGGCCATGTTCAAGTGGGCACGTCCGCCCGGCAGGCCAGGTCGGCTCCGAAAACGAGTGGCTCGGAAAACAGGGCACGGCTAACGTCGCGGCCGTGGATATCAGGGAGCTGGACCGCCGTGCCCTCGCCACCCTGGGAGCGGTGATCGCGCAGATCGGCCCGGACCAGCTTCGTCTTCCGACGCCATGTGCCGACTGGACGCTGCACGGTCTGCTCCGCCACCAAGTGAGCGAGAACCTCGGCTTCGCAGCCGCCGCGGCAGGCGTCACCGGTGACCTCCGGGCCTGGGACCAGGGCGACCTGGGCGGGGATCCCTACCAGGCGTACCTCGACTCGGCCGACGCCATGACGACGGCGTTCGCCGAGGACGTCCTGGACCGTTCGCTCCAGATCAGGGAGTTCGGGTTCTTTCCCGGCCGGGTCGCGCTCGGCATGCACGTGCTCGACTGCGTGGTCCACGGTTGGGACGTCGCGCAGACCATCGGCGTCGCCTACGACCCGGGCGCCGACCTCGTCGGCCACTCACTCAAGGTCGCGGCGCTGATCCCGACCGGAGCACCGTCCGACGACCGGCCGAGGGCTTCGTTCGCCCCGGTGGTCGAGATCTCCGCAGGCGCTCCCGACCTGGAGCGGCTGCTCGGGCTCGTCGGCCGTCGGCCGGCGGCAGGCTGAGCGACGGCTCACCAACCGCCGACGTCTCCAGCGGCATCGAAGAATTCACCGAACTTATGTACAACCCTTACTCCCCAGCGCGGGTCTCCTGATCGCCGGACACCTCATTGACTCCGGCCGTCCGCCGGATCGCGGGCGGCCCCCGCATGCCGCAGGAGACGATCCGCATGCACACGTTCCCGCGACTCGCCCTCGCGACGGCCGCCGCGGCCGCGCTGACGGGCGGTCTGCTCACGTTCTCCGCCGCCTCGGCGACCGCCGCGGACTCCTTCAAGGTCGCGCGCGCCGACTTCAACGGCGACGGCATCGGCGACATCGCCACCTCCGCCGCCACCTCCTACGTCAGCGGCCACAAGGGCGCCGGCCAGGTCGTCGCCCTCTACGGCTCCGCCTCCGGCGTCACCACCGCCAAGCGCACCACCCTCAGCCAGAACAGCGCCGGCGTCCCCGGCACCGCCGAGGCCGGCGACGGCTTCGGCTACGAGCTGGCGTACGCCGACTTCAACGCCGACGGCTACGACGACCTCGCCGTCTCCTCGCCGTACGAGAAGGTCGGCAGCGACACCAACGGCGGTACCGTCACGCTCCTCTGGGGTTCCAGGAGCGGGCTCACCGGCAAGGGCGTCGACCTCAAGGACCCCTCCCCGAGCGGCCACGACTACTGGGGCCTGAACCTCGCCGCCGGCGACTTCGACGGCGACGGCAAGGCCGATCTCGCCGTCGGCAGCTCCGCCGCCACCCTGTGGGTGCTCAAGGGCGGCATCGCGGGCAACGGCACGCCCGGCGGCCGGTACACCGTCAAGCCGCCGATCGAGCCGGGCAGCGACGCGAACCCGTACGGCCCGATGAACCTCACCGCCGGTGACGTCAACGGCGACGGCCGCACCGACCTGGTCGTCGACGGCTACGAGACGACGACCTCCCGGCACTGGAACACCAACTACTGGCTGCCGGGCACCTCCAGGGGCCTGACCGCGACCGGCGCCAAGGCGCTGAAGAGCGGCATCGTCACCGGCGTCGGCGACATCAACGGCGACGGCTTCGGCGACATCGTCAGCGGCGCCTCCTGGGACACCGCCACCGACGACGGCACCGCGGTGCCCGACTCCGCCAAGGGCGGCCGGGTGGCCGTCACCTACGGGTCCGCCGCCGGGCCCGCCAAGGCCACCATGTTCAACCAGAACTCCGGGAACGTCCCCGGCACCTCCGAGAAGGGCGACGGCTTCGGCTGGGACCTCGACCTCGGCGACGTCAACGGCGACGGCTGTGCCGACCTGGTCGTCTCCACCCCGAACGAGGACATCGGCAAGAACACCAACACCGGCCAGGTCACCGTCTTCTACGGCGCGAAGACCGGGATCAACATCGCCTCCGGCGCCCAGTCCTTCGCGCAGAGCACGGCGGGCGTCCCCGGCGACGACGAGAAGGCCGACCTCTTCGGCGCCGACGTCAAGCTCGACGACGTCACCGGCGACGGCAGGGCGGACCTGGTCGTCGGCTCGTACGAGAACGGCGGTGACGGCGCGGTCACCTACCTGCCGTCCAACGGCTCGAAGATCACCACGACCGGGTCCCGGGTCCTCACCGCGAGCAAGCTGGGCGTGTCCACGTCCGGCACCCCGCAGCTCGGCGCCCTCTTCGCCGACTGACCGGGAGAGCTGCTCCGGACCGCGTACGGGCAGGCCCGTCGATCGCACGACCACAGGCCTGCCCGCTCCCGGTCCCTCCCGCTCCCGGTCCCGCGCAAAAGTTCCGCCCTGCCGCCAGCACCGCCTCCGCGTACCTCCGGCACCCACGCCGCTGATCTCAGGAGATCCCGCCCTGTGAACGTCTCCGTGAACGTCTCCGCGAACGTCTCCGCGAACGTCCTCGTGAACGCACGTCACCGCCGCCGCCTCGCCGTCGCGACGGTCACCGCCGCCGCGCTGACCGGTGGTCTGCTGACCCTCTCGGCCCCCGCCGCGTCCGCCGCCACGGCGCACGCCTACAAGGCCGACTTCAACCACGACGGCTACGGCGACGTCGCCTTCGCCGCCCCCTACGCCAAGGTCGGCGGCAAGAGCATGGCCGGGTACGTCGCCGTGGTCTACGGCAGCGCCTCCGGACTCAACCCCGCCAAGCGGACGATCGTCAGCCAGAACACCACCGGTGTCCCCGGCACCGCCGAGACCGAGGACTTCTTCGGCCGTGCGCTCGCCGTGGCCGACTTCAACAAGGACGGCTACACCGACCTCGCCGTCGGCGCGCCCGGCGAGGACAACGGCTCGGACTCCGAAGGCGGTTCGGTCACGATCCTGTGGGGCTCGGCGAGCGGCCTGAAGAACGGTACGAACGTCAAGGACCCCTCGGCGACCAAGCACGAGGCCTGGGGTTCGGTCCTGGCCGCCGGTGACTTCAACGGCGACGGCAAGGCCGACCTGGCGTCCGGCACGGCCGGGTCGTACGCCTACATCGTCAAGGGCGGCTTCACCAAGTCCGGCACCACCGGCGGCACGCAGAAGGTGCCCACGCCGGACAAGGCGAAGTACGGCATCGACGCGCTCGCCGCGGGCGACACCAACGGCGACAAGAAGGCCGACCTCGTCCTCACCTACCGCACCGCGCTCACCTCGGACCCGTCGGGCAGCTGGTCCAAGGGCGCCGCCTACCTCGGCGCCTCGGGCGGCGTGGTCGCGACCCAGCCGCGCCCGCTGAACGGCGGCACCTCCCTCGCCCTGGGCGACATCAACGGCGACGGCTACGACGAGATCGCCATCGGCAACGTCTTCGCGAAGGACGACGACCACACCGGCACCCTCGGCGGCCAGGTCGTCGTCATCAGCGGCAGCAAGGGCGGCCCGGTCAACGGCGACGCCCCCATGGCCGAGCTCACCCAGTCCGCCACCGGCGTCCCCGGCACCGACAAGGAGGGCGACGGCTTCGGCGGCGCCGTCTCCATCGGGGACACCAACGGCGACGGCTACGGCGACCTGGCCATCGGCGTCGTCTTCAAGGACATCGGCGCGGCCGAGGACACCGGTCTCGTCGTGCTGATGAACGGCTCGGCCGGCGGCGTCTCCCGTACCGGTGCCCGGACCATCTCCCAGAACACCGCCGGGGTCCCCGGCACCGCCGAGTCCATGGACTACTTCGGCTCGGACCTCGTGCTCTCGGACGTCACCAAGGACGGCAAGGCGGACCTGACCGTCGGGGCCTCCTTCGAGGACGAGGGCGTCGGCGCGGTCACCGCCCTGCGCGGCAGCGCCTCCGGCATCACCGCCACGGGTGCCAAGTCCTTCGGCCCGGGCACGTTCGGGCTCTCCCGCACGTACGGCGCGTTCGGCTCGGGCCTCACCGGCTGACGTGCCCTCACCAAGGAGACGCACCCCTTGACGCCGCGTCACCTCACCACCTCACGGGGGAAATCCATGCCCAAGCGCACCACCCTGCTCCTCGCCACGGCCCTCACCACGGGCCTGCTCACCGCCCTGCCCGCCGCCACCGCCGCCCCCTCGGGTCTGGCCGACGACTTCAACGGCGACGGCTACCGCGACCTCGCCACCGCCGCCCCGGGCGCCACGGTCGGCGGCAAGGCGCGGGCGGGCGCGGTGGTCGTCACCTACGGCTCCAAGTCCGGCGTCAAGGCCTCCAGCCGTACCGTCGTCACCCAGAACTCGGCGGGCGTCCCGGGCACGGCCGAGAAGGACGACGCGTTCGGCTCGTCGCTCGCCTTCGGCGACCTCAACCGGGACGGGTACGCCGACCTGGTCGTGGGCTCAGAGGGCGAGGACGGCGAGGCCGGGTCGGTGACGATCGTCTGGGGGAGCAAGAAGGGCCTGACCGGCGGCCGTATCGTCGCCGACCCGGCACGCTCGTCCCACACCCGGTTCGGCATGTCCCTGGCGGTCGGCGACTTCAGCGCGGACGGCCGGGCCGACCTGGCCGTCGGCAGCACGGGCGCCGACATACAGATCTTCCGCGGCGGCTTCACCAAGACCCATGGCGCCGCGTCCCGCACCTGGGTGGTGCCCTCGATGAAGACCGGCTCCGGCTACGGCTCTAGGTCCCTGGCCGCGGGCGACATCAACGGCGACGGCGTCGCCGACCTGGTGGTCAGCGGGGCGATCCGCGCGGGGAACGGCGAGTACATCGAGGCCAACCTGGTGTACCTGGGCGGGGCCTCCCGGCCGAGGGCGCTGCGGACGCTGGTCAGCGGCGGCGGGGATCTGGCGGTCCTCGGTGACGTCAACGGGGACGGGTACGACGACGTCGTCACCTCCTACCCGACCTTCTACGGTTCCAAGGCCGGACCCGGCACGGTCAGTGTCTACCTGGGCAGCGCGCACGACATCAGCCCCACGCCCCAGGCGGCGCTCACCCAGGACAGCCCGGGTGTCCCCGGCACCACCCGTGCGTCGGGCACCAGCTCGTTCGGCGACTCGCTCACCGTCGGTGACGTCGACGGCGACGGCTACGCCGACGTTGCGGTCGGCACGCCCTACGAGACGGTCGGCTCGGCCTGGCAGACCGGCACCGTCACCGTGCTGCGCGGCTCCGCCGCCGGTCTCACGGGTGCCGGCTCGACGCGGTGGACCCAGAACACGCCCGGCGTCCCGGACCTGGACGAGGACAACGAGTTCTTCGGCTCCGCCGTCCGCCTGGCCGACCTCAACGGCGACGGCAAGGCCGACCTGGCGGTCGGCGCCCGGTACGAGAACGGCGGCCAGGGCGCCGTATGGTCCCTGCGCGGCTCGTCCACGGGGCTGACGACGACGGGCGCGGTCAGTTTCGGGGCGACCTCGGTGGGCCTGCCGGGATCGTGGTCGCAGCTGGGAATGGTGTTCGGGCAGTGAGGGCAGTGGGGTCCGGGGCCCCTGGGCTGGTCCCGGAGGCCCCTCGGGGCACCCCTTGGGGCATCCCTTAGGGGCCCTTAGGGGCCCTTAGGGGATGTCACAGCTCTGCGGCAAAGGCGGGCTCGGACGGCCGAGCCCGCCCCAAGGTTCTCCAGGACCAGGTACGTTCGATGACGTGGCTGGATTCAGGATCGGACGCGGCGGCCGGGACGCCCGTGCCCCGCAAACGCGACCGCAACAACCCGCGTACGGGCAGCAGGCGCCGCCCCAGAGCTTCGGCGGGCAGCCGGCGGGACCGTCGTACGGGTACCCGTCGGCCCCGCAGCCGTACCCGCAGAACGGCGGAGGCGGCGGCTGGCCGCAGGGCCGCGGCGGCTACCCGGGGCAGGGGCAGCCCGGCGGCGACGGCCCGGAGTACTTCGGCGACGACCACGGCTACGGCGGTCAGGGCGCCGGCACCCCCGACCCGTACGCGGCGAACCAGCCGGGCCACACCCAGGCCTTCTCGGTCGGCGAGGCCGACGCCTACACGCAGGGCGCGACCTACCACGCCGGTTCGGCGGCGCCGTCCGGCCCGATCGGCCCCCGCCTGCACTGGAAGGACCTGCTGAAGGGGATCGTGCTCGCCCCGAACCAGACGTTCCTCCAGATGCGGGACTACACGATGTGGGGGCCCGCCCTCATCGTGACCTTCCTCTACGGCCTGCTCGCGGTCTTCGGCTTCGACGGCGCCCGCGCGGACGCGATAAGCGCCACCCTCACCAACGCGATCCCGATCGTGCTGACGACGGCGGTCGCGATGGTGCTCTCCTCCTTCGTGCTGGGCGTGGTGACCCACACCCTGGCCCGCCAGCTGGGCGGCGACGGGGCCTGGCAGCCGACCGTCGGCCTGTCGATGCTGATCATGTCGATCACCGATGCCCCCCGTCTCCTGTTCGCCATGTTCTTCGGCGGCGACGCGGGCTTCGTGCAGATTCTCGGCTGGGCGACCTGGATCGCGGCCGGCGCCCTCCTCACGCTCATGGTCGGCAAGTCCCACGACCTGCCGTGGCCGAAGGCGCTGGGCGCGTCGGCGATCCAGCTGATCGCACTGCTGTCGATCGTGAAGCTGGGCACGTTCTAGCCCCCGACCCGCACCCGAGAAGGGGCCCCCGGCTGCCGCGCCGGGGGCCCTTCTCATGCGCTTCGGGATGCCGGCCGCTGGTTCACCGACCGCCGCTGGTCTCCAGATGGACCCTGGTCAGCGCGAACAGGATCAGGAGGTCGAGGGTCATCACAGGGATGGACCACAGCGGGTAGTACGGGACGAACATGAACTGGGTGATCAGGCTGATCACTGCCACCGCCACGCCGGCCCCGCGAGCCCAGCTCTGGTCCGTCAGCACACCCAGGCCGGCGACGACGAGTCCCACTCCGATCACCAGGTGAATCCAGCCCCAGGCGGTCAGGTCGAACCGGTAGGCGTACCGGGACGCGGCGAACAGGGTGTCGTGTGCGATGCCGGCCGCGCCCATCAGAATGCTGAGGGTCCCGCTGAGCATCATCAGGATTCCGGCGAACGAAGAGGCGCCGGTCATCGTCACGCCGCTGTCGGGCCCGCGCTGTGTCCTGTTCGGCACCGTTGTCATGGCAGCAGCCTCCCTTCCGGTAGGCGCGGTCACCGACGCACACGGGCCGTGCGAAGCCGGCTGCGCTCCCCTGACAGCATCACCGCAATCCGCCGGCTCCGGGACTGCAACCCGTGTGGCCGTCGCCGCACGGCCGCAGGTGCCGCGAAGGGCGCACCCGCACCCTGGACCTGCCTGCCTCAGCAGGCTCAGAGAGCTTCCCTGTTCTCTTTCGGAGCCGCTCCCGACTTATGTACTGGAGGCAAGACGCTCCAGGGGAAGTTGATCCAGTCGTCGGTCCGCTTCCATACGTACTCGCACTTCACGAGGGAGTGGGACTTCTCGTAGATCACCGCGGACCGGACCTCGGCGACGGTGTCGAGGCAGAAGTCGCGGACCAGCTTCAGCGTCTTGCCGGTGTCGGCGACGTCGTCGGTGATCAGCACCTTCTTGTCGCTGAAGTCGATGACGTTGGGGACGGGCGCGAGCATGACCGGCATCTCGAGAGTCGTCCCCACCCCGGTATAGAACTCCACGTTGACCAGGTGCAGGTTCTTGCAGTCGAGGGCGTAGGCGAGCCCGCCGGCGACGAAGACGCCACCGCGGGCGATGCTCAGCACTATGTCGGGTTCGAACCCGTCGTCGGCGATGGTCTGGGCGAGCTCGCGCACGGCGACGCCGAACCGCTCGTAGGTGAGGTTCTCCCGTACGTCACTGCTCATGCCGGTTCCTCACACCTGCGTCCGGTGGAAATTGAGGTAGGAACGGGAGGCGGTGGGTCCGCGCTGCCCCTGGTAACGGGAGCCGTAGCGCTCACTGCCGTAGGGGTGCTCGGTGGGGGAGGAGAGCCGGAACATGCACAGCTGCCCGATCTTCATGCCCGGCCACAGCTTGATGGGGAGGGTCGCGAGATTGGACAGCTCAAGGGTCACGTGCCCACTGAACCCCGGGTCGATGAACCCGGCCGTGGAGTGCGTGACCAGCCCCAGCCGCCCGAGCGAGGACTTCCCCTCCAGCCGCGAGGCGAGGTCGTCGGGCAGCGAGATGACCTCGTACGTCGACGCGAGGACGAACTCCCCGGGGTGGAGGATGAACGGCTCGTCGCCCTCCGGCTCCACCAGCCGGGTCAGGTCCGGCTGCTCGACGGAGGGGTCGATGTGCGGGTACCGGTGGTTCTCGAACACCCGGAAGAGGCGGTCCAGCCGCACGTCGATGCTCGACGGCTGCACCATGGATTCGTCGTAGGGATCGATCCGTACCCGCCCGGCGTCGATCTCGGCCCGGATGTCCTTGTCTGAGAGAAGCACGTCCCGAGGATACGCAAGGCGCGCGGACCCACGACAATCGTGACAGTCCACGCGCCCCCGCTACTGCTGTCCTCTTCTGCCGCTAATGCTTCTCAAGGGCGACCGGCACGACGCTGCGCAGCCGGGCGCACTTGGGACACCGGACGAGCCGACCGGGGCCGAGCCGCTCGGCCTGCTGCATCGGGAACGTAGTGGTGCTGAACACGTGCCCTTCGGCACAGCGGACGACGGTGCGTTCCATCAAGTCCCTTAAGTCCCTTCCCCAGGAGCCGCGTCGGGCTTACTGCCGTGACGACGGAAAGCCACATTACGGGATCAAAGGGACGGCTCTCCAGGCGGCACTCCGGCCCACCGGGCCCCTCTCCCGCACCTCCACGGTACGCCCCAACTCCGGCCGCCCGCACCCGGATCCCACCCCCTGAAACGCACCCGGACCCCACGGTCTCAGCACCGGGGGTCCGTCATGAGGTACAGTGAGCGAGCATTCGGACACCGACCCGTCGGCGTCCTTCGCGGGTGTAGTTTAATGGTAGAACATCAGCTTCCCAAGCTGAGAGCGCGAGTTCGATTCTCGTCACCCGCTCCATAACTAAGGCCCAGGTCAGAGACCTGGGCCTTGTCTGTTGTCTAGTCCAATTCGAGTGCCACGTGCCCTTCGCGTGCCAAATCGGCAGGTAGTGGCTGCACCCCAGAAGGACGGCTGCCGCCGTCGGCACGGATCGGAAAGCGACACGATGCCAGCGGCGAGCAGTGCCACGGGGCGAGCGCCCAGAAACGCAGAGATCCCGCCCGATCGAAATGATCGGACGGGTACAACTGCCGGACTCTGGAAGCCCGCTGCTCGCGGCCCCGCCGGACTGGCCGCCGACGACAGCAGCCGCCCCACGCCCCGCCGGCCACACGTTCGTCGGCGTGGAATCGTCCCACCACTCCGTCGACATCGCCACCCGCGTGCCCCGGCAGTACACCTGCGTCGCAGGCGAGGTCACCAACTGCCGGGCCGGGGTGTCGCTGCACCTGGCGTCTGCCAACGCGTCGGCCGCGGTGAACCGGCGTCCGTTCCTGCCCAAAAGCGGGGATCCCGCCTCGTCGAAGGCCGACGCCCGCCCGCGGTCACAGCAGTCCGGGCCGCTGCCACTCGGCACCGAGGACGTGGTGGTCGAGGAAGTTCAGGAACGCCTCGTACCAGACCTGGATGTGGCCCGGGGAGAGGATCCAGTGGTTCTCGTCCGGGAAGTACAGGTACTTCGCAGGCACCTCGAACCGCTGCAGATCCTGGAAGAGCGCGGCGCCCTGGCCGACCGGCACGCGGTAGTCCTTCGCGCCGTGGATGACCAGCATCGGCGTACGGATCTTCGCGGCGTCCAGATACGGGGAGTGCGCCTCGTACCGCTCGGGCCGGGTCACCGGGTCCCCGAAGATGCACTGGAAGTACCAGGGCGCGTCGGTGTCGCCCTGGAAGGACCGCAGGTCCCACAGGCCCGCGTGACTCACGATCGCCTTGAACCGATCGGTGCTCGTGGCGACCCGGTTGGCCATGTAGCCGCCGTAGGAGCCGCCCCCGAGCGCGGTGCGCGCGGCATCGATGTCGTCACGGGCCTCGGTTGCGTCGGTCAGCGCCATCACGTCCGTGTACGGGACCCCGCCCCACTGCCCCCAGCCGCGCCGGTGGCCCTGCTGACCGTAGCCGGTCGACAGGGCCGGGTCGGGCAGCAGCACCGCGTAGCCGCGGGCCGCGAACGGCCACGGGTTCCACCGCCAGGTCCAGCCGTTCCAGCTGCCCTGCGGCCCGCCGTGCACGGCGACGAGCAGCGGCGCGGGGTTCTCGGCCGACGCGCCCTCTGGCAGCACGAGCCAGCCGCGCAGCCGGTACCCGTCCACTGCGTTGGCGTGCACCTCGGTGAGGGTGCCCGGCAGCGCGTCGAACGCACCGGGGGCGGGCAGCTCGACCGGCGTCTGGTCGGCGACGCCGGCCTCGAACCTGACCGGCCGCGGCGGCGAGTCGATCGCGTTGCGCAGCGCGTACAGCGTCCGCCCGTCGGGGGCCACGCAGAGCGAGCCGTACGCGCCCGAGGCGGTGAGCCGGGTCAGGGTGCCGTCCGTGTCCCGCCGGAAGACGGGCGCGTGCCCCTCCACATCGGCCACGAAGAAGAGGGCGTCGTCGACCGGTGAACAGATGGCGCCGACGGGCCAGTTGTCGAACCCGGGCAGCAGATCGACGGCCTCGCCGCCGTCCACGCCGACCCGGACGAGCGTCATGTCCATCGACTCGTCGTAAGTCGGCCACGTCATCCGCGAGCACACGACCGCCGAGCCGTCGTGCGTGAACACCGGCGCCTCGTAGAGGTGCTCCACATCGCCCAGGACGAAGACCTCCTCGCCGGTGGCCGCGTCTGCCACCACCACGGCGGTGCGGTTCTCGGCGGGCACCCGGCCGGGTACGAACCGGGTGTAGGCCACTCGCGTCCCGTCGGGCGACAGCGCCACATCCCCGGGGTGCTCGAGGCCGGCGCCCTGCCCGCCGGCGTCGACCACGGCGCTCTCGGCCCCCGCGCGCACGAAGGTGTGCTGTGCCTCGGGGCCGAGATCGCGGTCCCAGGCGCGGGTCGGCCCGGCCTCGTACAGGATCGCGGTGACCTTCGCGTCCTTGCGCGCCGTGCGCAGCTTGCCGTGCGCGTCGGCGTCGGCGGCCCCGGGCAGCAGCCCGGCGGTGTGGGCCAGCGCGCCGGAGTCCCGGGCGACGGTGAACGCGGTGATCCCGCCCGGGTGCCGGGCCACGACGGCGGCCTCACCACGCCCGGGCAGCGCCCACAGCGCGGCACCCTCGTGCTTGTCCTCCTCACTGTCGTCCTCGCGTTCCGACAGGAAGTACAGCACCCCGTCCGGGCTGAACGCGGGCCCGGACTCGCCCTTCCCCGACCGGGTCAGGCGCAGCGCCTCGCGCTCCCCGGCCGGATCGATCTCCCACAGCCCGGACACGAACCTGTTCCGGTCCTCCGACAGCGTCTGCACGGCGGCGACGAGACGGCCTCCGTCGGCGGACAGCGCAAGGGAGTTGACGCGAGCCTGGGCGAGGAACGCGGGCAGGTCGTGGAAGGCGGTCGTGCCACCGGGGATCGCAGACATGCGGACGATTCTTGCTCGCGAAGGAGGCGGTGAACAGCGGTTTACGGGCGCCGCCCGCCAGGGGTGCCTGCCGCCCATCCGGCGAAACGCAGAGATCCCGCCCGATCGAAGTGATCGGACGGGATCCCGTCAACCGCCTACGAGCTGACTCGTGAACGGCGCTGGAGCGGTGGCCGATCTGATCGGCTCGTTGAACGAGACGAACTCCGGGCGCGAGCGGCTGGTGCCAACCTCTGCATCCCGGGCACTTCCGCGAACGGTGGCAGCCTGGACGTACTCCACATGCTCACAGAGGCAGCGATACCGTCGATCAGGGACACGGACTTCGTCCGCTTCGTGCGGGCCAACTTCCCTTTGACGCGGGCTCCGGCGGCGGGTCGGTCCGGGCGCCGGCCGCATGCTGTTGAGCACGCACGATGGCGGAGTCCACCGCGATGTCCCAGTCGATCTCCCTCGCGGCATCGGCCGCGGCTTGCACCTGCTGCAGCAAGCGTTCTTAGGTGCCGTCGGCCGACCAGAGCCGATGGCGTTCAAGACCGTCTTCCACGGCCCGAACCGCTCCGGCAGATCCCGTCATTGAACGCCGGTCCGTACCCGGTGCAGAATCCCGTCGATCGCCTGACGGTGATATCGCCACAACGGCCATTCGTGACCGGCAGAAACGGCTCAGGCCGCTCCCACTCAGTATCCGTCAGATCACCCCGCCCCATGCCCACTTCAACGCCCCAGCCATGAGACAGTCGCATGATCGGCCGGACAGGTCCTTCAAGCGCCTCGGCTCAGACCTTCTCCGAACTCACGCGTGGGTGCTCGGCGGTGAGCAGCCCGATGTCTTCCACATCGGAAGTCAGGATCGTCACCCGGCCGGGATGCTGCAGGGCGGTCGCGCACAGCATGGCGTCGATGGCGTACTTGTGGCCGTGCAGCCCCGCTGCGCGCAGCAAAGCGCCGGCGGATTGCGCGACGGCCTGGGTCACCGGCTCGACACTCAGGCGGGACAGGGTCCACTTCAGTGCGGCATCGTTGATCTTCGGGTGGATCACCTCGACCAGCACGGCGGCTGAGGTGATCACTGGCAGGTCCGCGTCGCGAGCCGCCGTCAGCCACTCGTGGATTTCCCGATCACGCTGTACGGCCTTCGCCAGGCCCTCGCTGTCCAGGACCAGGGCACCGCTCACGCGGCTGCTCCGGCATGTGAAGCGCCACCGGTCAGCCGGGCACGCTTGGCCGCCACGGCCTCGGGGTCGGCCGGGCCGTGCACCTTGTCGAAGTCCGCGATCAGCTCGTCCAGGTTGTCCCGCTCGATCTGCCGCTGGGCCGCCTTCTCCAGGTAGGCCGAGACGCCCCGCTTGCCGACCCGCTCACGGATCGCCTGCAGAGTTCCGGCAGTCAGGGTGACGGAGATACCACTGGTGGGGCCGTCGCCGGGCAGGAAGTCCACGTCCTCATCAGTCATGCTTCGAGTATGCCATTAAAAATGGCATAGCGCGTGGCAAATGCGCGGGATTCCGACCATCGCGGAGGAATCCAGCGCCGGAGGCTGGTGGGCGTATGCAGCCGCAACGCCGCTTCAACAGCCGATCTCCGCACGGGACAGCCGGCGCGGAGTTGTCCCCCGGCGGCGCCAGCCTCCCCCTTCCGGGATTCCGTGCCCTCCGCGTGCCCGTAAGGACGGAAAGCCACGGTCAACAGCGGTGTATTCCGGCCCACACGACCACCCCCAAGGCCGAGGCAACTGTGCTGGTCAAAGCCATGGAGTCCGCCCAAGCGCCATCGCTTCCCAAGCTGAGAGCGCGAGTTCGATTCTCGTCACCCGCTCCAGCAGAAACCCCCAGGTCGTGGACCTGGGGGTTCTTTGTTGTCTAGACCGGTGGGCTAGGGCCGCACCACTAGCGCACCACTATGGCCAACCGCACCACTCGGCTACATGATCGGAGGCAGGATCGGGGGCAAGCCAAGATTCTTGGCGGCCGAGCGCAGGAACTGCTTGCGCGGCTTGCCGTTGACCATCTCGTCGAAGGCCCGTCCCGCCCAGATCAGGCACATGGCCACGGTTGCTTCTACCACAGAGGCGGCATCCTCCCTGGGCTCGCTGCGCAGGCTCGGGGGTTCGGTCGACCACTCGACGAAGGCGGAAGCGCTCGTTGCGCTCGGATGGGCAAAGCTGCAGAGATAGCGGTACACGGAGTAGAGCTGCCTCTTGGGGTCGACCTCGTCGCACTGTGCCTGGAACTTGCGAAAGATCTCGCTCTCGTCGGTCTTCTCGACCGGCTCGCCCTTGATCGCGTCTATGAGGTCCTGCGGCACGTTGAACCCCTTTCGCATGTCCTCGGCAGCGGCCCGGTTCAGTCGTCCTCCCTCAGCAAACACGCCGAGTGCACCAGGGTCGCCCTTCTGCGAGAGCCAGTGCAGGCTGATGGTGGTCTCGAACATGGTGCGGAGCAGAATCAGCGCCTCATGGCGGTATCCGTGGTCGACGAGATTCAGGGACGCTTCCGCAAGACGGTGCACCTCGTTGCACCAGCCATGCCCAATGAGAACGGACCGGTACTTGCGCTGCTTCGTCTCGATAGGGCCGACCGTCCGGTAGTTGGCGATCAGCTTCTCGGCGACCTCACGGTACTGCTGCGGTGTGACGCTACTCATGTGCCTTCCCGTCTCGAATGGGAGGAGGTAAGGCTACTTGAGTACGAACACACTGGTTCGCGAATTTTTTCCAAGTACTTACTCCCCCCTCCTCTTCGCTAACCGGCGTGCGTGTGAGCACCGTTGCTCCCCATGCGTGGAGTGGCCCCGTCGTCACGAGCTGGCTTGCTGCGCCTGGTCGTGCTCCTGCTTCCGACGTTCGGCGCGCACCATTCCGTCCAGCCCGGCGGCGACCTCCCGTTGCCGCTCGGCGTCGGAGTGCTGGTAGATCATCGCGGCCTTCTCGGACGACTGGCCCGCGCGGACCATCGTGTCCTTGAGCGTGGCGCCTGATCGGGTGGAGAGGGTGTGTCCGGTGTGACGAAGGTCGTAGAACCGGAAGCCGTCCGGAAGCCCGACAACCTCTCGGGCCCGCCGCCACTTCCGACCGAAGGACGAGCGTCGGAAGGCCGCGCCCTTCTCGCCGACGAAGAGAAGACCATTGGGTCCCTTCTCGGCGTACCAGTCGAGGTGCCGCCTCAGATCCTTGTGGAGGAAGGCCGGGAGGACGACCGTACGGAACACCCGCATCGCTCTTGGTCTCGCCGGGAGCCCGCTTGCCGTTGGTCCGCTGGGGTTCGGCGACGCGGACGTGGATCAGCAGGTTGTCGAGGTCAACATCTCGGCGGCGAAGGCCGGCGAGTTCCTCGGGCCGCATCGGACCGTACGCACCGAGGTAGACCATGAGGCGCCAGCGAATCCCGATCGCGTCGGCGAGGGCGTCGACCTGGGCGACGGTGGCGCCGCTACGTGGCTGGTGGCCGTCGTGGTCATCCTTGTAGTGGCGCGGACTGGCGAGGCTCTCGTGCAGGCAGCGGGCCGTTCGCTTTGCGCGACCAGAGACCAGCGGCGATTGTCGGTCCGGGGCGTAGTTGGTGGTCTCGCCGAGGCCACCAGCTTCGCGCCGTAGAGAGTGTCAAGCTTCGGCCTCGTATCTGACACCAACGCCTGACACCAACAGGTACGGGCACCGGCGATCAGCGCCGAACCTTGGCGGACGGTCAGCCGAAGACCACGACCGGTTGACCGTCGTCGCCGACCCCCGATGGTCGACCTGATAAGGATGAGGCCAGACCTCAAAGCCTGGGCCCTGACACGGGCGTCATGCGCACCATCGGTCGGGGGCCACCGCCTTGACTCAGTCATTGAGACTCCACCGACCTTGGGTGCGCATCAAGTCGTGATCACCGACCGGTCCGGGTGTGGCCCGCGCCAGGCAGACCGGCTATCACGCGACCTGTTGGCCAAGCAACCGCGACCGTAGCGACCCAGCGCTATGAGAGACTAACTCTCAGCAATGATCACGGGAGGGGTCATCTTGGCCGATGTACTGATCAGGCGGGGCATTTCGGGGCTTCCGAGGGTTCCCCGCCAGGGCGACCGGGGGAACTACCCGTACGAGGCAATCGTCGTGGCCAAAGTCCTTCGGGCTGCCGGGGTGACCGTAGAGTTCGAGGACGCTAAGCCGGAGCGGGATTACCACACACACGACTCGGCCGACATCTGGCTGCCCGTCATCGAGTTCGCCAGGGATGTGGGTAAGGACCTGGCCGTCGCAGCAGTGACTGCGGTGATCACCCGCTACATCGTGAAGCGACAGCGCGGGGCCAACCCTCCATCCCCCGAGGAGGTCATCCCTCCGCCGGTAATCCTGCATCTTGAGGTCATCAGGGAAGGTGACCGGACCAACCTGCGGCTCGACGGACCGCCCGAGGCCGTCCTGAAGGCGATCGAGGAGATCGACTGGCGCGGAGGGAACGAGCATGGTCAGCTCCCCGAGGACTGAGCAGGAACTGTACGAGCGCTGCGTCGCCAACCTGGAAAACGCGCGGACATCTCAACATCCCGATGCAGCAGCGAAAGCGACCCTGCTCGGGCTGCGTAGCCAGCTCAAGGAGGTCATGGATCGCTCAGAATTCCGCGATCCAGCCCTCTTCGAGTCAGCCCATGAACTCGTGGATGAGGTCGGAACGCTTCTCCGTCGTCACTACTCCGAATCCTGTATTTTGCCCTACCGCGACGGCTCCTACTACCGCGAGTGCCCGGTGGATCTCGCCCATCTGCGGGTGGGCCTGAGCCCTGAGATCCGAGTGCTGGAGTCCGAGTGTTCGATCTGCAACCTCGACCCGGAGGACTGCGATCACCTGCCCGGCGAGATGTACGACGGCCAAGAGTGCATGAGCGTCATCACCAAGGCCGAGGCAACGGCCGTGGCCATTGTGACCAACCCGCGGCAACTGGTCACCAGGTTCACCAGCATCCCGGCGGGGACGACGGCGGAACTCAGCGCCGCCTTGGGCCCAAAGTTCCACCCCGGCGTACAGCTCAACTGCGACCGATGCTTGTCCGGCTGCTCCGGGCTCAATCGTGACTTCGCCGGCGCCAATCACGGCTAAAGGTAAGCCGAGGGATCGAACCCCTAATGCGCTGGTCACACCTACCTGCGACGCCGGACGTGCCAACCCGCAACCAGCACGACCAGAAGCAACAGCACGAACGCCCAAACGGTCGTTGCTGCGTCGTAGGACCGGTACACGATGGCCAGCATGCAGGGACGGATACCCGGCATGCGGCGCGGCAGCCCTGCACCACAAGCGCACCAGATCGAGCAGGGAACAGCGGGGAACCACGGTGAAAGCGGCCAGACCCGACGGGACCGCATCGCGGCCGTTCGCCCAGGTCAGTGCACGAACGAGCCGCGAATGCCCGCAGCTTCCCAAGCTGAGAGCGCGAGTTCGATTCTCGTCACCCGCTCCAGAATTGAGGGCCAGGTCCGAGACCTTGGCCTTGTTCGTTGTCCAGTCCGGTAGGTGGCACACCACGACCGCATCACGGAGCGGCGTTCCTGGACGAACGGCCTGCCCGGGGCACGTACGAGTAGCGGGACCGCTCAGCCGATGTCAGACCCCTGCGGAATCATGACGCTCGGAAGCCGGGTCGACCTTGCTGGAGGGGCACGTGGTGAATGCCGACCTGATACGGGACCTCGGCAGGTCAGACCGGTACGAGGCAGCAGCAGACGCGTTGGTCACGTTCGGCGCCGACGGGGTGGAGCAGTTGGTGCGGGAGGTGATGGACGCGGAGTCCCCGGTGGACTGGCGGCCGATCACCGCCGTACTCGGGCGGATCGGGGAGGCAGGGTTCGACGGTCTGCTCCAGGGGCTCGTCTCCGCGTCCACCGAGGAGTCCCTCAAGCGAGTCGGCTTCGCGTTCTCCCAGCTCGGCGTGGCCGTTCTCGACCGTTACACCGCAGCCCTCGCCCACCCCGCGCCGCTCGTGCGCCGTCAGGCCGTCCGTGGGATCGAGCACTGCGGCGAGGCCGGCCAGTCGGCCGCCGTCCTGCTGCCGCTGCTCGGCGACCCGGACCAACAGGTCGCGCGGCAGGCCCAGGACACTCTGATCCGAACAGGCGAGCACGTGCTTCCGCTGCTCCGGCACGTCCGGGAGCGGGGGCCGGGCCGGCAGCGGGCGCGGGCGTTGACCGTACTCGCCGAACTCGGTGGCGAACCGGCGCTGTCGCGCGCCGACATGGCCGCGATCGAGCGACTCATCCGCATCAAGCTCCGAGACGATCGCCCCGAACCGCTGTGGGCCTGCTGGAACTACTGGATGGCCGTCCCCAGCGGAGACCAGGCCGGGATCATGCGCGTCCTCGGCCTGACCGCCGCACGGCCCGTGACCTTCGCGCTCGGCAACGACATCGTTGACGCAGACGGCCACGGCTGCGACACGGACGAACACACCGGCTACGAACGGGTCTTCGTCACCCCGGAACTCGATGGCTGGACCCTCGTCCTCGGCGCCTGGTGCGACCCGCACGGTCAGGAGCGCCGTGAGGACGTGCTGCGCCTGTGCACCGAACTCAGTGCCCGTTACGGCCGGGCCCAGGCGTACTACTACGGTGGCCAAGGCGACGGCTCCGCCTGGCTTGTTGCCGAGCACGGCACGGTGATCCGGCGTTACGGCGAAACCGGCGAGGCGGAGGACGAGTTGCTGACGCTCGGCGAGCCGCTGCCGTACGAACGAGCACGCCGCACGGAACTGGGTCTGCACCCCGACTGGGACCCTGCGCAGGAGAGCGAGGACGACGAGGACGAGTGGCGGTGGACCGCTCACGACCTCGCCCCGGACATCGCCCGCTCCCTGGGCGCCGTAAGCCCACTCGACGTCACTGCCGACACACCGTCACGCGGCACCGGCGTCATCGCCCTGACTCCGTACGGTGTCGTCCACGGCGTACCGGCGGGCGCCTACCGCATCTGAGTCACGGCGGCAAGGATCGCGCCGATACTCCGTGCTCGACAATCCCTGCCCTCGATGTGCTCCCGCAACGGCGTCCTTCCGGCCGGCGCACGCTTCCCGTGCTCGTCCGCCCGCCGACCGCCTCGAAGGGCTCTCGACGTCTCGGAACCGACGGCGTGCCCGTAGCGTGCCCATAAGACCGGTAAACCACGGTCAACAACGGTGCGATCCTGTGCTCCAGGGCGTCACACCAGAGCACGTATGCCCAGGTCAGAAGCCATCCGGCTGCCCAAGCGCCGTCGCTTCCCAAGCTGAGAGCGCGAGTTCGATTCTCGTCACCCGCTCCATGATGAGACCCCAGGTCAGTGACCTGGGGTCTGTGTGTTGCTGGAGAATCCCCCGGACGCCGACCCGTCGAGCACACGAAGATCGGGCACGGGGAGGGCACGAGTGCTTGGCGGATGCCACGCAGCCACCGCTCACGTTTGCCAAAGGGCGCCGACGGCCTGAGGTTCGTGGCTGACTTGGCAAACGTTCGCATGTCCTGGCCCTCGGCCTGCCGTTCCCTCGGTGAGGCCGAGTCACGTGCCCCAGCGCCTGAAGGCGACGGCTGACCAGGTCCTGTCTGTGGAGGGGGCTTCAAGACCAGGACGCTCGCGTCAAAGTGGCGGATCGTCGGGCAGCACCCGGAATGCCTTGTGACGGCCCAGCGGGCAGACAGCCCGGAAGTCGCACCGGTCGAGGGTGAGAATCGCGTCCAAGTGCGGAGCTCGATCGGCCCGCGGGCCGCAAGACCGCCGCGGCCGCCCCGCCGGAACCGCCGTGTGGCCTTCCTCTCGCTGCTGGGGTCTCGGCGCGTTCTCGGCATGTCGTCAGTTGATGGCGACGGCAGCCGCGCCCAAGCCGTCGAAGGAAGTCACGGCGCTGCGACCGGACAGACTCGACGGCAACAGTGCGGCCCGGGAGAGCAATTCCTGTGGTGACAAAGTGAGAAATCAACACGGCGCACGAGAAATATTCCTGAGATGGGAGACGGTCAGGAATTATTCACCGCGTGGGGTCGCTCACGCCGTGCTACTGTCAGTATCAGTTGCAGGTGTGGTTGCCAGAATGGTTTTTCCGGCGGCTGATCATCACGGCGACACGGAAAGCGCAAAGAGCGTATTCCTGACACCGTCTCCGAAGGAGAAACAAAATGGCTACTGGCACCGTGAAGTGGTTCAACGCGGAAAAGGGCTTCGGTTTCATCGAGCAGGACGGCGGCGGCGCCGACGTCTTCGCCCACTACTCCAACATCGCCGCCGAGGGCTTCCGTGAGCTGCTGGAAGGCCAGAAGGTGTCGTTCGAAATCGCGCAGGGCCAGAAGGGCCCGACGGCCGAGAACATCGTTCCCGCGTGACGCGTCGGCACTGACGCATACTTCGCAGCTGGGGCCCGCACCTTGGGGTGCGGGCCCCAGCTCGCTTCATTTTCAGGGCGATTCAGCCCTGTTTTTTTTCGGCTCGTTCTCGCGATTCTCTGCGCCGTTCGTTTTACTGCGGAAATTCCTTGATACGCGCCCACGTCGAGGAAGGTTCCACATGAACCGCACACGCACGACTCGCACACGCACGACTCGCACATACGACCGCTTCGGAGGAAGTGCTGCTGTCGGCCGCTCCGGTGTTCAGAGCCGCTCCAAGGGCAACGGAAACCGGCAGGCCGCACAAGGTGAGTTCGCACCACCGAAGACGACCACACCGGCGTTGCCCGCCGTCGAGACGTTCGCCGATCTCGCCATGCCGACGCTGTTGCTGGCCGCGCTCGGCCACGAGGGCGTGACCGTACCGTTCCCCATCCAGGCGGCGACCCTGCCGAACTCCCTGGCCGGCCGTGACGTACTCGGTCGTGGCCGTACCGGGTCGGGCAAGACGCTCGCCTTCGGCCTCGCGGTAATGGCCCGCACGGCAGGCCGGCGCGCCGAACCAGGGGAGCCGCTGGCCCTGATCCTCGTACCCACCCGTGAACTCGCCCAGCAGGTCACCGACGCGCTCACCCCGTATGCCCGCGCCGTCCGGCTGCGGCTGGCCACCGTGGTCGGCGGAATGCCGATCGGCAGGCAGGCCAGTGCGCTGCGGGCCGGGGCCGAGGTCGTCGTCGCGACACCGGGGCGGCTCAAGGACCTGATCGACCGGGGCGACTGCCGACTGCGGGACGTCGCCGTCACTGTCCTGGACGAGGCCGACCAGATGACCGACATGGGCTTTATGCCCCAGGTCACCGCCCTGCTCGATCAGGTGCGGCCGGAGGGCCAGCGGATGCTCTTCTCGGCGACCCTGGACCGTAACGTGGACCTGTTGGTCCGTCGCTACCTGACCGACCCGGTGGTCCACTCCGTCGACCCGTCGGCCGGTGCCGTCACCACGATGGAACACCACGTACTCCACGTGCACGACGCGGACAAGCACCGGACGACCACCGAGATCGCGGCACGGGACGGCCGGGTCATCATGTTCCTGGACACCAAGCACGCCGTGGACCGGTTGACCGAGCACCTCCTCAGCAGCGGCGTCCGCGCCGCCGCCCTGCACGGTGGCAGGTCCCAGCCGCAGCGCACCCGGACCCTGGCTCAGTTCAAGGACGGTCACGTCACGGTGCTGGTCGCCACCAACGTCGCGGCCCGCGGCATCCACGTCGACAACCTCGACCTGGTCGTCAACGTGGATCCGCCCGGCGACCACAAGGACTACCTGCACCGTGGCGGTCGTACGGCCCGTGCGGGGGAGTCCGGCAGCGTCGTCACCCTGGTGACACCCGGCCAGCGCCGCGGCATGAGCCGACTGATGGCCTCGGCCGGCATCACCCCGCGCGTCACTCCGGTGCGCTCGGGTGAGGCGGAGCTGAGCCGCATCACCGGCGCCCAGGCGCCGTCCGGTGTCCCGGTCGTCATCACCGCTCCGGCCGTGGAGCGTCCCCGCCGCACGTCTTCTCCGTCCCGTGGCCGTCAGGGCCGCACCGGCCAGGGGCGGCCCGCCGGCGCGGCGGTGCGCCGCAGGGCACCGCGGCGCACCACCGCCGACTCGGCGGCCTAGGCCCTGCACGACCCCGGAGCCGCAGCGGTCTCCCCGGGCCGCAATGGCCACCAAGCCGACCAACCCGTACCGCAGGAGGCATTTGTGACGCCCACTCAGACGCAGTGCCGCGTGGCGGACCCCGCATCGACGACCGTGGTCGACGGCATGGATGCGTACGGGCCTCGGGTCTGTGACGACATGACCGTCGAGGTGGCTCTGGCCGTCATGGCGGGTGCACGTGTCGAGTCCCTGACTGTGTGCGACGGCGACGACCAGAGCACGGGTTCGATCACTCTGGCCCGACTCGCCGTTCTCCGTGCCAGTTCCACGTACACGGACCGCATCCGTCTGCGGGACGTCCTCGGCAGCCGGCTTCGGCCTGTTCCGGGCCGCGGCTGATCCACCCCGCCCGGGTGAGTTCCTTTCCGTCATGCCTGGGAGGCATCATGCGTTGTGTCATCGCTCGGTACCCGTTCGACCTGACCAAGATCGGGGTGCTGGCCTCGATGAAGGGCGTCAAGCCCGAGCTGGTCACGGGCGCGTCCGTGACCATCGGCCGCCGCCGCTACCCCGTCAAGCAGGTGGGCCAGGTCACCACGGGACAGGACCGCCGTGACTTCACCGTCGGCGAAGTCACCCGGGCCATGGCGCGCCTCGGTTTCACCTGCCACGACGGCCCCGAGGCCGCGCCCGTGAGCGTTCCCCTTCCGCTCCGGGCCCCGTCGGCACTGGTCGACGGCACCTGCCCTGTGGACGTGTGAGGACGGGCGGGTAACCGCCCTCAGTATCCCGGTGGGGGCTCTGTCGACGCGTGTCGACAGAGCCCCCACCGCTGTGTCCTCGTCCGCTCGGAGACTCTTGGCCGAGCAGCGGGCGGGGACGGCGTCTCACCGGTCGAAGTAGCTGAAATCACCCACGGTCCATGCGCTGACGTCCTTGATCGCGACTCGGTACATGCCGCCCGTCTCCGGGATACCGAGGCTGCCCTGCAGGATCCGCGCGAGATGGAAGTGCAGATGCGTGGGATCTCCGCCGCGGCCGGGCCGTTCCCCTCGTGGGCCGCCGGTGAAGACGTCGGAGAACGGGCCGAGGCGGTCCGATCCCTTCAGGACCTCCGCCACCCGCTCCCTCCACACGGCCTCGGGCGCCAGCCGGCCGGTGATGACGGCGCCGCCGACGACCACGGTCAGCGACATCTGATTGCTTCGCTCGGACTCCACCGCGGCGGAGAGAGCGACAAGCAGTTCATCGGGGTTCGACATGAGAGCAGATCCTATTCAGCTGCCTGTCTCGGGCCCGCCCCGCGGGAGGTGAAGCGGCTTCGCGGCCGCGGGAGGCGGTTCTTGGCCGAGCGGCGAGGGCCCCATCCGTCGTGGCGCCGCGCGCGACGGCCCAGGGGGAGGCCATCGTCGCAGCTGGCAGGATTCCTCCTCTGCCATAGGGGTGAAATCTACTCTTGCCACAGTAGACATTACCTCGAGGCATGGTTAAGCTTCCTGTCGTAGAAGACGGTCGAACGAGACCCGGCAGAAACGAACTGGCGGGTAGCTGTACACGAAGTTCGCAGGTCAGTGCGGCTCTTGAGCCTCGAAGCCAAGGTTTCCCAGAACGGCGACGGAGCTGGGAGCCGCACTGGGCGGCTCGCGTGTCGAGGAGCTGCCGCAGCAGTACCGCAGTGCCGATTTCATCCAGTGGTTGGTTCAGAGAGGAACGGAGGAGCAGACGCCATCAGGATCGCCCGGCCCGAGAAAGCACTCGGCCCGGGTACCGCAAGACCCCGGAATGGATGGTGGTCCCCGGTCAAGCAGCTGCGATCCCCCGCTACCCCGCCCTCTGCCGGGCCGGGTAGCGGAAACAGAAGGTCGGCACAGCAGTAGGGCCGACAGATGGTGTTGAATTTCCTTCGGGGCCTTGGTGCCGTACGGCACCAAGGCCCCTCGACGCGTTGCACAGCGAGGTGACATGACAGCGGACAACCCTCTTAGTGATTTTCTGGATGACGACGACTACCCCGCCTACACGATGGGCCGGGCAGCCGAGATGCTCGGCACCACCCCGGGCTTCCTTCGAGCCATCGGCGAGGCTCGTCTGATCACTCCGCTCCGTTCGGAGGGTGGGCATCGCCGGTACTCCCGCTACCAACTGCGGATCGCCGCTCGTGCCCGCGAGCTCGTCGACAGGGGCACCCCGATCGAGGCCGCCTGCCGCATCGTCATCCTCGAGGACCAGCTCGAGGAAGCTCAGCGCATCAACGCCGAGTACCGTCGTGCCGCGGACGAGGCGGCCGGCAGCTCCTCCGGTTCCAGCTGATCGCGTGGGCGCGGGCCACCCGGAGCGCCTTGTGGTGGCCACACGAGAGTACGGGCCGGAAGTCCCGCGGTCGGGGTGACTACACCGTCGGCTGTCGTGGGAGCGACGGGATGGAGCTGGGGCTGCGTGCCCTGGGAAGTCGATGACGAGTTGTGGGCGGTGATCGAGCCGCTGTTGCCCAGAGTCGAACGGCGGACCCGGCATCCGGGGCGCAAGCGGCATCCGGACCGGCTGGTGTTTCAGGGCATCCTGTTCGTGCTGCACACCGGGACTGCCTGGGAACACCTGCCGCAGGAGCTCGGCTTCGGGTCGGGCATGACCTGCTGGCGCCGCCTCGCCGAGTGGACCGAGGCCGACGTGTGGCCCCAGCTCCATGAGGCGCTCCTCGCCAAGCTCCGCAGCGCGAACGCCCTACCTGATGACCGACGCCACCGGCATCCCGCTCGCCGCCACCCTGACCGGCGGCAACCGCAACGATGTCACCCAGCTGATCCCACTGCTTCAGGCGGTACCGCGCGTGCGGGGCAAACGCGGCCGGCCTCGGCGACGCCCTGACGTGGTGCTGGGCGACCGCGGTACGACCACGACAAGTACCGCCGTGGTCCGGGATCTTGGCGTGAGGCCACTGATCGCCCGTTCGTGGCACCGAGCACGGCTCCGGTCTGGGCATCCGACGCTGGGTCGTGGAGCGAGCATTCGCCCACCTGCACGGGTTCCGTCGCCTACGGATCCGCTGGGAGATACGCGACGACATCCACGAAGCATCCATCACCCTCGGATGCGCACTCATCTGCCGGCGACGCCTGAAGCCCTGGCCTGGACGCCATCGCCGGACTGGTGCGCGGTCTGGCAAGGGACCTGGGCCCGCGAGGCATCAACGTGAACAACATCCAACCCGGCCCCGCCGCCAACGACCGTATGTCGGCCGACAGCCCGGCCGCGGACGCCATGCTCCAGTGGCTCGCACTGTCCCGCATCACGGGGGCCTGCCTTTCCACCGACGGCGGTTTCACCGCCTGACCCGGGGCGGGGCCACCGCGGGTTACTTGGTCCCTCGTGTCCGGGCCAGGACTTCGGGGCCAAGACCCCCGTGGGTTCAAGGAAACCGAAGGCCCTTCAGCCTGAACCCACGGGTCCACCGGTGTACTTCAGGTCGGTGCATCCATGTGCAGTCGCGACGCCTCCCCTCGGCCGGCCTCCGCGTCGACCAGCCCCGAGTGCCGAGAAGGCGACACGGATACCGCACTTGTTCACGTCACGGCGTCGTGCCCAAAGCGTGCCCATAAGACCGGTGAACCACGGTCAGCAGCGGTGCGATTCTGCGCTTCCGGCCGCCGCACGAGGGCGCATACGCCCAGGTCGGAAGCCATCCGGCTCCCCAAGCGCCGTCGCTTCCCAAGCTGAGAGCGCGAGTTCGATTCTCGTCACCCGCTCCAGAGAGAAACCCCAGGTCAGTGGCCTGGGGTTTGTTTGTTGTCTAGTCCAATCCAGGGTAGGCATGCCTCTGTGTGTCCTAAGTTCAGGCATGTGGGCCGCCCGAGGGGTGCTCAGGTGTCACTCCAAGCCGCTCAAGGGCGACCGCCAGGCGCAAGGGCCCACCCCCTGCTGAGCAGGGAAAGCGCGGGTCACCAAGATCCCCGACAAGACCCGGGACAAGAAGAAGCAACCTCTAATGATCAAGCCCCCTACCAGCGAAGACCCGCGGGTAGGGGGCTTGTCGACGATCAGAAGGAGACGGTGACGCCGACCTGGTGGTACTGGCCGACGGTGTCCAGGACCTCGTCCTTGACCGCGCCGAGCTGAGCCACGAGGTCCGAGCTGCTGATCGCCGTGGGGCCGGCGGCGATGCCGACCTGCGGGCTCAGGCCGCCGGAAACGGTGTCGAGTTCGGCGTCAGAGATTTCAAGGGTCTGAACCTGGGGAGCGGAGTTCATGATGAAACTGCCCTTCGTATGGATGTTCCACAAGGGGGAGCGGCCAAGCTGGGGATAGCCGATGGGCCGCGACCGCAGGTCCGCGCCATCCGTTTCCGAACACCTTGGCGCGATCCCGGCGGCGCGAAGGATCAAATCACGGAGCGTGCCCGGCATCCAGTCGGTGACCGCACCCAGCAGGGCAGTTGAAACAGTCGACTACTCATCCATGCACGCATGCACACGAATTGAGGGCAGCTTCTCTACATGCAGCCCCGCATAGGAAACCGACAGCTATTGCCACGGCAGTTCCGACCAGGACAACTCCGCACCAACCGAATGCACCCGTGCCGCAGTTGCGCATTCGCTGTGGAGATTCAGTCGCGTATGCATCCGTGCGCCCTTCAGCACCTTGTCCACCGCGCTCCGCGGCCCGTACGCCGCCAGCCCCATCAGGTCCAGCTTCTCCGTCGGCACGGCCCGGACGGCGGCACGGTTGCCGAGCGTGGTGTGCGTGCATGATCCCCGGTACAGCCATGGGCAACCGTATGATCGCCGCGCGGATCGACGCCATCCAGCGACTGCTGCCCGGACCCGCGAGCCGCGGTCGGCTCCAGATGTGGATCCTCATGTCGATCATCAGGCAGTTCGTGCGGCCGGAGCACTCAGCCCACCGTTCCGGAAAGACGCCGGGCACTCAGCCGCCACCACATCTCGGAAGGAGAAGGCCAAACCGCGTGCGGGAGTGGATGCTTGGCAGCGGGACCTCGTGTCAAAGCGGGTCGCCGCGACAGCCCTCGTCCCGGCCGACGTCGCCAGGGCGCTCGACCGCTTCCTGGAGATCGTGTACCCGTGACAGAACCCAGCAGCGCCCCGCGGCCGACCGGACGCCGCCCCGCCTGGCTGACCCGCAACGTGCGGGTGCTGTGCGGCGTGTCCTTTCTCCAGGACGCGGCCAGCGAGCTCCTCTATCCGATCCTGCCGATCTTCCTGACCGTGGTGCTCGGCGCCCCGCCCGTCGCGGTCGGCGCCATCGAGGGAGCGGCCGAGGGGGCCGCCTCGATCACCAAGGTGGCCGCCGGTCTCCTGGCCGACCGGTTCGCCCGTCGTCCGCTGATCGGTGCGGGATACGGGTTGGCCGCGGTGGGCAAGCTGCTCATCGCGCTCGCGACCGCCTGGCCGCTGGTCCTCGTCGCCAGGGTCACCGACCGGCTCGGCAAGGGCATGCGCGGGGCGCCTCGCGACGCCCTGCTCGTCGAGGGCGTTCCGAACGGACAGCGCGGCAAGGTGTTCGGCCTGCACCGGGCCGCCGACACCGCCGGCGCGGTGGTCGGTCCGCTCGTCGGGCTGGTCCTGTACGAGGCGCTCGACCACCGGCTGCGACCGCTGTTCTGGATCGCCGTGATCCCCGCCGTCGCGTCGGTCGCGCTGGTCGCCGCCGTCCGCGACCCCCGACCCGACGGGGCGGGCGACTCCTCGACGCGGGCCGCCCGCACACCCTGGCGGTCCCTGCCCCGCCCCTACTGGCGGGTTCTCGGGGTGCTGCTCGCCTTCAACCTCGTCAACTTCCCTGACGCGCTGCTGCTGTTGCGTGCGCACGACCTGGGCCTCTCGACGGCCGGGGTGGTGGGCGCGTACGCGGTCTACAACCTCGTCTACGCCGCCCTGTCCTATCCCGCGGGGGCGCTGTCCGACCGACTGCCGCGCCCGCTGGTCTTCGCCGCAGGTCTGGCCTTCTTCGCGATCGGCTACCTGGGCCTCGGGCTGATCCACAGCCCCTGGTCGGTGTTCGTGGTGCTGCCGCTCTACGGCGGTTTCGCGGCCTGCACCGACGGCGTCGGCAAAGCCTGGATCTCCACGCTTGTCCCCGACCACCAGCAGGGCACCGCGCAGGGCCTCTACCAGGGCGCCACCGGCGCCGCCGTCCTGCTCGCGGGCGTGTGGGCCGGCCTCGCCTGGGGCGCCGACGGCCATCTTCCGCTGCTGATCTCCGGCGGTATCGCGCTGGCCCTCGCCGGTGTGCTGCCGGTCATTGCCCGCGGGCGGACCGTGGCTCTGTGACCCGGAGTCCCCGATGAAGGCGCGATGAGCCGGTCGACTTCCGGCCATGCGTAGTGACAGGTTCTGGTCAAAGGCTGTCCAAGTGCCGGACGTCTCCCGCCGCCGGTGGTCGGGTCGTCCCCGACGGCTGTATCCGTGCCTGTTCGGGAGGACCTGGTGTCAGCACCAAGCCGCAAGAGACGTTGGTTCACGATCTGCGCCATCACCGCATCCGCCGCGCTCGTGGCGATACCCGCCGGCGCCGCGCCCGGCGGAGCCGGCAGCCCCTTCGGGGCCCGCGCACTGGCTCAACTGGCCGCCGAACGAGGGCAGTCGGTGGATGCCGTCAGCCCGAAAGCCAAGGCCAAGGCCGAGGACGACGGCGGCGGTGACGACGGCAACGAGGCCGACGAGATAGCCGAGGGTGCGGACCAGTACGCCGAGGCCCGCACCTCACCCGGCGTCGTCGCACCGGGCGCGTACGGCGCCGCCTGGACGAGTCTGACCAACCTGCCCAGCACTGGCGGCAGTTGGCGCAACATCACCGACCTGCCGTACAACTCCGACGATCCGCGCTACCGCGACTACGACTCCAACTCCAGTGGCGGGTCGGGCAACGTGACCGGCCGGATGGCCGCGATGGCCGCCGACGACGGCGGGTACGTGTACGCGGGCAGCGCGGGCGGCGGAGTGTGGCGCTCGCGCAGCGGAGGCGGCCGCTGGCAGCCCATCAGTGACAAGCTGCCCTCGCAGTCCACCGGCGCGCTCGCGCTGGACGGCGCCGGGCGGCTGTGGCTGGGCACCGGCGAGGCGACGACCAACGCGGACGCCTACCTCGGCAGCGGTGTCTACGTCCTGTCCGATCCGCACCGCGGCACGTTCTCCGCCCGCAGCCGGGTCGGCGGCGACGAGCTGGAGTCCACCACCATCCACGAGCTGCGCTTCGGCGGCGGCAAGGTGTGGGCGGCGACCAGCGAGGGCGTGTGGAGCCACTCCACGAAGAAGCTCAGCGGCGCCTGGAAGCTGGAGTTCGCACCCAACCCCGACTACCTGCCGGGTGGTTCCCTCGCGAACGACGACTCGGCCGCGTACAAGAACATCGCCAACGACATCGCGATCGACCCGAAGGACCCCTCCAAGGTGGTCCTCGCCGTCGGCTGGCGCAGCGGTGACGACTACAACGGCTTCTACACCAAGGGCTCCGACGGCACCTGGACGCGGATCACCAGCGGCCTGGGCGACCTGCCCGCCGACGCGGACAACGTCGGCAACGTCACCTTCGCCCGCTCCGCCGACGGCTCCCGCTACTACGCCATCGACCAGTCCCCGGAGCAGCTGAACACCAATCCGGACAGCGGTCTGGAGGGCATCTACGTCTCCAAGTCCGGCTCGCCCACCGGCCCCTGGACGAAGATCGCCGACTACCAGGGCCTGGCCGCCGACGGCTCGGCGCTCACCTCCAGCGGCTACATGCCGGGCGTGCAGGCCTGGTACAACCAGTTCCTGACCGTCGACCCGGCGAACGCGGAGCACGTGTACGCGGGCCTCGAAGAGGTCTACGAGACCAAGGACGGCGGCACCAGCTGGTCGACCGTCGGCCCGTACTGGAACTTCGGCTTCCCCTGCTGGAGCATCGACCCGGCCAAGCAGACGGGCGACTGCAGTCAGACCACCCACTCCGACCAGCACGGCGTCGCGATCGGCAGCTACCACGGCAAGAGCTTCGTCTACGTCGGCAACGACGGCGGCGTCTACAAGCGCCCGCTCAACGGCTCACAGGACGCCTCCGGGCACGCCACCGACTGGACCTCGCTCAACGACGGCACCATCGACACCCTCCAGTACTACTCGGTGGGCGTCGGCAAGGACCTGACCTACGGCGGCGTCTCCGTCACCGGTGGCCTGCAGGACAACGGCCAGTCCATCCTGCGCAGCAACGACAAGGTCATGGGCTCCGACTTCGGCGGCGACGGCGGCGACACCCTCACCGACCCGGCCAACGGCTGCAACATCGCAGAGGAGTACGTCTACCTCGCCATCCAGGTGACCCAGAACTGCGCCGTGAACGACGGCAGCTGGGTCACCGACCCCAGCAAGGTCACGTCGTACAACGTCGCCCCGGCCGACAACGCCACCGGCGAGGCCCGCTTCATCGCCCCGATCACGGCCGACGCGAAGAACAGCTCGACCTGGATCGCCGGCGGCCGCCACATCTGGGTCCAGACCCGCGGCTACGCCATCCGCAGCGGCGACGAGTGGACCAGCGTGTACGACCTCGGCGCCGGCCGCACCGCGACCGCCGTCGCGGCCTCGGGCGGCAAGGTGTACGCGGCCTGGTGCGGCCCCTGCAACAACCAGGGCTTCGCCCGCGGTATCTCCGTCGGCAACGCGGACGGCACCGGCTGGCACGACGTGACCCTGCCGGTGGACGCGACCGTACCCAACCGCTACCTCGCCGGCTTCGCCGTCGACCCGAAGAACGCCGACCACGTCTACCTCGCGGTCAACGGCTTCTCCCGGCACTGGACCGAAGGCCCCGGCGCCGGCGTCGGCCATGTCTTCGAGTCCACCGACGGCGGCACCACCTGGAAGGACATCTCGAAGAACCTCCCCGACGTGCCGACCAACTCCGCGGTCGTCACACCGAACGGCGGCCTCGCCGTCGCCACCGACCTCGGCGTCGTCTACCGCGCGCCGGGCCGCACGACCTGGCAGCGCATCGGGAACCTCCCGGCCGTCGCCGTGCTCCAGCTCAAGCTGGGCCCGGACGGCAGGACGCTGTACGCGGCCACCCACGGCCGCGGCATCTACACGATCGACGTGCGCGACTGCCGCTGACGCGGCGGGTGTCGCAGGGGTGATCCCGGGTTGCCGGGGTCACCCCTGCGTCGTGTACGGCACCACACTCACGTGCAGAGTGAAGGCGACCCTTGCCGCACCCGCCACATCCGGCGCCTTCGCCGACGCGGTGACCTCGGCCGCACCGGCCCGGGTCCCCGCACACCGCAGCGAGGCGTGGGACGTACCGTCCGCGTCCACCCGCCATCCGGACGCCAGGACGAGAACCGGCGCGGAACTCCGCACGGCCGTCCACCGCCTGTCATCCGTGCGAGGCCGCAGGACGAGCGACACCACAGTCCCGGGCCGTACACAGAGCCGCTGTTCGACCGCGTCACCAGGACTGACGGTGACCTCGGTATGCCCAGCGGCACAGCTCCCCGGCGCAGGGGAGGGACTGGTGGCCGACACCGACGGGCTTCCCCCGGTCCGGCTCGCAGACGGCGCTGCCGGCGTGTGCGTCGACGCACTGGCCGACGGCCCCGCCGAGTTGTTGTTCTCCGACGGTCCTCCCACCGATCCGCCACCTTCCGACGCGTGGCACCCCGCCAGGACAACCACCACGGCGACCATCCATCCCCCGGCCCACCACCGCATCCCAGCACCTCCCGGCCCGCGCGTACGCCCGAGATGTTCCGTCACTGCCGAGCCGCCCTCCGAGTCGACGACGTGCTCATAGCATGCCCTTATGGTCGGCAAACCACGGTCAACAGTGGTGCGATCCCACACCCCCGGGCGCCATACCGGAGCGCATATGCCCAGGTCAGAAGCTATCCAGCTCGGCGAGCGCCGTCGCTTCCCAAGCTGAGAGCGCGAGTTCGATTCTCGTCACCCACTCCAGCAGAAACCCGGCTCCTGCGTGTGGTGCGAACGGCCGTCCTTCGCGCAGGGCATCGAGGACATGCGCTTGCCTTCTGCCGGGTGCCGGTCCACGACCGCACCTAGGACCGGTCCTGGCAGGTTCAGGAGATCCTTACCCAGCGCGGACAACGCAGTACCGACCGGGACTTCGAGTGCTGCCGCCGTCACCGGCCGGACACTTCAGAGGTACGGCCCAGAAGCCGGCAAGTGGGCCAGGTGCCGGAGAGGGCTTCACCGGAGGGCTGTGCGCCGGCGAAGCGCTCGCCGAGTTCGACAGGTGAGTCAGCCGAACCAAGCACAGGGCCTTTTTGCTCAGGCGCTCCGTTCGCTGCGCTGCGAAGCTCGGCGGCGCCCAGCGGTTGAGGTGTGCCGCGGTCCTCTGACGCCTCACGCTCTGCGGTATCGGCACGGCATCGGCGGCCTTCTCGACGGCGTCGGCCTTCACGATCACCACGGGTCGTGAAGGCCGACGTCCTGCTTCGTCCGTCGCGGGGCTACTTGATGTAGACGAGGCCGTCCGTGGTGATCGTCGGGCGGCCGCTGGTGCCGGCCACGACGATCTTCACGGTGTGCTTGGCACTGCTCGGCCACGTCTTCGTCCAGATCGCCTGCCGGTACAGAGTGGTGGCGGACTTCAGGTCGACAGTCGTGACCTTCACCCCGCCGGTGGAGTACGACTTGCCGCCGAGACAGCCGGTGGAGAAGCGCGTCGTCCAGCTGCCGTACCTGGTCGCGGCGGACTCCTGCAGGATCACCGGGGTGTAGGACGGGGAGGACGTGCGGTAGTTGCCGGCGTAGTCATAGGCCCGCATCGACCAGGTGGTCGCCGTGCCGGATGTCGCGGTCCGGTTGGAGCTGGTGGTGGTCGGGCCGAAGGTCGCGGTCGACGGGGACAGCGGGTTGACGGACCGCAGGGCCGTGTTGTCGGTCGCCTTCCAGCGAAGGGCTACCGGTATGGCGGTGGTGCTGACCGTGCCGGTGCGCAGGGACAGCGCCGGGCTGGTGGCGAACGTCGGCGACGCCGTCTCCGCCACGGCGGTCAGCGAAGAGGTCGTCACCGTCCTGCCGGACTGGTGCACGGCCCGTGCAGTGGGGTTGGTGAACGTCACAGGAATCAGGCCGTGGTGATGTGGATCACTGCGCTGCGGACCGGTGTCGTCGTCCAGGGGCCCGGGGCGCACCCCGGTTCAGGCGGGAATGCGCGGAGGGCGGCCCTCGTCGGATGTCTCCGCACCTGCCGGTGCCCGCAGGGTGCCGTAACGCTCCATGCGCTGCCATCGCAGCCGTGAGCCCGACACGGCGGTGAAGACGGACTGGATGACCACCAGGTACATCAACTGGCGGTAGACGAACTGCTGCAGCGGCAGGCTCCACAGCGGCCCGGGGCGTTCTCCGTCCAGGCGGAACGCGTACAGGCCCATCAGCAGTTGCAGGAGCAGGAAGGCGAGCCAGAGGGCGGTGATCCGCAGCGGGTCGAGGAAGACCAGGCCGTAGAGGGCGAAGACGTCGACCACGGGGGCGAGCAGGGGCAGCAGGACCTGGAAGAGGAGGAGGTAGACCAGGCCCCGGCGGCCGAGCCGGCCGGCGGCGCCGCCCTGCACCAGCGCGCCGCGGTGCTTCCACATCGCCTGCAGGGTGCCGTAGCACCAGCGGTACCGCTGCCGCCACAGGGCGCCCAGGGACGCGGGCGCCTCGGTCCAGGCCACCGCCCCCTCCTCGTACACCACACGCCAGCCGGCGCGGCACAGTGCCATGGTGAGGTCGGTGTCCTCGGCGAGGGTGACGTCGCTGACCCCGCCGAGGGCGAGCAGGGCGCGGCGGCGGAACGCCCCGACCGCTCCGGGCACGGTCGGCATGCACTCGGCGAGGTCGAAGAGGCGACGGTCGAGATTGAAGCCCACCACGTACTCGATGTGCTGCCAACGGCCCAGCAGGCCGCCGCGATTGACGACCTTCGCGTTGCCGGAGACGGCGCCCACCCGGGGGTCGGCGAAGGGCTGCACGATCGTGCGGACGGCGTCGGGTTCGAAGACGGTGTCGCCGTCGACCATGACCACCAGGTCGCAAGTGGCGGCAGCCAAGCCGGTGTTGAGCGCGGCGGGCTTGCCCGCGTTCCGCTGCCGGATCACTCGCACTCCCGGCAGACCGAGGGAGTCCACCAGGTCGGCGGTCCCGTCGGTGGAGCCGTCGTCGACCACGATGATCTCCACCGGATGGTCCGAGGCGAGCAGGGAGCGTACGGCCGCCTCGATTCCGGCGCTCTCGTTGTACGCCGGGACGATGACGCTCACCGGTTCGGTCACCGGCGGTCCCCAGGGCCTGGCCCGGCGCCCGGTGCGCAGCCGGCGGTGCCGGCGGGCCGCGACCAGTACGACCGCCGCGCGCAGCACGCTGATCGCTCCGGCCGTGTACATCAGCACGCCGAGCAGCCGGATGGTCCCGTCGCCGAGCTGCAGCATCTTGATGAGGGCGATGCCCTGGAGGCGGTTGCCCAGCCCGGCGGGCTGGACGGGGCCGGCCATGCCGACGGCGGCGCCGACCGTCGTGAACCGGAAGCCCTGTGCCTTGAGCCGGGGGATCAGGGTGTTCAGGGCGGCGACGGTCTGGGAGCGGTCGCCGCCGGCGTCGTGCATCAGCACGATCTGCCCGGCCTTGCCGTGCGGTGTCGCGTTCGCGAGGACGCGGGCGGTGCCGGGGCGCTGCCAGTCCTCGGCGTCCAGGGTGGAGAGCACCGTGACGTACCCGGCCGAGTCGGCCTGCTTGAGGACGGACCAGTCGGCGTCGTCCAGGGCGTCGTTCTCCGAGGAGTACGGCGGCCTGAGCAGCGCGCTGGTGACGCCGGCCGCGCCGGCCACCGCCAGCTGGGTCTCGCGCAGTTCCAGGGAGCGCTGCCACGGGGCGAGGCGGGAGAGGTCGGGGTGGGTGAAGGTGTGGATGCCGATCTGGTGGCCCTCGGCGACGATCCTGCGGACCATCTCCGGGTGGGCCACGACTTGGGTGCCGACGACGAAGAAGGTCGCGTGCACATGGTTGCGACGCAGTACGTCGAGGATGCGCGGGGTCCAGACCGGGTCGGGGCCGTCGTCGAAGGTGAGGGCGATGGTCCGGGCCTTCGGCCGGGCGGTGTGCGGGGAACCGGCGGCGTCCGCGATCACGGGGCCGCCGTGGGCCACCTGGCCGGGCACCGTGTCGGCCCGGCCGCGGGGGCCGGTCACGTCGTCCGAGGTGATCCCGAACATGTGGTGGGTGTAGCCCTGCAACAGGAGGGCTGCCGACAGGGTCACCACGAGCACGCAGAGCAGCAGCCAGTGGGTACGGGGGACGACCCGGCGGGTACGGCCGCGGAGGCGGGGCACGGGATTGCGTCGGGGCACGGCGGTGCGGTGCCGGCGATCGGTCGGATCGGTCACGTCGGGGCCTTGGGTCACTTCACGGGCCTGTGGGACGCGGCCTTGCCGTGCCCCTTCGCGGAGGGAGCGTCGGTGCTGGTGGCGCTGGTGGTGGCGCTGGTGGCGGGACTTGCGGTCGTGGTCGGGGAGGTGGTTCCGGTGGGCGTCGCGGTGGTGGCGGACGTGGCGACGGGGGTGGTCGCGGCCGTCTGCCCGCCGGTCTGGCCGGAGGCCGTCCGCGGCGTCGTGGGACGGGCGTTCTCGTCCCCTGCGCCGGAGACCGTGCTCCGCGCCGTGCGCCCTGTGCCGACGGGAGAGCCGGGGGTGGTCGCGCGGGGTGCGGCCGGGTGCGTGGTGTCAGGAAGCGGGACGAACGGAGCGCTGAGGGTGGGGCCACCCAGCAACGTGCTGACCAGCAGGGCGACATAGACGCCCGCGGGGATCACCAGCAGCCGTGCGGCGCGCCGCACGCGGCGCTGGCGGCGCCCCGAGGCGTCCACGAAGACGGGCCGCGCCGGATCGCTCTCCGGCGTGTCCTGCTGGGATGCGGGACGGTCGGAGTCGTCGAGGCCCGTCGGCAGCACGGTGATGACGGCACCGTGCGGAGAGTCCCACTCCGCCCTGGCGAGGTGGTCCGGCCCGGCAACGAGCAGTGGTGCACCGGCGGTCCGGGTCTCCGGCTCCGCCGTGGCCGTGTCGGCGGTGGTGCCGCCGGTGCCCTCGCGACCGTGGGCGTACCCGTACCCGTACCCGACGTCGGCATACGGCTCCCCGCCGTACCCTGCGCCGCTGTCGTCCGTCCACCGCACGAGTCCCGCCTCCTCCCCTGGCCGACCGACGTGGTCGTCCGCATGGAAAGAGCGCAGCGGGCCGAAACTGTTACACCTCCCGCCTCGGACCGTCACATGTCCCACTCCGGACACTCACATGTCCCGCCTCGCAGCGGCACCTCTCCCGTCTCGGATCGCCACTCCTCACGCCTTGGAACGGCACTTCACCACCGCGTTCCCGCACGCGGCCGTGTGCGCGTAGAACTCCCGCAGCTCCCGGTGCGTGGTGGCGAACGCACGCGACGTCTCGGGCTCCGCGGTCGCTCCGCCGTAGCGGGGCAGCAGTCCGTCCCGGGCCGAGTCCCACAGCGCGTCGAAGTCGGTCTGCTCCAGGAATTCGGCCACCCGGCGGGCTTGGGCGGCCGTGAGGACCAGCAACGGCGGCTTCTGCCGGTCGGTGCGGAACACGGGGCGGCCGCCGAGCACCACCTGGGCCTGGGGCCGTTCCGGGGGACCGGCCGGTGGAGCGCCGGTGTAGATGCGCTCCTGGTCCAGGCAGCACTCGTCCAGCACCTCTTCGGGGCACTGGCCGGGCTGGTGCCGGACGGTCGCCGCATCGCTCGCGAAAAGCCGTTCCAGCCAAGCCGGACTGTTGCGCAGTGCCGGGGCCGGTACCGCTCGCAGACGGAGGTAGGTACTCATGACAGTGGGAGCGCACGAGGCCGCCGAAGCATCACGCGGCCTGGCGGCCCCGGGCTCGGGGCGGCGGCCGTGGCGGGCTTCGGCGCGTTGCCGATCGCCCGCTGCCGGTCGGTCGGCCGTCCCTCGGTGAGGGGCTCGGGGTCGCGGCGCCGTCATCGGCGGGGATCGCCGCGGCCCGTGCGGTCGGTGCAGAGCCCGTCCTGCTCCCCGGCGCAGGGCCTACGGGAAGCGCCACCCGACCCGGACGGCGCCGGTCCTGCTCCGTTGCGGTCGCGCCTGCCGAATCCAGCGGCCGAGCGCTGGGAGACGGTTGATACCGGACAGGGCTCCTGGGGCGTTGTGACGTTTCTGTGAGAGTGCGCGCTGGTCATCGTGGGGCCGTCGTTGCGACCGGAGCACGACGGACGGTGTGAAATCGGTTGTGATCGGTGCGAACGAGGGCAATCTTGGGCCAGGGGCGGCAACCTCGGCGCGTACAGGAGTACGACGGGGAACTGGGCGCGGCGGTCGCGCGCGCCCAGGACGGCGACGAGGCCGCCTTCGAGGTCGCCTACCGGATCGTGCAGCCGGGCCTGCTCGGCTACCTTCGCGGCGTCGTCGGCGAGGAGGCGGAGGACGTGGCGTCCGACGCCTGGCTGGAGATAGCCCGCGACCTCGGGCGTTTCAAGGGCGACGGCGCGGGCTTCCGCGGCTGGACCGCGACCATCGCCCGGCACCGGGCGCTGGACCACCTGCGTCGTCGGCGGGTGCGGCCCCAGGCAGGCGGTACCGACCAGGACGTACTGGGACTGGCGGGCCCGCACAACACTCATGAGCAGGCTCTGGAGTCCCTCTCCACCGAATGGGCTCTGGAGTTGCTCCGCGGACTGCCGCGGGACCAGGCCGAGGCCGTGCTCCTGCGGGTCGTGGTCGGTCTGGACGGTCCCGCCGCGGCACGGGTCCTGGGCAAGCGGCCGGGCGCGGTGCGCACGGCCGCCCACCGGGGCCTGAAACGCCTCGGCCGTCAGCTGGGCATCGGTGGCGAAGCCGAGGAGGGTGTGACGGATGTGGCTTCCCGTGCGCTGGGGGAGTCGACATGAACGACAACCGCGGCAGGACCGACCGGCAGGCGCCGGATCCGGAGCAGCGGACGAATCGAAGCGGTCGGACGGGAACGGAAGCGGACATGGGTGAACGGCTGGGCGGCGACGGGGTATGGGGCCGTCGACGTGTGCAGCCCGGCGGCGCCCCGTCCGACCCCCGGGACACGGGTGACGACGCCGCGCTGGAGACGGCACTGGCCGCCGCAGTTCGGGCAGGCGATCTCGCGTCCCAGGGCGAGCGGCAGGCCGTGGCCGCATTCCGGGCCGCCCGCGCCTCGGGTGCGCATCGCGCACGTACCCGGCGCCGGGACGACTGGCGGCCGACGGCCGTGCGGCAGGCCCGGCGCCCGGCGAAACTGACGTTCGGCGTGGTCTTCGCCAGCCTCGCGCTGGGGGGTGTGGCGGTCGCGGCCATCGGTTCCGCCGGTTCCGCCGACGAGGGCGCGGGCGACGGCCGGGGAACGACGCCCCCGTCGGCGACCGCCTCGCACCGGGCGGTCGGCGGGGCCGCGTCCCACCCGTCCGGTAGTGCACGGCCGCCGGACCGGCCCGCCACCGCCCTGGACACCGAAGCCCACTGCCGTGCCTACGCGCACGTCCAGGGCCATGGCAAGGCGCTGGCTGCGACGGCCTGGCAGCGACTGGTCGCGGCGGCCGGCGGTGCGGACAAGGTTGCCGCCTACTGCTCCGAGCAGCTGGCAGGGGCGACGGCCAAGCCGACCCACTCGGCCGGTGCGGGCAAGTCCGGCAAGGGTGCCGCGAGCTCCGCCAACGGCACGGCGGGCGGCACCGGCGCTTCCGGCAACGCGTCCGCCAACAGCGAGGCGAACGGCGGGCAGGGCAACGGCAAGAACAAGTAGCCCTCGCCTCCCCGCATGGTCGGGCCGTTGTGGTCGACAGCGGGCCGAGGACGGCGGTGCTGGCCGACACGGTCGAGAAACGGGTTCGTCCCGGCCTTGCCGGCCTCCGCGAGGGGCTCGCCGGCGCCAACCGAGCGGCGTGCCGCGTAGGACCAGGTCAGAAGCCGTCCGGTTCCCCAAGCGCAGTCGCTTCCCAAGCTGAGAGCGCGAGTTCGATTCTCGTCACCCGCTCCAGTGTGAAACCCCCGGGTCAGTGGCCTGGGGTTTGTTGTTGTAGGCGTGATCAAGCCGCTGCCCGCCTGTACCGGGTGGCCCGCCCGTGCCTCTCACCTGCGGGAGCCTCCCCGTCTTTACCAAACCTTGGTAAGATCCGGCCACTTGTGCGAGGGTACGGACCCTCGTAGGGGAGGGAACATCACGTGGGCAGACACGCCCTGAGACGGGGCGGTCTGGCCGCCGCCGTCTCCTCGCTCGCGGTCGCCGTCGTGGCCGCGTCCGTCGTCCTGTCGGAGGGCGGCGGCTCCGCGGAAGCGACCGAGGCCGACACCGCCGCGATCACACTGGTCGACCCCGGCTCGACCACACCACGCACCGACCGCCCGTACGTCGCGGGCGACATCGGCTTCCTGCACCGGCAGACCGGCAGGACCGGACTGCTGTGGACCGACTACGCGACCGGCAGGACCGTCACCGTCGAGAACGCCGATGGCGTCTACACCCCGGGCACCGGCTGCACGTCCATCGGCTCCGAGTGCCGTAACGCCTGGTACGGCTCGGACGGCCACCTGGTCGCTCTGCCGGCCACGGCCAACGACGCGTACGCCACCCTGTGGGACCCGGCGACGGCCACCTCCAAGAAGGTGAGCTGGAACGGCTCCCTCCAGTACGGCCAGGGCTACTACCGGGCCCTCGCCGGCGACACGATCGTCACCACCAACTCCCTGATCGACAAGGTCGACGGCGAGTGGCGCACCCGCAAGGTCACCGGTGACTGGACGGGCCTGGGCAGCGAGGACGTCCTCGCGGCGGACTCCGCCGGTGTGCTCTGGTCGGTCGACTCCAGCACGATCGGCTACATCGACGTCGCCTCGGCCGTGAACACCCACGCGTTCACCGACGCCGCCTACGCCTCGCACTACGTGATGAGCGAGGACCGCATCGGCTGGTACGACGCCGCCACCGCCGAGCTGCACCTGAAGTCCCGCACCGACCTCACCGCCGCCGAGCAGGTCGTCACGCTGCCCGCCCACCCGGGCGCGCTCGACGGTGACCCGGTCCTGGTCGGCGACTGGCTGCTGCTGCCGCTGTCCTCCAGCGCGCTCGGCTCCCAGCTGCTCGCGGTCAATGTGGACGACCCCTCGGTGCAGCAGACCGTGCTGGCGAGCGCCGGCGAGTACACGCTGGCGGCGGGTGACGGCAGCGCGCTGGTCACCGGCGGCACCGACGCCACCGACTGGTGGGTACGGCGGGTCAGCCAGGCCGAGGACGGCACGCTGAAGCAGACGAAGGTCCAGCAGGCCCCGGCGGTGGAGAACGCCAAGACGGGCATCGCGCTCAGCCGCGGCAGCCTTCGGGTCGCCGAGGACGACCCGAAGGCCACCGCGGACACCACGTCCGTGCGCACCCTCACCACCGACGGCTCCGCCACGCTGACGGCGTCCGAGGCCACGGCGAGCCGCTCGATCTACGCCGCCCTCTGCCCGTACGAGGGCACCACGTGCTCGGCGCTGTGGGGGAACCTCAACGCCCGGGACGTCTACCTCGACGCGAACGGCGGCACCGACGAGGGCGAGGGCCTCGGCGACGACCGGCTGGTGGAGATCGGCGGCAACGACCTGGACTTCGGCGGCCAGGGCGGCCACATCGTCGACGTCTCCGACCGCTACGCCGTCTTCGACTCCGGCGGCGCCTCCCCGGCTCAGTATGTCGGCGAGTTTGGCCAGGGGCAGAAGCTGAAGCGGTCGGTGCGCGCCGCCGCCCTGAACGGCTCCACCCTGTGGAGCGCCGGCACCGTCGGCAAGCTGACCTCGTACAGCATCCCGCAGGAGAAGACGCTCACCACGGTGACCGTCCCGGGCCTGGCTTGCGTGCCGAGCGAACTCCAGGCGGCGGGGCGCTGGGTGTACTGGGCCTGCGGGACGGACTCGGCGGGTGTGTACGACACCAAGGCCGGTACGTCGAGGGCGGTCACCCCCGGCGACGTGCTGCTCGGCGACGGCTTCACCGTCCGCCACGACCACGGCACGGACACGCTGGTCCTCACCGAGGCGGCCACCGGCACCACCCGCACGATCGCCTCCGGCCTGGCCGACAAGGGCCTGACCGTGGACCGGCGTTACCGCTGGACGGTCGACGAGTACACCGGCCTGGTCGCCTGGTTCGACGACTACGAGCGCACCCACGTCACCACCACGGGTATCGCCCCGTCCGCCGTGACGGCGTTCGAGACGTCGGCCGGCAGCTATGTCGACCCGGGGATGCCCTTCGAGGGCGCCTGGGTGCTGTCCCGCCCGGTTACCTCCTGGTCGCTCACCTTCACCTCGGTCCAGAGCGGCGCGAACGGCAAGGCCACCCGCACGCTCACCGGCGGTGCGACCCCGGCCCGGGTGACGGCGAACTGGAACGGCAAGACGGCGAGCGGGAGTTACTTCCCCAACGGCCACTTCACCTGGACCCTGAAGGCGACCGGCCTCGGCACCGCCACGGCGAACACGGTGAGCAGCGGCGAGGGCTTCCTGCAGCGCGGAGCCGCGGTGCGCCGCGACTTCGTCAGCCCCGACGGCCCGGACGGCCGCGGCGACCTGCTCACCCTGAACTCCTCGGGCGGGCTGACCTTCCACAGCGGCACCGGGACGGGCAAGCTCGGCGACAAGTACACGGGCACCGGCTGGCCCACGACCGTCATGGCGATCCCCTTCGGTGACCTCAGCGGCGACCGCTGCAACGACGTCCTCGTCCGCTACAGCAGCGGCGCGCTGCGGCTGTACAAGCCGGGCTGCGGGGCGGCGGTCAAGCCGTCGACGTCGTACACGACCCTCGGGACCAGCGGCTGGACGCAGTACAACGCGCTCACCTCGCCCGGCGACGTGAGCGGTGACGGACGCCCTGACCTGATCGCGAGGAACTCGTCCACCGGAGCGGTCTACCTCTACAAGGGGACGAGCACCGGCAAGCTCGCCGCCCGCGTCAAGCTCTACGACAACTGGAAGGGCTACAAGAAGATCGTCGGCACCGGTGACATCACCGGCGACGGCAAGGCCGACCTCCTGGCCCAGGACACGTCCAACAACCTCTACCGCTACAACGGCAAGGGCGACGGCACGTTCGCGGCCCGGGTCAAGGTGCTGTCGAACTGGGGCGGCTCGTACAACGCGGTCGTCGGGGTCGGCGACATCACGGACGACGGCAGGCCCGACCTGGTCTCCCGCGACACCAGCGGCAACGTGTGGCGCACCAGCGGCGACGGAAAGGGCTCGTTCGGTGCGCGGGTGAAGATCGCGAGCGGCTGGAGCGGCTACAAGGCCCTTTCGTAGGCGCCGAGTTCGGCCCGCCAAAGGCGCCCGGTGACTTGATGTCACCGGGCGCCTTCGCACGTCCCGCGGTCGCCCTGCACGGGGAGGCCCCGGCGACTTCAACGGCGACGGCTACCGCAACGCGGTCCTGCGCACGCCCTGCGCGAACGTGTCCGGCAAGGAGGCCGCGGGTGCTGTCGTCGTCCTGTACGGCTCGGCTTCCGGACACCAGCCGCAAGACCATCACACAGGACACCCTCCGGGATCCCGGGCGCGTCGTTGATCTCCGGGTGGATCACCTCGACCAGCACGACGGCTGAGGGAAGCCGGCTCGTCCCAAGACGGGCGGCGCTGAGCGGGACCTTCTGATCGCGGACCTGCGGGCGAAGGATGCCATCCGGCAGGGAGAGGCGAAGGAGATCGCCCGGACGACTTCCCGGGGCCGGGCCGGACGGGGTCTCTACCGGCTGTTGCAGGCGGTGGCCCGTGCCGGCGGTCCGGCCCAAGTACCTGACGCAGATCACCGGGTTGCTGGGCATCAGGGTCGTGGAGGCGGCCGTGATTCCCTGGACGGCCCTCGTTCTTCGGTGTGCTCCGGAAGGGTGATGCCCGGCCTTCAGGGAGCATTTGCCCCGAGACTGCTTCCTTGCTTCCCACGGCTGCTCAAGCCGTCACGAAGTCGCCGTCACCGCATCCCTCGCTTGGTACGCACGTCGTGGGCACTGCGGAGGAGTCGCCTACGAGCACGGCGATCGAGCTCTGCCCGTCGGCTGCCTCCTGCACCCTCTGCCTGAGGAGATGGTCGTGGTCGCGCTCGATATAGGGGGTGAGAACCGGCAGTTCAGCCGCGGTTGGGGTCGTGCGGATGGTGGGGTGGACTTCCAGGGCAATCGGGTCGCGCAGGTCGCCGACAAGCTGTCCGTGCTCTGGAGGGCGGCTGCCTTCGCCTGAATCAGCGAGGAACTCCTCCATCGACCGTGTGCCGCTCCTCAAGACGGGCTTCGAGTCCTCGACGGGCGAACGGGGCGGCAACGCCTCCTGTACTTCCTTCGCCCCTTTCCACAAGTACCGCCACTGAACGCGCTGATGAGCCCACCAGGCCCGGTCGTCCTGGGTGTCCTGACCGCGGCCGGAGACGCGCAGCAGGAGGACTTGCAGGAACGCCCAAAGCGGCTCGAAGTGTCGAGGAACGCGAGGCCTGTTGAACCACTCACCGACCGTCTTCGCGCTGAGGCCGGCGACTTCAGCGGCTGCGGCCCGGCTGTACACGCCGCCATGGGCTCGTACCTGATCTTCGAGTCGATGCAGCTTCTGCTGGAGCAGCCCAGCTGACTTGTCGTCGGTGTTGCGTGGCATGCTCACGCATCCCCTGACGTTCGCCGAAGATCCGACCGGTCCGAGTCGGACATGCGACAAGTACCTTCTGAGCTGCGCGGACCGGGTGTGCGTCCGGATCGGTCCGAGATGGGTCGTGGCACAGCGCCCGTAGGCCCTTTTCTGCACCGAGGGCCTGCGTGTGGCGGGCGACGGCAGGAAGGAACACACGCGGGCACTGACTCGCGACACCGTGCGCGGGTCCTGGCCAGTGCCGCTGAGGTTGTCCGAGCCATTCGCGGTGAGCGGTAGCCCAAAGCAATTGGGCCCTTCCGGTCGGCGCCCGCTTCCAGGACTTCGCACCGCTCGTCAGCCGCCAAGAGAGGCTCCCCACCCCTCCGAATCGGAGGCGTGCCCATGGCGTGCTCTTAAGACCGGTCAGTCACGGTCGACAGCGGTGCGATCTCCCGCCGCCGAAGCATGCCGCTGACCTGCGGTTGCATGGCGCTTACCGGCGGCGTTCGGGTACGAGAGCCGTCAGCCCGCTGTTTCCTCGCACCGGTGCGGTCGACTTGCCGAGGAGGGCACTCCCGGCCTTCGCTTCACTCCGTTTCGGTCGGCGGAAGCTGCGGTCGGATCCTTCGCAACCCGGACATGATGTCGTACGGGTGTCTGCTGTCTGCGGGATTCCCGCCCCAGTTCGCGGCCGGAAGAGTCGCGCACCCCGTCATGAGCCGACCACGTCCACGATGACGTGCCCTGCCCGGCGGTCCGCGCGGAGCACTGCGCGGGCCGCCCTGAGGATCTCCTCGTCCATCTCCGGCCCGGAGGCCAGCACCTGGAGCAACCGGGTTCGCCACACATCGGGGTCCGTCTCGTGCGCGTTCAGCACCCGTATGCCGTATCCGCGCCCCACGTCGGCGTCGCCACCGGACAACCGTCGGCGGACCGCCTCCCTCAGCACGGCGTGGAGGTCGTGGACGACGCCTCGTGAGGTGTCGGTGAGTCCGGACGCCACCCCTGTGGCCAACGCGGTGGCCACCGACTCCACTTCGGTCACTCGGACCCCCTTCGGTTGTGCGGGTTGTTCGATGTCGTGTCCATCACCCTGGCTGGGGGTGCTGCAATTCTGATGAAATTCCGATGACGTGGGGGAGAGAGACTTCGGGGTGACAGCCCTGTGCGAGACAGCGGAGGCCGAGGAAGCACACGGCACAGCCGTCGAGCTAGGCCAGGAGGCCCTCGTCGTACACCGCGAGACCGGCCACCGACTCGGCGAGGCCCGCGCCCTCATGGCACTCGCCCGCGCCCACCGGAAGACCGATGGCGCCGCCGCCGGAATGATGAGGCGACAGGCGCGGGCCATCTTCTCGGACATCGGCGCGCCTGAGAAGGAGGTGGCGGACCTCGACCGGTGACGTCAAACCCCAGGTCGGCGACCTGGGGTTTGTGCTTTGTGCGTCGGTGTCGATCCTGACGTTTTTGCGTGTCATTTGACCCGCTATTGCACGGCTGTGACAGCGAGCGCACAGCGCTGTCACCCCCTGTGGGAAGACTTCTCTCAGCGCGAAGGGCGGCAAGCCGACGGACCGGTGTGGGTCCCGGGGACGGCAGGCGGTTCCCGCGACACTCTCATCGCAGTGCCACTCACATCCCTGGGGGAACCTCGATGTCCGCTCGTAACCGTCGGAACACCGCAGCCGTCACCACCGCAGGCGCCGCCGCCGCACTGCTCACCCTGTGCGGCACGGCCGCAACCGCGACGGCCGCCCCGTCGCACACGGTCACCGTGCCCAGGGGACTCACCATCAGCGACGGCACCCGCCACGTCCTGGTCAACGGCAAGTCGATCGACTTCGGCACCGTCGTCCGTGACCTGGCCTGGAACCCCAGCGGCAGCAAGGCCGCCTTCGTCGACGGGCACGGCGACCTCGTCGTCTCCAACCCCGACGGCAGCCACCGCGTCACCGTCGCCGCCAACCCGGGCGGGCAGACCTGGTCCCACCCCACCTGGCAGGTGACCGCCGCCGACCGGGCGAACCAGATCCCCGCGAAGAACAACCTCATCTTCTCGGCCAAGATCCACGGCCACACCGTCCTGGAGGGCGTCAAGGCCACCAGCAACCACGGCAAGCCGGCCAGGATCAGCCTGAACGGCGACCCGGGCGACGGCAACGTCCCCCAGACCGACAACACCTGGCCGAATGTCGGCGGCGGCTACGGCTCGGCCGTCTACGAGAACACCCACACCGGCGAGGTCTACATCCGCGACGACTACCTGCGGCAGCAGGGCGGCGCCCTGACCAAGGGCTCCGAGCCGGCTCTCTCCCCCGACAACGAGGAGGTCGTCTTCGTCCGCTCCGTCCACGGGCACGACCACCTCTTCGTCGAGGACTTCGGCGGCTCCACCCAGGTCGTCAAGGACGTCACCCCCAACGCCACCGCCGACTACACCGAGCCCACCTGGTCGCCCAACGGCAAGACCATCGCCTTCCGCGCCCCGACCGGTACGTACACCATCACGAAGACCGCCCACGGCTTCGGCAAGCCCGTCAAGGTCTCCAAGCACACCGGCCTGCCCGCCTACCGCGGCTGACCGCCACCCAACCGGCCGCCGGAACGAGCGAGTTCAGCCTGGAGCTCGGGCAGGTGCTGGTCGGCGGTGTCGTGCGGCAGGTACTCGACGACATCGAGGAAACGGAACAGGACCTGGGTCCTGGTGACGGCGAACTCGTAGTCGCCGTACCCCACCACGGCACCCATGTCCCCACGAACAGCGCCCCGGACGACATGCGCGGTCATGTCGTCCGGGCTCTGTGCCGTCAGCCCCCGCCGCGCGTTGGGGTGCGCCAGATACGGGCAGACCATCGAGGCGTAGAGCATGCACGCGCGGTGCCCCGGCGCCTCCAGGGTCGCCGCCATGTTGCGGTACGGCCGCCCGGCGGCAAGCGCCTCGCCGATCGCGGAACTCTCCGCGGCGCCGACCACCCGCCACACCGGACCCTTGGGGATCAGGGTGTTGCAGACGGAACACAGACGCTGTCGTGCGCACTCGGCACTGCACCCGTAGTCGGTGAGCGCGAACCGGGGCTCGTCGTCCTCCCACGGGGTGATGGCGGGTACGGGGTAGCCGCGGCTGTCACGAGGCCTGGCCTCGACGGCCGCCGGCATGGGCACGGAATCGAATCGCACACCCCATGGTGAACCAGATGGCCTCGCCACCGCGACGGTTGTCGGCGCCGGATACCAGGGGGGTCTTCGTACCGGCGGTCGGTGCTACCAGCAGCCCTCGACCGTCGCGGCGAGGCCGTCCAGGCCCTGGGTGACGGTGGCGGTGGGCGCTGTGCCGTTCTCGACGAACGCGAAGCTCTTCCAGCGGCCGTCCGCGCCCTTGGCGGCCCCGGCCAGGGCGGACACATCGCTCAATGTGCCGGTCTTGGCATCGACCTTTCCCACGGCGCAGGAGGCGGGTGCGGTGGTGAAACGGCCGTAGGAGGTGCTGAGGGTGCCGTCGACGCCCGCGACCGGCAGTCCCGCCAGGATCGGCCAGAGTTTGGCCTGGTGGTGGGTGTCGACGGCGAGGGCGGCGATGGCGGAGAGCGCGTCGGCGGTCATCCGGTCGCTGCGGGACAGGCCGCTGCCGTCGTACTCCTTCGACACGGAACCGGAGGTCACGGTCGCCGCCGGAGCCGACGGCACCGCGAGCATCGAGTGGACTCCGGACTCGGCCGGCTCCTACGGCCTCCAGGTCTACGCGACGACCCGCTCCGGCATCCAACTGATCCCCTACGCCTACACCTTCACCGTGGACTGACCCCTGACCGTGCCCGGCAGCGCGGTGGCCGGTTGGCTCGGGAGCGGGGTCGGGCCGGTCATCAGGAGTTCGATCAGGGCCAGCAACAGGTCGCGGCTTGCCGAGCGCTGCCGGAGGTCGCCCATGACGATGGGGGTGTGCGGGTCGAGGTCGAGTGCCTCACGGACCTCGGGCTCGGTGCGGTCCTGGCGGCCGTCGAAGCAGTTGACGCCGACGACGAACGGGATGCCGCGGCTCTCGAAGAAGTCGATCGACGCGAAACTGCTCTTCAGCCGCCGGGTGTCCACGAGGACGACGGCGCCGAGCGCCCCGTGCACCAGGTCGTTCCACATGAACCAGAAGCGCTCCTGGCCGGGTGTGCCGAACAGGTACAGCACGAGTTGCGCGTTCACGGTGATCCGGCCGAAGTCCAGGGCCACCGTCGTGGTGGCCTTCTGGTCCACCCCGTCGATGCCGTCCACGTCGACGCCCGCGACCGTCAGATGCTCCTCGGTGTTCAGGGACACGACCTCGCTCACGGCACCGACCATGGTGGTCTTGCCGACGCCGAATCCGCCCGCGACGAGTATCTTCACCGCCGCCGGAGCCTGGGCCGCGGTGGCGTGCGTCGCGTCCGTCCCGACCTGGTCGTCAGAGTCTGAGTAGGCCAGCTTTCACCGCCTGAAGGAGTGTCATGTCCAGTGCCTGGCCGTCCGCGACCGCCAGCGGTGCCCGGGCTGTCACCCTGCCGAGCGTGATCAGGTCGGAGACAAGGATCTTCGTCACCGCCACGGGCAGGTTCAGCCCGGCGGCGACTTCGGCGAGAGCCACCGGGGTGGCGGCACTGCTGGAGGATCAGCCTGTGTTCGGGTTGCAGGCCACGGTTCGAGGGCTCCTCACCGGGCGCGACGACGGTCGCGATCACGGTGACGAGGGTGAGGTCGTTCCGGGCCGAGGTCGTGCGCCCCTGGGTGATCGTGTACGGCCTGACAAAGCTCTGTTCCGCGTCCTCGTCATCCGGTGCCGCGTCCGCCCAGTGGCTCACCCACGACCTCCCCCACTCTCGGCGTCGCCGGAGCGGCGGGACGCCGGTCCCTCGGCATCGTCCGGCACCACACGGACCTCGGTGCCCAGGCGCTGCCCGACCTGCTGTACGAGGGTGTGCATCGCCACCGACATCACCTCGGCGTCCACCTCCTGGTCCGCCACGACCGCCAGGTGCGTGCCCCGGCCCGCGGAGCTGACGAAGAGCCAGAGGTCACGGAGCTCGATGATGACCTGGTGGACCGGGCCGCCGCCGAAGACCTCACCGACGCCGCGGGCCAGGCTCTGCTGGCCGGTGGCGATGGCGGTCAGGCGTTCCGCGTCGACCCGGTCGATACTGCTGGACTGGCTGACCACCAGGCCGTCGTCGGACAGCACGATGGCGTTCCTGGTACCCGGAACCTGGTCGACCAAGCGGTCGAGCAGCCAGTCGAGGTCGGAGTTGGTGGCAGTGGTTCGCAGAGTCATCGTCCGTCTTCCTTGCGGGCCCCGTCGTGGATCATTCGAATTAATCCCGGCGCTTCGGGTAACGGTGCATGCACGTACCGGGACGGGAGGGGCGGTCCGAGCGCACCGCGGCCGTCGGTGGGCTCGGAACGTCCGTGCGGCTGCTTCCCGTTACTTCCCGAATGCCTGGCGGAACTCGTCGACGGTCTCGTCCGTGGCCCCGTTCGCGCCGCACACCGGGACGACGCCGTTCTCGGCGGCCACGATGTAGCGCTCACCGTCCGAGAACGTCAGCGCCTCCGGCCGGCTCGCGTCGCTGTCGAGCACGACCGTCTTGGCGTCGCCGCCCTTCAGCCAGTAGTCGACGCGGAAGGTGACCGTGGCGCCCTTGATGGAGGTGACCGTTCCCACGAAGAGGGTCGGGTACCCGCGCAGGGTGTCGGGGCTGGGGGCCGCACACTTCTGGCCGCCGAAGCCGCTGTGGGTGGTGAGTGTCAGCGGGCCGGCCGAGGCCGGCTGCCCGTTGTCGTGGTTCGCCATGACTCCTCCGGCGATGCCGCCGCCGAGCAGAAGCAGACCGGCGGCCGCCGCGAGTCCGAGGAGCTGACGGCGGCTCCGTCGCGCGGCGGTCGGCGCGGGGACCGTACTGCCGTTAAGGAGCGCGGTGTCGGTGGTCAAGATGTCCTCCACAAGTCGGTCGATGTCGGGCAGCGGAGCATGTGGGGTCAGTGCCGGGTCCGCGGCCTTCAGCCGGGCCAGCAACTCGTCGTCGTTCACTGACCGCTCCTTCCTTCATCCCTCTTGTGTCCGGACGGTTCGTCATGCTTTCGCCGCAGCTGTTGGGCGAGCTTCTTCTTCGCCCGGTTCAGCCGGATGCTCACCGCGTTGGACGTCAGCCCGGTCGCCTCCGCGATCTGCCGGGGCGCCAGCCCCTCCCACGCCCACAACCGCACCACCTCGCGGTCCAGCGCCCCGAGGGCGGCGAGCGCGGCGTGCAGATCGCTGTGGTCGGCGGCGCCGGCCGGCTGCCGCTCCTGCGTCCGGATCAACCGCTCCAGCAGCCGGAGCCGGCGTCCGTCGGCGCGGCGGGCGTTCGCCAGGCAGCCCCGCGCCACCCCGTAGCACCACGGCAGCACGTCATCGGGGTCGGGCGGGGAGTCCGGCGCCGCCCCCAGGCCGGGGACGCCGTCAATGCGGCGCCACAGCACCAGCATCGCCTCCGCCAGGATGTCGTCGACCATGTCGGCGCTCGTCCGTCGCAGCAGATACCGGTGCAACGGTTCCACCACCACGTGCGCCAGTCCTTCGAAGCGCGCCCGCTGCCTCTGGCGCGACTCCTCTTCCGTCATGGATTCCACAGCCCGTCCTGTCCGGCACCGGCCGGATCCTTTCAGGCGAGGGCGCGGGCTCCTGTCCGAACCTTCAGGCGTCGAGCGCGGCGCGCGCGTAGAGCACGGCCTCCAACAGGGCGTCGACGTGTTCGTTCCGGGTGGTGTAGTTGTTCACCGCCACTCTCAGGTAGGGCTCGCCGTTCGGGTGGCAGACCGTGAGATGGAAGTCGCCACGTTCCACCACCGCGCGGTGCAGTTGCTCGGTGTACTCGGTGAGGTCCACGCCGTCCCGTTCGGGGAGCGCGCGGAAGCAGCAGATCGGGAGTACCGGGTCGGCCAGGAGTTCGAGACCGTCGGTGGCGCGTACCCGGTCGGCCAGGTGCCGGGCGACGTCCAGGTTGCCCAGCAACAGGTCCGCGTATCCCTCGCGGCCGAGGTGACGCATGGCCAGCCACAGTCCCAGCGACTTCCACGGCCGGGCGCCCTCCGGACCCAGGAACACGAAATCGGTGCGGGAGTCGTGGTTCCAGTAGTGCGCCTGGTCGGCGAAGCCGGCGGAGAGCCGACTCGCGTCGCGCACCAGCAGACACCCCAACCCGTACGGCACGAACATCCACTTGTGCGGGTCCAAGGTGACCGAGTCCGCCGACGCGAGTCCGGTGAACAGTTCCTGAGTGCGCGGAAGGTCGGCGAACACCGCCGCCGCGGCACCGTCGACGTGGAACCACATGCCGTGATCCGCCGCGACCTGTGCCAGGTCCGCCAGGGGGTCGATCGAACCGGTGGCCGTCGCCCCCGCCAGGCCGACGACCGCGACCGGCCGGTGCCCGGCGCGCACGTCGGCGCCGATCCGCTCCCGCAGCGCCGGGACAACGATCCGCCCCGCACGGTCGGTCGGTACGACGCGCAGCGCCGCCCGCCCCATGCCGAGGAAGTCCATCGCCCTGGAGATGGAGTAGTGCAGCTCGGACGAGACGTACACGGTGCCGCCGCCGGTGATCCCGTTCTCCCGCACCGTGTCGCCCAGCACGGCGTCCCGGGCCAGTTTCAACGCGGATATGTTGGCCATCGTCCCGCCCGAGGTGAAGATGCCGCCGGGGACGGTCGCGTTCGGGTAGCCGATGAAGTCCGCCACCCAGGACAGTGACTCCGTCTCCATGGCCGTGGCGGCCGGCCCCATCCGCCACGCCGCCGGGCTCTGGTTGAGCAGGGACGCGATGCTGTCGCCGAGGACGGCCACCGGCAGCGGCCGCGGGTGGAAGTAGCCGAAGTACTGCGGGTGGGCGCCGTTGAGATACCCGCGGTCAAGGACCGTCGAGGTGATCTCCGTCAACAGCTCCGGAAGCGGGGTACCACGCTCCGGAGCCGCTCCCGCATCCCGCGAGCGCTCGTAGAACGCCTTGTCGTCGCTGGTGACCGGCCGTGTCCACGGAGCGCGCTGGGTGTCGAGGAGAGCGTCGAGGTGGGGGCGTACGGCGGCGACGACGCGGTCCCAGTCCGTGAACGACTCGCGGGAGAACTCGGGCATCTCGGCCTTTCGGTCAGGGGGTGGGCGTCGGCTCGGTGGCGAAGTACTCGCCGGCCTCGCTGGTGAGTTGTGACCGGATGCGCCACAGTTCCGGGTAGAGGCGCTCGGTGGAGAGCTTCGCCAGCACGTGGATCGGAGTCCCGGCCACGCCCACCGCGTCGACGCCGACCATCCTCTCGACGACCTTCAGGTGGCGCGTGCGCCACAGCATGCAGGCGCTGTCGAGGTCGACGAGGCTCTCCGCGAGCTGGTAGAGGTCCTCGAACTCGGTATGGCGCGTGTAGACCTCGTGCAGCCCGACGGCCCGGCGTGCCATGAACGCGGTGAACTCCTCACCCAGCGCCCGGGCCTGTCTCCGGGTGCTCGACCATCCCGGCGAGAAGAACCCCGAGCCGTCCTCCAACCGGGTCCGGATCCTCTGGTACGACCACGGCGGGATGTGGTCCAGCGCGTCGAGCTGTCCCATGAGGTTCACCAGGTAGGAATGGACCCTGCGCAGGTGCCGGACGGCCGAGAGAACGGCATCGGAGCGCGTCGCGGAAACGGCGGACTCCATCTCGTACGCGATGAGCTTGAGCCACAGCTCCGACGACTGCTGCACGACGATGAAGATCATCTCGTCGGGGTCGACGCGCCCCTCCGCGTCCCGCTGCAGCCTGAGTAACTCATCGGTGTGCAGATAGCGTTCGTACGCCGTCGAAGTCCCGTCCCGCCGCACTGACATTCCGGTGACTCTCCGAATCGATTACGGACACGGCCATTCGTGCCGGGTGATGGATCATCAACCAGAGGAGTGTGGATCACGTGTGTGTCGGACGGACGGTCGATGTGATCGGCGCCGGTGAATACTCTATTTCCATTCGTCGAACTGACGTCCAGTGCCCGGTAACCGGTCCGGCCGGCGGTGCCACGGCGCTCCTCCACCCAGCGGCACGCCCAACGGCCCCTCGCTCACGGCTTGTTGAGGGGCACCTTGTCGGTCGAAGGGGGCGATCACGCGGTGGCCAGGTGACGCCCTCGCATCGGTGTGCCTCACCGATGTCGCTCATCGGAGGGGGTCTACGAGAAGAGCGGCGAGTCCCCGGAGGCCGGTTGGCTGCCGGGAGCGCGGGGCACGGCTGGTGCGGTGCGCCGTCCGGCGCCGGGATCGGCGTCATCGGCCTGGGGGCGTGCCCGGAAGCGGCCCCTGCCCAAGGCGCGCCGGGCCCGAGTGCCGCGTGCAGGGCGGCGCCGTCATCTCACGTCATGAAGGTCCGATGACCGCGGACAGCGAACTCGCCGGGTCCTTCGCGTGCCCGATCACCTCCGAGGAACACGGCAGCCGCCGGCTCCGAGGGTGGGAACAGAATTACCACCCGGGTACCGGCCGTTGCGCCATCCCCATCCGGGGCCGAGGCGGTGCGGCCGGATTGTTGGCCGTGTGTCCGCCCTCGGAGTCCCAGACCGACTCCACGGCCCGGTCGGTCTCGGACACCGTCCGCAGCCGCGCCGCCTCCTCCATCAACCGGCTCGCGGTCGACGTACCCAGGGGGTCGCTCGCGGCGGCCATCAGCCAGGCGGCCGAGACCGGGTCCGTCTCCGGCGGTATCACCAGCAGGTTCCACCGGCCCACGCGGTAGGAGAGCAGCAGCAGTTCGTGCGGGTCCTGCTCGGCCAGGAACCAGCCCACCTTCACCACGTGCCCGCCGACGGGCACCTTGCGAGGAACGACCGGCCAGTGGGTGGGATTCACCGTGACCCGGGTGATCCGCCCCCACAGCGGGTCCAGCACGGCGGTCAGGGTGGGGAGCTCCGCCCCGAGATCACGGGAGCGGGGCCACCATGCGCCGTCCAGGAGAGCCGACGTGGCGCCGGCGGGAGCCAGCGACAGGCGGAGCGGGGACGAAGAGGGAGCGGACGGCGACAACCGGTCTTCGAGTGTCGGCGAGAAGGAAATGGTCGCAGTCATGACGCGAACCCTGCCCCGGGCCGACCGCGATCGGTCCGGCCTATTTCAATCGCCGAAAACGACACGAGCGTGGTGGCCGGTGCGCGAAATATCCTCGGTAATGCCAGCGTACTCCTCGGACAAGCCGAACGGAGCGTCGCGTCGGCGCATGAACCGCACCCTTCCGCTCCTCCTCCGGACGGGCGCCTGGGGACGGGCCCGGTCCCAGGACGATCCCGCACGGTGGCTCCAGGAGGCGTACCGCCGGGGAAGAGACCTGGTCATACGCCCTGCTCCCAGCGGGCCCCCCGAGCGGAGCACGAAACCCCTGATGCCCGAAATGCGTATCAGGCATAGGCTGAAAGCGGGTCGGCACACTCTCACGTGCGACCGGCCTGGAAGGGCGACCCCGGTGTGTATACGCCGGGGTCGTTGGAGGACGGCCGACTGACATGCCACCCATGGCGTAATCGGCTCGTCGGACCTGTCGGCGATGCAAGCTTGGGCCGGTCCACAGCGTTGTGCCACGCCGATCGCCACTGACCGCCGGGTGGATCCGAGAGGCCGGGGTGCGTTGCGTCGGGGCACCGGGAGTCGTGACAGGCGGTCGGATCGGGTGTCGATGGCGCCGGCGCCGTTCCCCGGCCGGCACCGCCCCACACCGGCCGCGGTACGACGCGGTCGGGGCACCGGGCCGCTCGCTCGGGGCGAAGACCGCGCGGCCGGGGCGCCGGGCTGCCGGGCTGTCCGCGAAGACCGCGTGGACACGGCCGTCCAATGAGGTCCTCGGGCAGTTCGCGCCGCGGGGGGAAGGGAAGCAAGCAGCGATGACGGACGGTGGGCACACGCCGGGCAGGATCGGGGTGGACCGGTCGGAGGGGTTCGGTGAACGACTGCTGGGTGTGCTGCTGGACCGGGCCCACGAGATGCCGCCGGAGTTGATCGCCCCACTCGTCGCGGAGGAGGTGGCCAGGGTCGGGGGGCGGGAGGTCTCCATCCTCCTCCAGGACTACGAGCAGGTGCTGCTGGTGCCGCTGCCGGGCCGGAGGCTGAGGGTCGGCGCCCCCGAGCCGGTCGAGGACTCGCCCGCCGGCGAGGCGTTCCTGAGCCGCAGAACGGTGGAGGTGCCACGGGACGGCAGTGTGCGGATGTACCTGCCGCTGCTCGACGGCAGCGACCAGATCGGGGCGATGGCCGTCACCCTGGACCGGGTCGACGACGACGACCGGCGACTGCTCCGCAGACTCGCCGGTCTGGTCGCGGACATGATCGTCACCAAGGACGCCTACACCGACCTGTTCTTCCAGGCCCGCCGCAGCGCCCCGATGAGCGTGGCCGCGGAGATCCAGTGGTCGTTGCTGCCCCCGCTGTCGATGACCGTTCCCCAGGTCGAGGTGGCCGGAATCCTGGAGCCCGCCTACGACGTGGCCGGAGACAGCTTCGACTACGCCCTCAACGGCGACACCCTTCACGTGGCCATGATCGACGCGATGGGCCACGGGCTGGACGCCGCGACCATGGCGACGGTGGCCATCGGCGCCTATCGCCACACACGACGCGCCGACACGGAGCTGTCCCAGGTGTACGCGTTCATGGACCGGGCCATCAACGAGCAGTTCGGCCCCGACCACTTCGTCACCGCGCAGATGATGGTTCTGAACATCGCCACAGGCCGGCTGCGTTGGGTCAACGCCGGCCACCCGGCCCCGTTCCTGATCCGGGACCACGCGGTGGTGGACCGGCTGGAGAGCCCGACCACGTTGCCGGTCGGCTTCGGCGGCGAGGAGCCGGTGGTCAGCGAGCGGATGCTGGCCCCCGGGGACCGGCTGCTGTGCTTCACCGACGGCCTGATCGAGGAGCACCAGACCGGCGGGGAACAGTTCGGTGAGGAGCAGCTCGTCGAGTGGACCAACCGGATCCTCCGCGAGCGCACCCAGGTACGGGCGGTGGTACGAGCCCTCTCCCACGCCCTGAAACAGGAACGGGGCGGCGCCACGAGCGACGACGCGACCATCTTCCTCATCGAGTGGCGAGGCGGCGACGCCGACCATCTCGCCACCCTCGACTGAGCCCGCGACGAAGGCGCGCCGGGCCTGGGCGGGTGCCGCGGCCCCACGCCTCACGAGTCCGACAGGTCCGCACGCGAGTGCCCACACCCGACCGGGGGAGCGAGCCCCGGGGAGGGCTCGCGGGCGGCTACCAGGACAGGGCGTCCGCCGCGTTGTCCTGCCAGTAGGTGACGGTGGCGGCGCTGTTGAAGAAGATCCCGCCCTTCGGCAGGTTCAGGGTCTTCTCCTTGTTGGTCGCGTTGCCCTTCCTGTCGGTGAAGATCACGCCGAGGGTCTTCTCCTTGGCCCCGCCTTCGCCGTCGGGGGTGGACGTCGTGATGCCCGCGTACGCGGACTGGCCGTGCTCGAGCGTCACCACGGCCTGCGGCGTGGTCTCCTCGGCCCACGCCAGGGGGGCCTGGGCGTCGGCGCCGGCCCTCAGGAAGGGGGCGATGTAGGCGTAGCAGGGCTTGGTGCCGGTGTTGGTGGCCTTGAGCAGCAGGTGGTTGATCGGGCGGGACACCTCGGTGACGGTCAGCTTGGTGTTCGCCGCGGTGCAGGTGACGACCGAGGGGGCCTTCTTGGTGGCGGCGGAGGCCGTCTGCTCGGTGGCCTGGAAGCCGACGAGCGCGAGGGCGGCGGCGACCACCATGGAGGAGGCGGCCGCGCGGGAAGCGAAACGAGTGGCGATACGCATGAGTGGGTTGCTCCCTCTGGATATCCGGAATGTGATCTTCCGGTTGTGGGCTGTGCCGGTCGGTTCTGTCCTGGGTGTGCTGCGTGTGGTGGGCGTGGGGGCGCCGCAAGTGCGAGCCGTGAACGCGGGGTTGAACGAGGACGATCGCCATGTCCGGTGAGGCGCCGTGCTCGGATGACCCAAGCCTGTGCCCTGCGGCGTTCCAACCGCCATTCCCTACCGGAGTTTCGGGATGCTGGAATGATCAAACCGGCTCTGAACTGCGGAAACGTGGTCTTCCTGGGATGCCGAACGGGATGGAGGAGGGTGGTGGCGCCTGTCGAGACCGCCGGTTCCGCAGAGGCGGACAGGAGTTGAGGCCTCATCCGGACGGCTGGTCCAGCGCGCGACTCAGGGCACAGGGAGGACACCGACGCGGGAAATGAGCGGCTCCGTTTCCGGGGCGGCAGGCCCTACTCTGATCCCCGTGAGGCAGACAGGCGCTGGGAAGGACGATCGGCGATGACGCCCCTGAGTACCGGGGACCCGGAGTCCATAGGCGGGTACACCCTTCTCGGCCGGCTCGGGGCGGGCGGCATGGGAGTCGTCTATCTGGGAGTCTCCGCCTCGGGACGGCAGGTCGCGGTCAAGCTCGTACACGGGCCGTACGCCCAGGAAGAGGAGTTCCGCACCCGCTTCCGGCAGGAGATCGTGGCAGCGCGCAGAGTGAGCGGCGCCTTCACCGCACCGGTCCTGGACGCCGACCCGGACGCCGACCGGCCGTGGATGGCGACGCTCTACGTACCGGGGCGCAACCTCGCCGAAGCCGTGGAGAAGGACGGCCCGCTGAACCAGCGGGAGTTGCGCGCGCTGGGGCTGGGGCTCACCGAGGCGCTGCGCGACATCCACCGGGCGGGTCTGGTCCACCGGGACCTCAAACCGCGCAACGTCCTGATGACCGAGGACGGGCCGCGCGTCATCGACTTCGGCATATCGCGCGCTTCCGACAACCAGAACCTCACCACGACCGGGCGGATGATCGGCACTCCGCCCTTCATGTCGCCGGAGCAGCTGGCCGCTCCCCGGGACGTCACCCCGGCCTCGGACGTGTTCTCGCTGGGGTCACTGCTGGTGTTCGCGGCCGTCGGCACGGGACCGTTCGACGCCGACAGCCCGTACATAACCGGCTATCAGGTGGTGCACGGGACCCCGGACCTCGGCGGGGTGCCCGAAGCGCTCCTGGGCGTCGTCGAGCGCTGCCTGGACAAGGACCCGGCCGCACGGCCGGAACTGACGGACATACACCGCATGCTCCAGGCGCTGCCGGAGTCCGACGTCATCGGGTCTCCGAAGACGGGCCAGTCCGCGGAATCCCGGCGCCGCCCCGCCGCCCGGAGCGCGGCCACCACCTCCGCGGGCGCCGCGACCGGCACGGCCACCGGCACCGGCTCCGGCACGGCCACCGGCTCCGGCTCGGGCTCCGGCAGGCGACGCCGGGCCCGGATGCTGCTCACCGGCCTCGGCGCGGTGCTGGCCGTCACCGCGCTGTGTGTCGGAGTGGGTGTCTTCGTGTCCGATTCGGACGCCACCGCCACCGCCAAGACCACCGCCAAGGCCACCGCCCGTGCCGCGTCACTGCCCGACGGCTGGCGGCCGTGGCGCACGGAGCTGCGGTACGACGTGCAGGGTGTCCCTCTCGACTACAACAGCCCCGGCTGCGTGACGGAGGGAAGCGCCCTGTTCTGCGGCGGTACGGGCGCCACGGTCACCAAGGTCGACGCGGCCTCCGGCCGCACCCTGTGGCGGACCGGCACCCGCCCTCAGGGGGCGCAGCCGATCGGCGTCCGCGACGGGCTGGTCTACGTGTACGAGGATCCGGACGACAACACCAGGCGCGTGCTGGCCCTCGACGCCACGACCGGGCACCGGCGGTGGCAACGCGACATCAACAAGTCCGAGGCCGCGGTCCTGTACGACGGCGGGTTGCTGACCCTGTCCCCCGACTACTCGTCGTTCGTGGCCTACGGGTCCTCCGGCAAGGAGCTGTGGCAGGCGCCCTCCCTGGACGAGTACTGCACTCCGTCGGTGCTGGGGGGCGACCCCTACGCCCTGTGCTCGCAGGGCACCGAGTCAGGCCAGGCCCCGGTCGAGCTGATGAAGCTCGGACCCGGCAGCCTGACCGAAACCGCCACACTCCCCAAGAAGGCGGAAGCGCTCGGCACGGTCGGCGGGCAACCCCTGTTCCTCGCCCCGCAGACCGCGAAGGACGTCTACGAAGCCGGATACGAACGGCCGTACAACGCGCTGCTGCGGGTGTCCTCGGAAACCGGGCAGGTCAGACGGGTACCGCTGGCTCGTCCGCTGACCGGCGCGGCCACCCTGGTGGACGGCGTCGTCTACTTCGTCCGGTCCGACGGGTCGGTCACCGCGGTGTCGGCGGACAGCGGCAGACAACTCTGGCAGAAGGTGACGGACGTGGAGAGCCTGTCCGCGCCCGCGGTGTCGGCGACGTACAAGCGGGTCTACTTCTCCAACCGCTTCGGCCGTCTGCTGGCGCTGGACAGCCGCACCGGAGCGGAGGTCTGGCGCACCTCCGCACTGGCCGACCCCGGGGACAAGGCGCAGAGCTACCCGCCGCGCGTGCTGCTCGTCAAGGACGCGATCGTGGCGATGGCCGGCGACACGGCCTTCTCCCGGAGCCCTGACGGGCCCACCTGACGGGCCGGGGCGGTCGCCGCGCACCCGCAGGCGTCCCACCGCGGCGGCGGGTCCGTGATGCGGTTGCCGAGGTCCGCCGAGGGTCATCGGGTCCGCCGGTGTCCCGTGCGCCGGGCCCGCTCGTCGAGGATCCCAGCCGGCCTCCTCCGCGCCACCTTCCCCGACAGTGCGCCCGAAGACGAAGCGGAGAGTCGGTCCCGGGATGGCCTCGGTCTTCGGGGGCATCCGGTAGGGCATGGCTACTGGATCGGCAACGGCACGCGGACGCGGTCAGGTTCGACGTGCGGCGAACAGCAAGGCGATCGCGGCAGCGGCCCGGGCGGGCTTCGTCGCCCGCGGGGTCATCTACGCACTGATCGGCGTCCTCTCCCTGCGGGTCGCCTTCTCCGGCGGGGGCGAGCAGGCCGACCGGGGCGGCGCGATCGCCGAGATCGCCCAGAAGCCCTTCGGCACCGTACTGCTGTGGCTGCTCGGGATCGCCCTGGCCGGGATGGCCCTGTGGCGGCTGTCCGAGGCCGCCTTCGGGCAGGCGGGTCCCGACGGCGGAAAACCGGGCAAGAGGGCGATGGCCGCGGGCCGTTCCGTCTTCTACGGATTCGTCGCGTACTCCGTGCTCTCCTACGCGGCCGGGGACAAGAACAGCGGCAGCGGCAGTTCCGACAAGAACTCCCAGGACGTCACGGCGAAGGCGCTGGACTGGCCTGGCGGGCAGTGGATCGTCGGCGTCGTGGGTGCCGCGGTGACCGCTGCCGGCCTGTGGATCGCCGTCCGGGCCGTCCTGCGCAAGTTCGAGAAGCACCTCAGGATGTCGGAGGTGTCGCAGAAAACACGCAAGGTCGTCTCCTTCTTCGGCGTGTTCGGCGGTACGGCCCGGGGCGTCGTCTTCGCCACCGCGGGCTGCTTCGCCATCGCCGCGGCCGTCCAGCACAAGCCCGGCAGGGCCAAGGGCATGGACGACACCCTGCGTACGTTCGCCGACACCCCGGCGGGCCCCTGGCTGCTGGCGCTGATAGCGGTCGGCCTGATGGCCTTCGGGGTCTTCTCCTGGGCCAACGCGCGCTGGCGCGACGTCTGACCGGCGGCAGAACGCGAGACGCGGACGAATCTGATGCGGCCCGCTTCGGGATGACCTCGCCGCTTCGGGGAACCCGGCACCTACCAGCAGGCTTCAGGAAACACCAGGAGGTACGGCCATGATCGCTGTCGGAATCATTCTGCTCGTCGTCGGGTTCGTCACGGGCATATCCATCCTGTGGACGCTCGGCATCATTCTGGCGGTGATCGGTGCCGCCTTCTGGATCCTGGGATCCATGGGGCACGCGGTGGCCGGCCGCCGCCACTATTGGTGAGGGTCTCCGGCATCGGACGCCGTACGTCCGACCTCGCGGGTCAGGAGGTGAGGACGGAGATGCCGTCCCCGAGCAGCTTCAGGCCGAGGACGAAGAACAGGACCGCCATCACGGCCACATTGTGCTGAGCCGCCCAGTCCTTCCAGTTGCCGAGCGTGGTCTTGGCGCGCTCTCCCCCGAGCAGGAAGACCGCCAGCGGGGCCAACAGGCCGAGGGTGGCGACCACGACGAAGATCGCCAGAGAGCCGATCTGCTGCCCCAGCGGCAGGTCGGCCGAGCCGATCGCGGCTCCCGCGGCAATGGTCAGCGGGGCGTTCTTGGCATTGAGCGCCGCCAGGGCCAGTCCGAGTGCGAAGACCTTGACCGGCGTGAGGCCGTCGATCGCACTCATCCACTTCGGCAGCCGGGCCTGGGAGGGATCCCTCGGACGCCGGTGCCACTGCCGGGCGCCGAAGAGGACGAGGAACAGGCCGAGGGCGAGCTTGAGGGCTCCCACCCAGGTGGCCGGGTGGTTGTGGCTGGAGGCGCCTGCCGGGGAGGCGATCGCCAGCATCACCGCGCCCAGTACCGCGAGTCCCAGGATCCAGCCGACGGTGAAGAGAACGCCGTTGAGACGTCCCCGAGGCGTGGCCAGGATGAGGATGACGGCGATGATGGGGAGCGGGCTGACCGCGACGCCGGCCGCGAATCCCAGTACGTCACCGAGAACTGCCCCCATGGTTGCCTCCGCGTGGGGTCGGGTGGCGATCCGGCCGACCAGGGCTTGGCGCGAGTGTGCCGGACCGCCTGGGCGGCGCGACAGGCCGGCGTGCGATGGGCTGCGCCACCGTGCACTCGGCACGTCCCACTGCTTCCATCTTCCTGCGCCCGGCCGGGTCTGTCCTCGGGAGCCTCTCGGTCTACGGGCCGGAGTGCCGGGGCTTCCCCCCGGATGCGAGGCAGGGCGTCCGTGGTGAGGATTGAGGGGTGAGGGCGATGGCGCCTCATGTTCGGGCGCTTGGTGCCCCTCGCACCGATCCGTGGCAGGAGAGTCCCACGATGACTGCGACGACAGGTGCACCCCAGTCGGCTCACCCCGAGCGCCCGGGCAGGTCGGACGGGGTCTGCAACGAGTTCACCGTCTTCACCAAGATCAAGCCGGGGCATGCGGATGAGCTGCGCAAGGATCTCGCCAAGCTCGCCGACGCGGCGGACGACGAGAAGGTCCATGCGGCGGTGCGCCAGATCGGCACCCTGCATGACGCCCGGCACGTGATCTTCGACGACGACACCCGGTTCATGTTCGCCAGCGTCTTCGACGGTTCCTGGGACAACTACATCGACGACTTCGCCCAGACGGTGGTCGGGGCCCGCTTCGACAAGGTCTTCTCGCACAGTGAAGGGTTCCCCGGCGTCACCGATCCGGGGGTGAAGGACTGGTTCGTCGCTCACCAGGAGCCCGCGGGGGTCTTCGTCAGCGCCTATCCCGATCTGACCGTCCAGCAGATCTTCAAGGACCACCGCGTGGACGACGCGTTCCAGGAGGTGCTGGACACCCCCCAGTTCCGGGCGGCGCTGGAGAACCCGGCCAACGCGGAGCTGGTGTCCACGCCGGCCTTCCAGAAGCTGCTGGAAGAAGCCTCGGCCTAGGGCCTGTCCGGCGGATCGCGGGGCCTGCCACGTCCACCTGCGGCGTTGTCGTCGGTTGTCAACGTCCCCCAGCCTTCGGCCGGGGGTGCATGATGTGCCGTTGTTCTCCTGCGACCTGATCCGCCGGACAGGCCCTAGCACCCGCCGTTGCGAGCCGGCCGTTGCGGGGCGGCTGTCCAGGCAGAGACCGATCCGGAGGCACAAGCGCCCATGAACACAGTGGACAGCGGCAGCGCGGCAGGCGTGCGCGTCGACATCGACGACGTCCAGAGCGGGGCCCTGCGGCCACGGCCCGTGCCCTACGAGGGAAGGTTCGTCTTCCTGCGCGTGGACGAACCCCGGGCCGGCCGCGCGCTGCTGCGCCGGCTGCTCCCGGTGACCTCGGGCGGCCTGCCGGACGCGGACCGGAGCCGGGATGCCTGGGTCGCCGTGGCGTTCACCTGTCAGGGGCTGGCGGCCCTCGGGGTGCCCCAGGAGTCGCTGGACAGCTTTCCCCGGGCGTTCCGCGAGGGCATGGCCGCGCGCGCGGAGCGGATCGGCGACGTCGGCCAGAGCGCCCCGGCCCACTGGGAGGCACCGTTCGGAACGGGCGACGTCCATATCGCGTTGAGCGCCCTCTCCTCCGACGCGGCACAGCTGGACCAGGAGCTGGAGCGGGCCCGTGCCGCCTACGAGGACACGCCCGGTGTGCACGTGATCTGGCAGCAGGAGGTCAAGCAACTCCCCACCGGGCGCACCACCTTCGGCTTCCGTGACGGCATCAGCCATCCGAACATCGAGGGCGTCGGACTGCCCGGGTCCAACCCGCGGGAAGCCCCCATCAAGGCCGGGGAGTTCATCCTCGGCTACCCCGACGAAACCGGTAACCCGGCGCCCATGCCCAGCCCTGACGTGCTGGGGCGCAACGGGACCTACGTGGCCGTGCGGAAGATCCACACCGATGTGGCGGCCTGGCGCCGCTACCTGCGCGCGAACAGCGCCGGCGCCGAGGAGGAGGCGCTGCTGGCGGCGAAGATGGTCGGGCGCTGGCCCAGCGGGGCGCCGCTGGCGCTGGCGCCGGAGCACGACGATCCGGAGCTGGCGGCCGATCCGCACCGCGTCAACGACTTCCTGTACCGGGAGGACGACGACCGGGGGTACCGGTGCCCCGCCGGCGCGCACATCCGGCGTACCAACCCCCGCGACGCCACCATCATCGGCGACGCGCGGATGCACCGACTCATCCGTCGCGGCACCACCTACGGCCCGCCGTTGCCCGAGGGTGTGCTGGAGGACGACGGCGCCGACCGGGGCCTGGTCGGCGTGTTCATGGGGGCCCACCTGGAACGGCAGTTCGAGTTCATCAAGGCCGAATGGGTCAACGACGGCAACTTCATCGGCTACCCCGGCGAGCAGGACCCGGTGGCCGGGCATCACGGCGGGACCGGCAGCGTCACCATCCCGGAGAAGCCGGTCCGGCGGCGCCTGCGCAACCTGCCCAGCTTCGTGGTCACCCGCGGCGGCGAGTACTGCTTCCTGCCGGGCCTGCGTGCCTTGGGCTGGCTGGCCGAACTGGAGGACTGACGGCGATTCCCACGCCCTGAGATCCGATCACGCCGAGGTCCATCACGCTCTCCGAGGAGAGGCCGCAGTCATGGCAGCACAGTTCGTCCGCTACACGCCCGACGTCGAAGACGACGCACCGGACTTCGACCGCGACGTGCAGACGGTGATCGAGAAGACCGAGGGCTACATCGCCGAGTCCGTCGAGGCCGGCGGCACCGGGCGGGCCCTTCGCGACGCCCATGCCAAGGGCTACGGGCTGGTCCGAGGGGAAGTGGAGATCCTGGACGGGCTGCCCCCGGAGTACGCCCAGGGCATCTACGCGACCCCGGGCACCCACGACGCGCTGATCCGCTTCTCCAACGGCTCGCCCCACGCCGGAGCCGACGCACGGCTGGGCGCCGCCACCGGACTGGCGCTGAAGATGTTCGGCATTCCCGGCCCGACCCTGCTGGACGACGAACCGGACTCGGGCACCTTCGACTACGCCAACATCAACGGACCGATCTTCTTCTGCAACACGGTCGAGCACTACCTGTTCATCCAGGAGCTGTTCCTGAACGCGCCGGCCTACTTCTCCCAGGGCCGGCCCGGCGCACGCCGCTTCTACAGCGACTTCGTGACCGGAAAGGGAACGCTGGACCGGGACGACTGGGCGTGGGACGAGTTCCTGGCGTTCCTGCGGTTGTCGAAGACGCCTCCGGCGAACCTGCTGCTGTCGAGCTACTGGACGATGGGCGCGGTCCGGCACGGGGACTACATCGCCAAGGTGCGCATCACCCCCGACCCGACGTCCGCCGCCGGGGTGGTCCGGCGCACCATCGACCCGGCCTCGGCGGCGGAGGTCTTCCGGCCGGCCCTGCAGGCCGAGTTGCGGGAGGGGCCCTACGTCTTCGACATCCAGGTCCAGCTCTGCACCGACCTGGAGCGCATGCCGGTGGAGGACACCACCGTGGAGTGGCCCGAGCAGCTGTCGCCAGCCTTCACGGTGGCCAAGCTGCGGCTCCCGCAGCAGGACATCTCCAGCCCCGAGAACCTGGAGAAGATGGACGCGCTGTCCTTCACACCCTGGCGGGTCACCGCCGAGCACGCGCCCCTGGGCAACATCATGCGGGCCCGCAAAGAGGTCTACCGGCGATCCTCCATCGAGCGCCACAAGCTCAACCAGCAGCCCCGCACCGAGCCCAGAAGCGCCGACGACGTACTTGGCCGCCCCACATGAGCACCGGATGGGGACAGGCACCGGACGGGGACCCGCACCGGCGGGCGGATGATGGCCGGTATGCGTATCCGTATCGACGCCGTCGACCTGCCCGGCCGTACCCGTCCGGCCCCCGTCGGCGACGACGGCCCCGCCTACGCCGGCATCCATGTCGCCGTGCAGCGCCGTGACCGGCCGGGCGAACTCCTCGGACCACAGCCCGCCGACGCCGCGTCCGCGACCTGGACCCTGGAGTGCACGGCGACCGCCACACCCGACGGCATCGAGGTGACGGGCCCGTACGTGCAGCACCGTCTGGGCCGCCGGTTCGTGTACCTGTCCTGGTGCACGGTCGACGACTCGGGCGTCTTCGTCATGTTCCGTCGCGCCAAGCTCATGCTCGACGCCGTCCCCGCCGACGTGCTCGCCGCCGCCGCGCACCACGGCCTGCTGGTCGGCCGTCTCGGTCTGACCGACGCGGCCGGCGGCCCCCTGTGCGCCCGCGTCGAGCCCCCGCACGTCACCTGGACCGCCGGCGAAGGCCGATCGCCTCTCTGATCCGTCCTCAGCCCGGGGAGCCGTCACAGAGGTCGAGGATCTTGGTGAACGGTCTGCGGAGCAGTACGGCCACCGGGGCCGCGTCGTCCCTGGTGTACCGGGCCAGTGCGGTGCGGGCGGCGGCCGTGTCCTCGTGCGGGTCCCGTCCTTCGAGGAGGGCTTTCAGGGCGCGGCCGGTGGCCTCGGCGACCGGGAGGAGGGCTGTCCGGGCCCGGAAGAGGGCCGGGGTGGGTCCGTCGCGCGCGGTGAAGAAGTCGACCTCGGCGGCCAGCGCGAGGAGGTGGGGCGCGGCCCGGGTGGCGCGGCGGATCCGGTCGCTCAGTTCGGCCACCTCGGTCCGGTGGCGGCGGTGCAGCGGATTGAACCGCATGGCCTTCTCCGCTTCCCGGGCCTTCTCCCCGTAGCGGTGCAGCCGGTCCGCCTCCGCCTGGGTGTGCGTCCGGTTCGCGTACGCGGCGTCCGGTGAGCCGATCGCGCGTGTGCTGCGTACGAGGCCCTCCGTCAGATCGTCCGCGTACTCCCGTGCCAGCGTCGCCGCCTCCCGGCGGGGGTTCCGCGGCCAGAGCAGCGGGCCGAGGACAGCGGTGACCGCGCCGCCCAGCGCGTTCTCCCATAACCGGGCGAAGCCGTAGGACTCTGGTGTCGGGTTGGCGAAGACCAGCAGCGAGGTCACCGCGACCTGCACGTTCAGTGCCGTGCCGGAACTGATGACGGTCCCGCACAGCAGGGCCAGGCCCAGCACGACGGCGAGGACGGCCGTGGTCGGCCGGAAGAAGTGGACCACGGTGACGCCCAGGGCCACCCCGGCCATCACGCCGAGGATCCTCAGCAGCAGTGCCGTCAGGGAGGAGGCGGAATCACCGCGCAGGCACAGCAGCGGAACGATGGCGGCGAACACCGGCGGCTGATCGGCACCGGCCCACAGCGCGGCCTGCCAGCAGAGCACCGCGATCACCAGGATGCGGGCCGCCGTCGGCCCCTGAGCCCGGAGCCTGGAGCGCACCCGCGTCCACGGCGAAACGCCCGTCACCTGGCCACCATAGGCACACACCGAGGCCCGCCGCCCGCCGGTGTACGCCCCGTGAACCGGTGGCTCAGGCCGCTTCGCGCGCCGCCCGGGTGAGCTGGTCGACCTCTTCGGGGTCGAGGGCGAGCCGGGCGGCCTTGACGTTCTCGTCCAGGTGGGTCACACGGGAGGTGCCGGGGATCGGCAGCATGACCTCCGTGCGGGCCAGCAGCCACGCCAGCGCGACCTGACCGGGGGTGGCCTCGTGCCGCTTGGCGATCGTGTCGACGAGACGGCCCGGCTCGACCAGCTCGCCCGCGGCGACGGGCGCCCACGGGATGAAGCCGATGCCCTCGCGCGTGCAGTGGTCGACCACGTCCTCCGACGTGGGGTCGGTGAGGTTGTAGCGGTTCTGCACGGTGACGATCTCCGCGATCCGCCGGCACTCCTCGATCTCGTCCACCGTGACCTCGGAGAGCCCGATCGCCACGATCTTGCCCTCGTCCTGGAACTTCTTCAGCTCGCCGATCTGGTCCTCCAGCGGCACCTTCGCGTCGATGCGGTGCAGCTGGAACAGGTCGATACGGTCCAGGCCGAGCCGCCGCAGGCTCATCTCGAGTTCCTGCCGGAGGTACTCGGGCCGTCCGACCGGGGCCCACTCGTCCGGGCCCGAGCGGGTGAGGCCCGCCTTGGTGGCGATCAGGACGTCGTCGGGGTACGGGTGGATCGCCTCGCGGATGATCTCCTCGCTGACATGGGGCCCGTACGAGTCGGCGGTGTCGATCAGCTGGACGCCGAGCTCGACCGCACGGCGGACGACCCGCCGGCACTCCTCGCGGTCGGCCGGCTCGCCCCAGATCCCGGGTCCGGTCAGCCGCATCGCCCCGAAGCCCAGCCGGGCCACCTGCTTGCCGGCTATCTCGAAGGTCCCTGACTCGTGTGCGATCAGCGTGTCTTCGGTCATGAGTTCCACGCTACTCCCGCACCGGGAATCCGCCTGGGCGCAGCCGTACCGCCTTGCCGTGCGCACCGGGCGGGGCAGGCCCGTCCCGCCCGGTGCCGGTCTACCGCATCGCCCCCGGCCGTACGGGCTGACGGGGTCTCAGGAGAACTTCTCCCATGGGCCGGTGCTGTGTCCGCAGGTAGCCGTAGACCACCGAGGCCAGCGCCAGCAGGAGCAGCGGGCCGGACGCCCACGGGTGCCTGGCCATCTCCCACGGCAGCCAGCGGTACGACACCAGCAGCGCGGCGAAGACCGTCGCGCCGTAGGCGGCGAACCGGAGCCCCGACCGGTCCCAGCCGCGGTCGAAGGAGCGCAGCGCCGCCTCGACCGTGAGCGTGAACACCACGCCGGCGATGAGGTCCACGCCGTAGTGGTAGCCGAATCCCAGCGTCGCGGTGAGGGTGGCGACCAGCCAGAACGCGCCGGCGAAGCGGAGCAGGCGCGGGCCGTTCCGGGAGTGGATGAAGATCGCGACGGCCCAGGCCGTGTGCAGGCTGGGCATGCAGTTCCGCGGGGTGAACCCGTCGAACGGCATGGGGCGCGGGCGATCGACCGGCGGCGTCGTCCGCGGCCACCAGTCGGCCACCGCCCAGTGGCCGTTGCCAGGGCCGAGGCCGAGGCCGTGGCCGTGGTCGTGGTCGTGGAAGTGGCCGCCGGGCGGCGGGTCCGGCCACAGGCTGACCGAAGCCCAGTGCTCGGCACCGGTGCCGTAGGCGAAGACCGGCCCGACCACCGGGAAGATCATGTAGACGGCCGGCCCGAGGAGGCCGATCACCAGGAAGGTGCGCACCAGGTGATGGCGTGGGAAGCGCCGTTCGACCGCCACGTGGCGCAGTTGGTACAGCGCGACGACGACCGCGGCCACGGCGAGCTGGCCGTAGACGACGTCGAGAAGGTTGAAGCCGACCGGACCGGCGGCGGTGACGATCCGGCCGACCAGCCACGACGGTTCGGCCAGCGCGTGATCGGCGGTGGCCACGTACTGGTCGAGCACCGTCGGGCGGGTCTTCGAGGTGAGGAGCAGCCAGGTGTCGCCGGTCTTGCGGCCGGTCACCAGCAGCAGGCCCAGCCCGACGCCCTTGAGCAGCAGGACCCGTTCCCGGCCGGTGCGGCGGGTGACCGCTGTGACCGCGTGGCCCAGGATCACCCACAGGGCGCCGTTGCCGAAGGGATGGCCGTCGGTCACCGGGGCGTCGAGTGCCCAGCGGACCGCCGCGATGGCGATGTCGATACCGATCGCGGCGGCGAGGGCGACGAACCGCTGTCGCCAGGTGAGCACCGTCATCATCAGCGCCATGCCGGCGTACAGAAGGAAACCCGACTTGGGGGCGAAGATCACCTCCCGCGCCTGGTCGGTGATCGGCCCTGGCAGGCCGTAGCGTCGTGCGGCGATCTCGAGTGCCAGGAGGAACCCGAGGGCCGCGACACCCGCCACGGCCCAGGGTCTCGCCCCCGGTCGACGCCACAGGGAGAGCGGTGTTCCACTGCTTCTTTGCGAAGGAACCCGCGGTGGTATGGATCTCAATTTCCGGCCGATTTGTTAGACGACGACACCTGTCCGATGAGGGAAGACGGAGGGATCGCCTGCCGGGTTCCGGTCTCGTTCAGGAAAGACCCCCAGATTGTTCACCCGGGGGTCTCCCATGGCGAGACCCCGGACGTGTCAGCCGGACTGGGACGGGGTCTGCTTGATGCCGTCGACGATGGCGCGGTTCATGACGGCGTTGGTGAACAGCACGGTGCCCGGCTTGATGAGGGCGTCGGCGTCGGTCCTCTGCTCCACCTGGACCGTGCGCTCGCCCAGGAAGACGTCGCTCTTCCTGTCGAAGATCCATTCCTCGCGCTCACCGCTGGTCTCGTCGAGCCGGGCCACCGCGACACCGTGCCGGCCGGCCGCGTCCACCGCGTCGTTCACCACGACGACGCCGGGGATCTTCGCGGCGGCCTTGAAGAGCGCCGGGTAGAGCTTCGCCGGGGGGTAGCTCTCGCCGAGCAGGTCGCCGATGGTGGCGAACGCCTCCTGGTCGGGGGAGTTTCCCTGCCCCTTGGTCTCCTTGTAGATCTTGGCCAGCAGGGCGTCGGGGTCGGTGGTCAGCTTGGCCAGGTAGTCGTACGACGGAGAGTTCAGGTTCGCCGTCGGGGTGTTGCCCTGCTCGTCGGGCAGGCTCAGGGTCTCGCCCGCGGGGCTGTCGTTGACGGCCGGGTCGATCAGCCAGCCCTTGGTGCCGTCGGCGGACCTCCACACCTGGCGGGTGTGCAGCTCGTGGCTGGCCAGGGAGGTCCCGGCGTCGGTGGACTTCACGAAGGTGTCGGCCGACTTGGACTCGACGTAGACGTACTGGCCGGGCTTGACGTCCGGGTGGGATGTGTCGGCCGCCGCCAGCGCGATCCGGTCGAGCAGCTGCGGTACGCCGTTGCTGGTCGCGGCGCCGACGGTGGTGGTCAGGGCCGGTCCGGTGGCGACGCCTTCGTCCTTGACGCCGTTGCCGCCACCGGAGGCGGCCACCCCCACGACGACCACCCCGGCGAGGGCGGCGGCCAGTGCGGGCAGGGCGATCGCGGGGCGCGGCAGCCGCAGCCGTCGAGCCCGGTCCGCCGGCTGCTCGGCCGTGCGCTCCGCCGCCTGGGTCTGGTGAATCTGGGCCATCATGCGCTCCTTGTGGAACTGGTGACGGCCCGGCGGCAGGTCGCGCGTCGTCCGGTCGAAGAGCCGGTCGCCCTCGTCCCGTTCGGCAGCGTTCTGCCGGGACGTGTTCGCGTTCATCGGTTTCCTTCCTGTGCGGGCCGGATCGCGTGTGCGTGATCGCCTCTTGTCTGTCGGCCGGGGCGGCCGCCTTCCCGATTCCCGGGAGTTGCTCCAAGATTTTTCCGACGTCGTGCCGTTTCGGCGTCGGCGAGCTTGCGGAGCTTCCTGCGGGCGCGGGAGAGCCGGGAGGCGACCGTGCCGACCGGGATGCCGAGCGCCTCCGCCGCGGCCTCGTAGTCCAGGCCCTCCCCGAGGCAGAGCGCGATGACCTCGCGCTCCGGGCGGCGCAGCGACGCGAGCGCGGTCAGTGCCGTCGCGAGGCGTTCCCGGTCGTCGAGCCGGGCCGCCACCTCCTCGGCGTGGTCGGGCACCGACAGCTCGGCCGCCGCGGCCGCCGTCGCCGCCGCCCGGTAGCGCCGGTTGCTCCGGTACTGGTTGCGCGCGGTGTTGGTGGTGATGCCCAGCAGCCACGGCCGCAGGGAACCGCCGGTCGGATCGACCTTCTCGCGCAGCCGCCACGCCTCCATGAAGGTCGCGGCCATCACGTCCTCGGCCGTCGACCAGTCGGCGGTCAGCCGGAAGGCGTGGTTGTAGACGGCGCGGGCGTAGGTGTCGAAGAGCTCGGAGAACGCGCTCGAATCCCCGGCCCGTACCCGGGTTCGCATATGAGTGCTCACGTCATTGAGCTGTGCGGCACCGGGCACCGACTTCCCGTGACCTGCGTCACACTCGCCTCTGGTACGCCCTCCCGTGTGGCGGAGGCTCATCATGCACGAGGGGCAGCGGGATCGACCGGCCCGGTTCGCCGTGGCCGGCGGTCCCCGGTATTGCCTCCCCGTACCGGCCCCCGTTACCTTGCGGCGGGGCTTGCGGCCAGGCACGCGGTGCGGTGCGTCCGGCGCATCGACGCGCGGCGTACGGAACGGACATCGGGTGACAGGTCGAGGCAAGGGCCGGCAGGAGGCGCAGCACGGCCTGCTCACGAACATCGCCGCCGAGGCGGGGGTCTCGCTCAGCACCGTGTCCAAGGTGGTGCACCGGCGCCGGGACGTCGGCGCGGTGACCCGGGACCGGGTCGAGGAACTGCTGGCTCGGTACGGGTACGTCCGCCCGTGGGAGCGGGATCCCGAGACGCCCCGGCAGATCATCGTCGTCTTCCGCGACCTGTCCGGCCCGTACACCCTGGAGGTCGCCCGGGGGATCGTGGACGCGGCCGGTGAGCTCGGCATCGACGTGGTGACCGGCACGACGAGCCGGCGCTCGATCTCCGCGTGGCTGGAGGAGTGCGTGGCGCTCGGCGCGGCCGGGCTGGTGATCGTGATCTCGATGCTGGCCGAGGAGGACCAGCGCAGGATCGTCGAACAGCGGCTGCCGGTCGTGCTGATCGACCCGCTCAGCGCCCCGTCCGAGGACATCCCGAGCATCGGCGTGACGAACTGGAGCGGCGCCCGGGACGCCGTCCAGCATCTGCTGGACCTGGGACACACCCGGATCGGCATGGTCGCCGGCCGCTCGCACTCCCTGGCCGGGGCGGCCCGCGTGCACGGCTACCGGGCCGCGCTGGAGGAGGCCGGGGTCGCCTACGATCCGGTGATCGTCCGCTCGACCGACTTCGACTACGCCGAGGCGCTGACCGCCAGCCTCCAGATCCTGCGGGCCGACGACCCGCCCACGGCCGTCTTCGCGGCCAGCGACGCGCAGGCGCTCGGCGTGCTGGAGGCGGCCCGGCAGCAGGGGCTCGCCGTACCGGGCGACCTGTCGGTGATGTCCTTCGACGACACCCTGGTGGCGGCCATGGCCTGCCCGCCGCTGAGCGCGGTGCGCCAGCCGTTCGAGGAACTGGGACGCGAGGCGACCCGGGTGCTCATGGACCTCGCCCAGGGCCGCCCGCCCGCGTCCCCGCGGATCGAGCTGACCACGGAACTCGTGGTGCGCACCTCGACGTCCGTTCGCCATCGCGTCAATACCCCGTAACCCGCGACCGCGCGAAACCCTTTCGCAATGTGCCGGTGACAGTGCCGGGCCGCCTACGAATACTGGCCTCCTCCCCGCACCCCCGTGGCAAAGGAACGCCGGTGAAAAGATCCTGGGCGCGAAAGGCCTTCGCTTCGGCGACGGCCCTCTGTATTGGCGTGGTGGTCGCCCTCGCCTCCGCTACGGCCGCGTCGGCGTATCAGCCGAGCCCCGCGAACCTGTATACGGCGGACAACACCGCCGCCTGCAACAAGAGCCCCTGTGTCCTCTACCCGAAGTCGGCCCAGCTGCCGGACGGCCGGCTCGTGGCCACCTTCGAGAACAGCCAGAGCGCCCCGGTGGGCCAGACGCTGCCCATCTACAAGAGCGACGACTCCGGCACGACATGGGCGAAGCTCGCCGACGTCAAGGCCCCCGCCTACCTCTCCACCGACTCCGCGTACGCCAAGTACACGAGCAACTGGACCAACCCGTACCTGTACGTCCTCCCGCAGAGCGTCGGCTCCCTGAGCGCCGGCACGCTGCTGCTCGCGAGCATCGTCTCGGGCGACGACTACTACTACGAGGAGCAGAAGGCCGCCAACTCCGGCTGGACGCCCACCAGTGACGGCGACCGCAAGGACGTGGCGCTGGCCCTGTACGCGAGTACGGATGACGGTGCGACCTGGAGCTTCCAGAACATCATCGCCGCCGGCGGCTGGCAGGGCGGCAGCGCGGGCAGCGTCGGCCGGGTCTCGACCGCCAACACCAACGCCCAGGTCGACCCCGTCTGGGAGCCGCACCTGCTCGCCCACAACGGCCAGCTCATCGCCTACTACTCCGACGAGGACGACTACACCGGCTACAACACCACCACCGGCGCCCCGACCCTCGACCCGGCCAACGACACCGCGACCGACTCCGGCGGCCAGGTCCTCCTGCACCGGACCTGGAACGGCACCAGCGGCTCGGCCTGGAGCAGCCCGGTCGTGGACGTCCCCGGCGCCACGGTGAGCATGGGCAGCGGAAAGACGGAGATCGGCGGCGGCCGCCCGGGCATGACGACCATCGCCCCGACGACCGACGGCAAGTGGCTGCTGACGTACGAGTACTGGGGCGGCGGGACGAACGTCCGCTACCGGATCTCCGACGACCCAACGAAGTTCTTCTCCGCCACGGACGCCGCGATCACCTCGCTGCCCGTGCCCTCGGGCGGGGCCGCCCTGTCCACCGGCGGCAGCCCGGTCCTGCTGCCGATGCCGGACGGCCGGATCGTCTACAACGCCGCGGGCAGCGGCGACGTCTGGGTCAACGAGTCCGGGCTGTCCACCGGCACCTGGAAGGAGTACAAGACGCCGATCGCCGCCGGATACAGCCGCACTCTCCAGTACGTCGACGGCACCGGACGCGTCCTGATCCTCCAGGCGTCCTGGAGCGGCACCAGCGTCGGCCCCGTGAAGTACGCCGAGGTCGACCTCGGCCGCTCCGACGGCGCGTACTACAGCCTCGTCAACCGGCTGACCGGCCAGGTCCTCACCACCGCGTCCGGCAGGACCCAGGACGCGAACCTCACCGGCAACACCCCCGACCTCGTCCTCGGCGCGGCCAGCTCGACCGACAACACCCAGCGCTGGCACCTGACCGCCAAGGGCGGCAACGTGACCCTGCTCAACAAGGCGGGGGGCCGCTCGGTCGCCATCTGGACCGGCACCGCCACGGCCGGGCAGAAGCTCGCGCAGTGGGTCGACGACGGCGCCACCGACAAACAGTGGACCCAGGTCGCGTCGTCGACCAGCGGCTACTACAAGCTCCGCTCGGTCCTCAACTCCAGCCTCTACATGACCGGTTCGGCCGCGGGCGGTGCCGTCACCGTGGCGGCCGCGACCACCGACGGCTCACAGGACTGGCAGCTGGTCCAGGACCCGCTCCCCACGGCCTCGACCTTCACCCTGAAGGGCACCTACTCCGGCCGCTGCCTCGACGTGCCGAACGGCCAGACGGGCGTCCAGGTCCAGATCTACGACTGCTCGGGCAACGCCAACCAGACCATCACCCGGACCACGGCCGGCGAACTGCGCGTCTCCGGCAACTGCCTGGCCGCGAACGGCGACGGTACGACCGCGGGCACCACGCTCATCCTCTGGACCTGCAACGGGAAGTCCAGCCAGAAGTGGGCGTTCCGCGTGGACGGCACCATCGTCAACCGCTCCAACGGCCTGGTCATCGACGTGACCAACTGGGGGACGGCCAACGGCTCGAAGGTCGAGCTGTGGACCGGGCTGGGCACCGCGACCCAGCAGTGGAGCCGAAGCTAGGCGCTTCGCCGGCAGGTCGGCGCGTCGGCTGCGGGTGCGTCGTGGCTGGTCGCGCCCACGCGGCGGAGCCGCATATCAGGCACAGTCCCGCGCCCCTGAAAAGCTGGGGCTGCGCCCCACTTTCAGGGGCGCAGCCGTGCTCGCTACTCCCGCTCGACGCTCACCGGCACCCCGTGCTGCCGGAGCACCGTCGCGTCCCGCACCTCGCCCACCAGCCGGATCGCGGTCCGCACCGGGGTGTCCAGGCTGGAGGAGCCCGCCTCCAGCAGGATCTCGCCGGGCTCCACGACGCGGTGGCCGGCCAGTCCGGTGAAGGCCAGGCGGTCGGTGTGGACGTGGAAGCGGACCGTCGCCTCCTCGCCGGGTTCGAGGGCGACCTTGGCGAAGGCCAGCAGCGCGCGCACCGGGCGGGTCACCTGGGCGACCGGGTCGATCGCGTACAGCTGGACGGTCTCGGCGCCCGCGACCGCCCCCGTGTTCCGCACCCGCGCTCGCACCGTGAACTCCCCGTCCGTGGGCACCTGTTCGCGGCCCACGGACAGCTGGTCCACCTCGAACGTCGTGTACGACAGCCCGTGTCCGAAGGGGAACGCGGGGGTCGGGTCGAGGTTGGACAGGAAGCTCTGCCGGTCGCCGAGCGGTGGGTGGAGATAGGTGTACGGCTGGCCGCCCGGCGAGGTGGGGATCTGCACGGGCAGCCTGCCGCTGAAGTTCGCCTTCCCGGCGAGGAGCTGGGCCACCGCCCGGCCACCCTCCTCGCCCGGCAGGAACACCTGCACCATGGCCGCCGCGGCGGACGCGAACCGGCCCACGGCGTAGGGCCGGCCACTGCTCACGACCAGCACGACGGGCTTCCCGGTCGCCAGCACCGCCTCGACCAGTTCCTCCTGGGCGCCCGGCAGCCGGAGATCCTCCACGTCACAGCCCTCGCCGGAGGTGCCGATGCCGAACATGCCCGCCTTGTCGCCGACGACCAGGACGGTGAGGTCGGCGGCGGCCGCGGCCGCCACGGCGGCGGGCACACCGGAGCGGTCCTCGTCCCGGACCGGGCAGCCCTGGACGAACTCCCACTCCACAGAGGGGAGTTCCTCGGCCAGCGCGGTGCGGAGGGAGACGGCCTCGACACCGTTGCCGAGGTCGTCGCGGCCGGCGAGGACATGGTTGGGGAAGCTGTAGCAGCCGAACATGGTGCGGACGTCGTCGGCGCACGGGCCGATCAGCGCGATCCGGCCGCCGGACGGAAGGGGCAGGGTGCCGTCGTTCGAGAGCAGGACGGCACTCGACCGGGCCACGGCCAGGGCGAGCGCACGGCTGCCCGGCTTGTCGAGGTCCAGTTCGCCCGCGCGCAGGGCGGGGGAGCGTGGGTCGAAGTCCGCGTCCAGCAGCCCGAGTTCGGCCTTCTGTCGCAGCACCCGGCGCACCGAGCGGTCGACCAGGTCCTCGTCGATGGCGCCCTGCTCCACGGAGTGCACGAGCGCGTCGCCGAAGCCGCGCTGGTCGGGGAGTTCGACGTCCATCCCGGCGCGCAGGGCGAGCACCCCGGCGTCGGGCAGGTCGGCGGCCACCCGGTGGGCGGTCACCAGGAAGGGCAGCGACCAGTAGTCGGAGACGACGGTGCCCTCGAACCCCCAGGCGTTCCGGAGGACGTCGGTGAGCAGGCGGCGGCTGGCGGCGGGGGCCTCGCCGTCGATCTCGGCGTACGAGTTCATGACCGACCGCACGCCCGCGGCGACCAGGCGCTCGAACGGCGGCAGCAGGACGTCGTGGAGTTCGCGGGGGCCGGCCTGGACGGGGGCGTGGTTGCGGCCGCCCATGGAGGCGGAGTACCCGGCGAAGTGCTTGAGGGTGGCGTACACGCCCGCGCTCTGCAGGCCGGTGACGTACGCCTCGCCCATCTCCCCGACCAGGTGGGGGTCCTCGCCGTAGGTCTCCTCGCAGCGGCCCCAGCGGTAGTCCCGGATCACGTCGACGACCGGGGCGAGCCCCTGGTGGACGCCCGCCTCGGCCATGTCGGCGCCGATGGCCGCGCCGACCCGCCGGATCAGCTCCGGGTCGAAGGTGGCCGCCATGGCGAGTGAGGTGGGGTAGATGGTCGCCCCGTAGGCGGTGAAGCCGGTGAGGCACTCGTCGTGCGCCATGGCCGGGATACCGAGCCTGCTCTGTGCCATGACCTGCCGCTGCCGGTCGGCCAGCGCCCGGGAGTGTTCCAGGGCGGGCCGGGGCAGGGTGCCGTACGGGCGGGTGAGCTGGCCCAGGCCGTGCCGGGCGGTCTCGGCGAGGTCGCCGACCCGGTCGAAGATGCTGGTGCCCGGTGCCACCTCGGGGCCGGCCGGTTCGACGTCCTCCCAGGCGCTGCTGAGCTGCGCGACCTTCTCGGCGAGGGTGAGCCGGGCGAGCAGTGCCTCGACCCGTTCGGCGACGGGGAGGGCGGGGTCGGTCCAGGGACGGCCGTCCTCCTCCTGGGGGAGGCCGCCGTGGTCGGGCATGGTGGTCGTCATTCACGACTCCTCGGGGAGTTGCGCGGGCATGCCGACGGGGCCGGGCGCGGGGCCCGGCCGTCGTACGGGGGTCGACTTCCCGGTGGTATGGGCTACTTGGTTACTTGGAGAAGCCGGCGGTGAGGCCGGCGACGAGCTGGCGCCGGGCGAGGATGAAGAGCGCGAGCATCGGGAGGGTGGAGAGCACCACCGCGGCCATGGTGGCCGGTACGTCGATGCCGAACTGGCCCTTGTAGAGGGTCAGCGCCAGCGGCAGTACGGCCTTGTCGCCGCTCTGGGTGAGGATGAGCGGGAAGAGGAAGCCGTTCCAGACCTGGAGTCCGTCGTACACGGCGACCGTCATCAGGGCCGGGCGGGCCAGCGGCGCCGCCAGCGACCAGAGCATGCGCCAGTCGCCGGCCCCGTCGACGATCATGGCCTCGAACAGCGAGCGGGGCACGTCACGCAGGAAGCTCACCAGGATCATCACGGTGATCGGCAGCGCGAACGCGGCCGACGGAAGCACGATCGCGAGCAGGCTGTCGTAGAGCCGCATCCTGATGATCAGCAGGTACACGGGGATGATCACGGCCTGCAGCGGGATCGCCAGGCCCAGCAGGAACAGCCGGAACGACAGCCGGGACAGGCGGCTGCCGGCGCCGCGGACGATCGCGAACGCGGCCATGAGGGCGAAGGCGACCGCGAGCACCACCGTCCCGGCGGTGACGACCACGCTGTTGAGCAGGTAGGTGGTGAAGTCGCCGTCCAGCACGGCCCGGTAGTTGTCGAACGTCGGGTGGGCGGGGAGCGCCAGGGGGCTGTCGGTGGTGAAGTCGGCGCGGGCGCGCAGGCTGGTGACGACGAGCCAGTAGACGGGTACGACGACGATCGCCGTCCACGCGATCGTGGCGCTGCCACTGAGGGCGCGGCGGAGGATGCCGGGCAGGGGGTTGGGCCGTACCGGCCCGGGGGTCGCCGTGCCCCGGGCGGGGAGGTCGTCCGGTGCGGTGGCGGCGCGGGCCTCGGTCACGGTGGTGCTCACATGCCCTCCTGCCGGCTGTCCATCCGGGTGAAGCCGGACAGCCGGGTGGTCAGCAGCGACAGGCCGAGGCCGAAGACCACCAGGAGGGTGGCGACGGCGCTGGCCCGGCCCATGTCGTGGGTCTGGAATCCGGTGATGTACATGGCCAGGGGAAGGACCCGGGTGGCGGTGCCGGGGCCGCCGGTTCCGCCGGACAGCACGAAGATCAGGTCGAAGTAGGTCAGCGAGCCGACGAGCATCAGGGTGCTGGAGGTGACCATCGTGTACTTCAGCTGCGGCAGGGTGATGTGCCGGAAGCGGGCCGCCGGGCCCGCGCCGTCGAGGGCGGCGGCCTCGTACAGCGCGGTGGGGATCTGCCGTATCCCGGCCTGGTAGAGCAGCGCGTGGAACGGCACGAACTGCCAGGCGATCACGAAGATCACCGTATACAGCGCGAGGTCCGGCGAGCCGAGCAGCGGCTTCGCCAGCCAGTGCAGGCCGGGTGTGGCGCCGATGCCGAAGGACGGGTCGAGCAGCGCCTGCCAGGTCAGGCCGATCGCCACCGCGGACAACAGCAGCGGCAGGAAGAACAGCACCGCGAACAGCGCCCGCAGCTTCCCCTTCGGCGCCTGGAAGACGCCGAGGGCCAGCGCGATCGGCGTCTGGACCAGCCAGCTCACCACCATCACCTTGACGGTGAGCCCGAGCGCCTGCCAGGTCGCGCCGTCGGTCAGGACGTCGGCCCAGTTGGCGAAGCCGGCCCAGCCGATGGAGCCCAGGCCGTCCCAGTCGGCGAGGCTGAGCGCCAGCACGCCGACGAGGGGGACCAGACCGAACAGGCCGAACAGGAGCAGAGCGGGGGCGGCCATGAGCAGGCCGCTCGAACGGCGGCCTGCCTTACGGCCGGCGGCGACAGCGGTGGTCACGACCCCGCCTTGCTCATGTTCGTACCGAACTCGGCGGGCGAGATCTGCCGCAGGAACGACTTGTCGGTGTTGGTCAGCAGCGGGTCCGTCTGGTCGGACGGCAGTGCCTGGTCCCAGGAGAGCTGGAAGCCCGGGGCGTTCTGCACCAGGTCGTAGACGAACGTCAGCCACTGCTTGTCGGACGACGACTTCACGGCGGCCAGCTTCGACTCCAGGCCCTTGACCGGCGGCACACTTCCGGCGGCGAGATAGGCGTCGACCTGGGAGCCGTCCAGGACGTAGTCCTTGAGGTAGGTCAGGGCGGCCGACCTGTTCTTCGTCGAGGAGTTCAGGGACAGGAAGTTCGAGGGGTTGCCGACGATGCTCTTCGGGTCCCCGGCGCCGCCGGACACCGACGGGAAGGCGGTGTAGCCGAGGTCGCCCTTCTTCAGGAAGTCCGGGGCGGCCTTGGCTATGTTGGCGTACTCCCAGGTGCCCATCACCTCCATCGCGGCCTTGCCGGTGTAGAGGAGGGCCGTGGAGGCGCCCTGGTCGTAGTTGACGGAGGAGGCGTTGTCGCCGAAGGCACCGGCCTTCACCAGGTCCTGGAGGTCCTGGTTGGCCTTGCTGACCGACGCGTCCTTCCACCCCTCGGCGTCACCGGAGGCGATCTTCGTGAAGACGTCGGAGCCGCCCTGCCGGTCGAGCAGGTACTCCAGGTACATCAGCGTCGGCCACTTGGAGTTCGCGGCGAGGGACAGCGGGGTCACGCCCTTGCCCTTGAGCTTCTTCACGGCCGCCAGCAGGTCGTCGTACGTCTTCGGCGGCTGGACGCCCGCGTCGGCCAGCACCTTCTTGTTGTAGTAGAGGACGACCGGGGCGAGGCCGTTGGCGGGGACGCCGTAGACCTTGCCGTCGAAGGTGGCGCTCTGCATCACGCTCGGCGTGTACCGGTCCGTGCCCGCCTCGGCCTGCGTCAGCGCGTCGACCTTGCCGGCCTTGACGTAGTCGTCGAGGGCTCCGCCGCCCCAGCTGAAGAAGATGTCCGGGGCCTGGTTCGCGCCGAAGGCCACACGCAGCTTCTGCTTGTAGTCGTCGTTCGCGAAGAGCCGCAGGGTGATCTGCGCGTCCGGGTGGTCCTTGTTGTAGGCGTCGACGGACTCCTTGAGGATCGTCTGGTCGTTGAGCGCCCACATCGTCAGGCCCTTCGCGGAGCCCGCCGACGATCCGGACGGTCCCGAAGTCCCGCACGCGGCAAGGGCCATGGCCGCCGCCAGGGTTACGGCGGACGCCACGGCGTGACGAACGCGCGGGCTTCCGAGATGTCCGCTGACCGGTGTTCTCCGCATGGTCGTGCCTCTCTTGTATCCCCATACCGTCGGTGAGCGAGGCAGATCGGGGACTCGTACGAAAGGCTTTCGTACGCGAGGTTGCCGACGGCCTGCCTGCTGGCCGGGACACTGACACGGGATTCACGGCAGGGACAAGCGAGGGAAATGCCTCGGTTACGAAACATTTTCGCGAACCGTGGCAAGTGGCGGAGCTGTGGCGACAGGGCGCCCGGGGTCAGTCGTGCCCGAGGGCACCCGCCGCGGCCGCCATGAGCGATTCCGCGGCGTCCTCGGCGGTGTCCGGAGGCACGACCACGAGGTCCCAGCGTCCGCGGCCGGGGGCGAGCAGGACGACGGTGTGCGGGGCGTTCGCCGCCAGGGCTCTGCGCAGACGTACGACCTGGTTGGAGACGAGTATCCGGCCGGGCGTCGCCGACCACGCCGCCCCGTTGACGGTGACGCTGGCGATATGGCCCCAGTCGCGCGGCAGCCCGGCCAGCAGGCGCGGGAGTTCCACGAGGAGGTCGTAGGAGCGCGGCCACCATGCTCCGTCGATGGGCCGGGGCAGGTCGCCGTGGGGCGCCAGGTGCAGGCGGAGGACGGGGTGGGAGGGAAGCGCGGGCTGCAGTGCGGTGGTCGTCATGAGGCTCCTGCCAACTGCGGTAGGTGGATGCGTGGTTGCCGTCAGACACGGCGCGCGGCGACCCGGTCCGGCGTCGGCCGGCGCACGTCGTACACCCAGCCGAGGCGTTCCAGGAGGCGGATGACGGCGGCCGACGGATCGATCTGGCCGCGGTCGACGCCGTGCCGGGCGCTGGTCGGGTCGGCGTGGTGGAGGTTGTGCCAGCTCTCCCCGAAGGAGAGCAGGGCGAGCGGCCACAGGTTGGTGGCGCGGTCGTGGCGGCGGGTGCGGAAGGGGCGTTCCCCGATCATGTGGCACAGGGAGTTGACGCTCCAGGTGACATGGTGGAGCAGCGCGATGCGGACAAGTCCCGCCCACAGCAGCGCGGTCAGGCCGTACACCCAGCTGCCGCCGATGGCCCAGCCCGCCCCGAACGGCAGGGCCAGGGTGAGGACGCACAGCAGTGGGAAGGCGCGCGAGACGGCCCGGATGTCCGGGTCGGCGAGCAGGTCCGGGGCGTAACATTCGGCGGGCGTATGGTCGTTGCGGAACAGCCAGCCGACGTGGGCGTCCAGGAGTCCGCGCAACTGGCCGCGCAGGTGAGTGCCGTAGCGGTACGGGGAGTGCGGGTCGCCGGGCCGGTCGGCGAAGGCGTGATGGCGACGGTGGGTGGCGACCCAGCCGATGACGTTGCCCTGGAAGCTCATCGAACCGGCCACCGCGAGCGCGATGCGCACGGGACGTACCGCACGGTAGCTGCCGTGGGTGAGGCCGCGGTGGAAGCCGACCGTGACGCCCAGACCGGTGACCGTGTAGAAGACGGCGGCGAGCAGGATGTCGGCGGGATGGACGAGACGGCCCCACAGCAGCCAGCCGACCAGGCCGAGAGCCACGAACGGCAGGACGACGATCACCGCCGTCACGGTCACGTACAGCCGCTCCCCGCCGTGGCGCGCGGGCGCCGGTCCGTCCGGCGGGAAGGGCGAGACGCCGTCGTAGACCCGGGGCGGCGCGGCGGTGTCCGGCGGGCTCGGAGCGACGGGTGTGGTGGGGGGTACGGGGGCTATGGGGGTTATGGGAGTGGACGGCATGGTGGGGCTCCTTGACCTGGATGAAGGCCGCTCGGAAGGAGGTGCGGCCGGGGTCACGGGCTGCCCCTGAGGGGTGGGTGGTGTGCTGGAGACGACCTGTCGGTAGGCACGACGCACCCTCGCTCCCCCCAACGTACCCCCTCATACTCCTTGTGCACGGGATACCGGGAGTGCGTCGACCGGCGCCCGCCGGCCGGACGCGCCCGGGCCCGCGTCGCGTTGACACCCGTCGTCGCCGGACATTGACTGGCAGGACGACCGAGGGCCAGGCCATGAGGCAGGGCCGACCGGGTCCCCGGAAGCCTGGAGCAGGCCGTCGAGAAGGTGACGCGAAGGCCGTCTTCAGGCGGTGCCCCCCATCGCAACGGAAGCGGTACACACGACGATGTACGACCAGACACGCGCCCAGCAGCCCGCGGACCGGCCCCCGGGCTCCGGCGAACGCCGCACCACGGGCCCGGAGCCGCTGCTCGCCCCGGAAGAACGGGACGAGATCGTGCGCCGCCTCGGACATGCCGTCAACACCTTCGCGGACACCCCGCGCGAGGCCCTGGAGGAGGCCGAGGGCGCCTTCGACGAAGCCGCCGCCCAGCTCACGAAGGCCCTCGCGGAACTGCGGCAGACCCTCCGCGCGGGCTGGCAGGACCGGGACCCCGGGACGGACTCCACCGAACTCCGGCTCGCGCTGAGGCAGTACCGGGAGATCACCCAACGGCTGCTGCGCACCTAGGGTCTGTCCGGCGGCGGCCGGGGGCTCCGCCGGTCACCCGTGGGGCCGCGGAACACGCCGGAGTAGAGTGGATGATCCAGTCCGAGTCCGTCTCATACCGGGACACCGAACTCCGAGGTCGCCGTGCAGCCCATGCAAACACCCTCGGACGGGCTTGCCGCGGTCCGCATCGTCGCCGCCTCGCCCGAGGTCGCCCGCCGGGTGGCGGAGGTGCTGCGCCACTGTTTCGCCGCCGCCGAGCAGCGCAGTTATCCCGCGGGCCCCGACGGAGGAACCCTGCTCGACCTCACCGTGGACACCACCCGCGCGGCAGAACCCGCACGGTCCTGGCTCGAAACCAGCCAGTCCGGGCGGCGGGCCGCCGACGGAGGCGGGACGGCGTCCGGGAACGGCTCCTCCGGCGCCGGCGCGGAGTAGCGTTGAGTCACCGGGAGCATTTCGCACACCGGCTCCGACGCCGGTGCCGTTCCCGGTGAGCGACGACACCGGGCGGCTGCCCTTCCGCAGGGGTCCGGAGACGGGTCCGCGCAATGTCCGCAACCACGCCTCGTGTCTCTCCACGGCCCGTTCCCGCCAGTCCGTCTGGTCCGTCTGGTCCCTCCAGTCCCTTCAGGGTTCCGACTGCGCGCATCGCGCTGAGATCCGTGAGTCCTTCCCGAGGGGCCGCCGGGCTGGACGGCGCGTGGTGGCCCCGTTCACGTGACCTGCCGAGCGAGCTCTCCGCCCTGGCGGATGTGCTGGATCCGCTGTGGGGACGGATCACCCGTATTGCGGTCAACCCCCGCCACTGGCCGGTCCTCCCCTCCAGGATGTCCGCCAACGGCCACGTGGTGAAGGTCGGTTGGTCCGCCTCGGAGCTGGATCCGCACGAGATCCTGCTGCTGTCCTACACCGCGGGCCGCTGGGACCTCCTCGTGATCCCCCCGGAAACCGGCGCCCTCTCGGCCGCCCGGCTGATGGCCGCCGCGAGTGCGGACAGCGGCCCGTCGATGACCGCGGCCACGCTCATGACGGCGGAACGGGCCCGCACCGGAACCCCGCGGCCCGGGAAGGACGAGACCGGCGGCGCCCCCTCCGCCCTCCTGCTCTGCCCCTGACGACGCAGCGGGCCCGGGGAGACACACCGGCGACGGTCATGCCGACGCGTCAGGGGATACGGCTCGGGGCGGCCGAGGGGGGAGCGGCCACTCGGCGGCGTTCTGTCCGCCGGCGGCGACCGTCCGGTGGGGCGGGCACTCGGGAGGTGCGGGAGCGGATCGTCGTGTCGGCCATGCGGGCGGGCTCCGGCCGGGGGACCATCGGACACGGGTGTGTCGGCTTCCCTGACGTGCCCGCGGTCTCCGGTGCGAGGCCGCGAACGGCTGGAGGGTGCGTGGTGGCGGGTGCGTGGTGCGGGTGCGGTGCCTGGTGCGGGAGACGAGGGGCGGGAGTGGCCGGCGGCCGAGCCGGGTTTCTGGTGGCAGGTCGTCGCCCAGCTGAGCACGGCACTGATGGTGGTGGATCCGGCCGGACGGATCGTCGCCCTCAACCCGGCCGCCGAGCGGCTGCTGGGCCGTGCCGCCGGCGAGATGCGCGGAAGGGACGCGCACGACCTGCTGCACCGGGACGCGGGCGGCGGCACGCTCCAACGGGAGCGGTGCCCCCTGCTGCAGGCGCTGGCCCAGGAGGCCCCCGCGCACGGGGAGGGCGACAGCTACCTGCGCGGTGACGGCCGCCTGATCACGATCTCCTGGTCCGCTTCCCCCCTGCGGGACGGCGCCTCCTTCAAGGGCATCGCCCTGATGTTCACCGACGTCACGGGCGACCACGGCGCGCGTCGGGAACGTGCGGCCTATACGAGCGCCCTGGAGGACCTCAACGAGCGGCTGACGCTGGTCGCGGAGATCACCGACGTACTGGGCCAGACCCTGGAGACGGACGAGGCCCTCGCCCGGCTGGGCCGCCTGCTGGTTCCCCGCCTGGCCGACTGGGCGGCGATCGACCTCCTGACCCGTTCCGGGCAGGTCCGCCGCATGGCGGTGACCGGTCCCGCGGGCCGGGACGCCGCGCTGGAGGGCGGGCGCGAGCGGCTTCCCGATCCCGGGGAGGGGGACCGCTCACCTCTCGCCCACGTACTGAACAGCGGTGATCCCGTGCTTCAGGACGAGGCCCGGACGGTGGCGCCGCCCGGCTCCCCGCTGGCCGCGGCGTACAGCGGGTTTCTGCGGACGGTGGGCGCGAGGTCCGTCCTCGCGGTGCCGCTGGGCTCCGGACGCCAGATCACCGGCGCCCTGACGCTGGTGCGCACCGACCCGGCACACCCCTTCGACGCCGCCGACCTGGGGGTGGTGAGCGACATCGGGCGGCGGGTCGGCCTGGTCATCGACAACGCACGGCGGTTCGGCCGCCAGCGCGCGGTCGCCGAGGCCATGCAGCGCAACCTGCTCGCCCCCCTGCCCCAGCCCGGCCGCCTGCGGCTGGCCGCCCGCTACCAGCCCGCCCCGGCCGGTTCCCAGGTCGGCGGTGACTGGTACGACGCGTTCGAGTTGAAGGACGGCACGCTCGCGCTGGTCATCGGCGACGTCGTGGGCCACGACCTGACCGCGGCGGCCGGAATGGCCCAACTGCACGGCATCCTGCGCTCACTGGCCTGGGACCACACCGGGCCGCCCGGCGCCGTCGTCGACCGTCTCGACGACGCCATGCCCGCCATCACCACCGTCTCCATGGCCACCCTCGTCCTCGCCCGGGTCGAAGGACATCCGCACACCGGGCCGTGGACACTGCGGTGGACCAGCGCCGGCCATCCGCCGCCTCTCCTGCTGACCCCGGGCGGACACGCGCGCTACCTCGAAGCCGGACAGGGCATCCTCCTCGGCGCCCTCCCGGGCAGTACGGCGAGCCGACCCGACGCCACCCAGTCCCTGCCACCGGGCTCCACCCTGCTGCTCTACACCGACGGGCTGGTCGAGGTCCCCGGCGGCGACCTCGGCACCGGCCTGGGCGAGCTGCGCCGCCACGCCCTCGCGCTCGCCGACGCACCGCTGGACACGCTGTGCGACCAGCTGCTCGCCCGCATGCCGCCTGGCAGCACCGACGACGTGGCCCTCCTCGCCCTGCGCCTGCCGGCTCTGTGACAGGGGCCGCGGCGGCCCGCCGGAGGGTGGTCATGGGTCAGAACCGCGGGGCCCGGGCCCCCGCCGCGGTGAGGACGAACTGGGCGTAGGAGTCGGCGTTCATCAGGGCGCGCCGGCCCATGGCGTACCAGTTCGGCTGGCGGCTGGAGTCGTTGTTCTCACCGCTGTACCCGGCGGGGTCCCGCAGGGCGCGCTTGGCGAGCGTGGCCGCGTCGCTCGCCGCCGCCGCCTCGGGGGCGATGGTGGCCATCTCGGCGTTGTACTCCTCCTCCTGCAACTCCGAGGCGCGCGGGCTGTACTGGTAGTCGAGCGTGCCGGCGAACCGGTGCGTCGCCTCGTGGATGATGTACCAGGCGTTCTGGCCCTCGTCCGTGAGGTTGATCGGGCCGCTGCGGCCGGTGTCCAGGGTCGGCAGCTCCTCGCTCTTCTGCTGGTCCGGGTTGGTCACGCGGCTGTACACGTCGTACCAGCTGGAGCCGACCCAGCCCGCGACTCCGCGAGGAACGTTGCCTTCGCCCACCAGGGCGATCTCCGCCCCCTGGGCGTTCAGCCCCGCCTGGATGCGCCGCACGACCTCGACGATCCGCGGCAGGAAGGCGGCGACCTGCTCGGGCGTCGCGGCCCGGAACGCCGGGAAGGCCGACTGGAGTGCCGTCAGCAGCCGGCCGCCCGGCGCGTCTCCCGCCGCCGTCAGCAGGGCGAGGGCCGTCGTGATGGCCTGCTTGGCCTCGACCAGGGCCCGCCGGGTCTGGGACTCGCGCTGCGGGTACTCGCGATCCGGGATGGTGCCCTTCTTGGAGAACCTCGCGTTCGCGCTGCTGTGCACCTGCTGGGTGGCGTCGTCGTAGACGTCCCCGTGCCGCGGTGCGCCCTGGCCGTTGATGCCCAGCTGGGTGGCGGTGCGGACGTCGTCCTGGTTGCTCCTGTTGCGCCAGCGGGTCTCCTGGCCGAGGCGGGGGTCGCTGAAGCTGGCGGCCTGGTCGAACTCCCAGACCGTGCGCTGGACCGCCGTCCCGCCGTCCCGCACCTGGGCCGTCCCGGCGTCCGGGACCCGCTGGGCGGTCCGCTCCGCACCGTCCGCCTCGTGGGCGACCGCGCGCTGCGCGACGACCGACGGCGCGGTGGCCGCTCCCGCCGTGAAGGCGGCGCCGTCGGCCACGGCCGCGCGCTCCGAGCCCTGCCCCGGGTCGGTCACCGTGACACCGGCGCCGTTGTCGTTGCCCGTCTCGCGGATTCCCCGGAGGTTCTTGTCGAGGTGGCTGGTCTCGTGGGCGAGGACCTCGGTGTCGCCGACGGCCGACGAGCCGAGGAAGATGTGGCTTCCGATCGTCATGGCCTGCGCGCCCAGCGCGGCGGTGGCGCGCTGGGCGGTCGTGTCGTCGTGGACGCGGCCCGCGGAGAGGGCGTCGTTGCCGTAGAACGCCTTCGCCTTGGTGAGGAAGGGGCCCGGGAGCGGGCTGCTCGGCGTTGCCATCGCGGCGTCGATGAGGCTGCGATGGGCGGCCGGGTGGGTGTCCTCGGCACCGTCGTGGCTGTGCCCTGTGGCCTCCCGGCGCTGGACGGCCGGGTCCACGTGCTCGCATCCCGGGCCGTGCTGGTGCCGCTCCTGCTCGACCATGCGGGCCACCGCGGTGTTGCCCGCCGTCTGCTGGAGGTCCAGCATCCGCTGGACCAGCGCACTGGGCCGGATCACGCGCTGGGCGGTGTCCCGTTCGTCCGACGACCGGTCCCGCTCTGCCCGCGCGTGCATGACGTTCCTTTCGCCCCGTACGACTCCCCGCCCATCCTTACCGGAACCCCGCCACCGCCCACAGGTCCGCGAGGGCAGTTCCCGGGGCAGCCGTGCGGGATCGGGCTCACTCGGTGGTGTGAACTTCTTCCCGTCATACCCGCAGCGGCTTTCAGCGCGGTGGTTTTGGGGTGTTGTGTCCCGCCTAGACTCCGCGCACATGTCCCTATGGCTGCTCAACCACTTCAGCACCTTCACGCTGGCCGTCTGCACCGTCGGGGGGACTGTCGTCCTGGCTGTCGCGGGCAGTGTGCTGCTGCGCCGCAGGTACCCGTCGCTGGCCCGCGGAGAGCACAACGACATGGTCGGCGTGACGCTGGGGATGTTCGGCGCCATCTACGGCATCATCCTCGCGTTCGTGATCGTCACCCTGTGGACGCAGTTGGAGGACACCCAGACCATCGTCGCCTCCGAGGCCACCGACGTGGCGCTCATCACGCGCGACGCCGGTTCGTTCCCGGCGTCGGTGCGGGCCCGTCTCGACGCCGCCCTGAGTGGCTACGTCCACGCGGTCGTCGAGGACCAGTGGCCCCGGATGCGCGCGGGGCACCCGAGTTACGGCGCCACGGAGGTCCATCTCCAGGACGCTTTCCGGGTGTTCCAGACGTACGGGCCGAAGACCGAGCAGGAGCAGGTCTTCTACGAGCAGGCCGTCGGCCATCTCGACGACGTGGCCTCCCAGCGGCGGGCCCGCATCACCATGGCGCGCCAGGAACTTCCGCCGCTGCTCCAGGCCTTGGCCGTCGGCGGTGCGCTGGTCCTGGTGCCGCTCACGTTCCTCTACGGCATGCGCAAACTGCGGGTCCAGATCCTGTTCGTCGCCTCGGTCGCCGGACTCGTCGGCTTCAGCCTGCTCCTGGTCTTCGTCCTGGACCGTCCCTTCGCCGGTGAGCTCAGTGTCAGCCCCGCCCCGTACCGGGAAGGGGCCCTTGCCCAATACTGGCCCCGGTGAGGCGACGACGCCGCCGCCCCCCGATGCCGGAACGGACAAGGAGTACGGTCAGTGACCAGCGACAACCGCATAGGACCGCCCGCTTTCGGAAGTGAACGCGACACGCTGCGGGCGTTTCTCGACTACCACCGGGCCACCCTCGCCATGAAGTGCGAAGGGCTCACCGACGAGGAGCTGCGCCGGCAGTCGATGCCGCCGTCCACGCTCTCGCTGCTCGGCCTGGTACGGCACCTGGCGGAGGTGGAACGCACCTGGTTCCGGCGGGTGTTCGAGGACGGCGAGGCGCCCATGGTCTGGTCCGATAAGGTCGACTTCCAGGCGGCGTACGACGCGAGCAGGTCGACCCGTCAGGAGGCGTTCACGGCCTGGCAGGCCGAGGTGGAGACCTCACGCCGGATCGAACGCGAGGCCGCCTCCCTGGACCAGGCCGGATACCAGCCGAGGTGGCAGCAGGAGGTGTCGCTGCGGATGGTGATGACCCACGTCCTCCTGGAGTACGGCCGCCACAACGGCCACGCCGACTTCCTGCGGGAGGGCATCGACGGGAGCGTGGGCGCCTGAACCGGTGGCACGGTGTCACTCCTCGACGACCAGGCCCTTCGCTTCGAGGACCTCGGCGAGGTTGCTGACCTCGATGACGCTCTTTCCGGATCGGTAGGCGGCGATGTACGCGGCCTCGGCGTCGACGCGTTCCTGGGAGAGGCGGACCGTGTCGGCCAGGTCCTCGCGGCGGACGACCACGACACCGTCGGCGTCACCGCGCACCACGTCGCCCGGGCGGATCAGCTCCCCGCCGACCAGGACGGGCTCCGCCATCGGGCCGACGGTCTCCTTGACCGTGCCCTTGATGGAGACGCCGAGGGAGAACACCGGGAAGCCCAGGTCGCGCAGTTCCCGGGTGTCGCGGACACCGGTGTCGGTGATCAGTCCGCCGAGGCCCTTGGCGACGCAGGCGTTGGCCAGTACGTCGCCGAAGGAGCCCGCCTCCGCGTACTCACCGGCGGACACGACGATGACGTCGCCGGGCCGGGCGTGCGCGATGGCCACCTGGAGCATGATGTTGTCCCGGGGCGCGCAGCGCACGGTGAAGGCCGGGCCGCACAGGGACATGGTGTCCGACACCGGCTTGATCTTCGAGCTCAGGGCGCCGAGCCGGCCCTGTGCCTCGTGGACGGTGGCCGAGGAGTAGGTGCCGAGTCGCTCGACCAGGTCCGGATCGGGGCGGTCGAACTTCGTGTTCACACGCAGCATGGGTCTCTCTCCGAGGAGCGGTACAAGGAGCGGAACAAGGGCAACGGTCAGGTCAGGGCGGCGCAGGCGGTGGAGAGGCGTTCGCAGGCCTCCGTGAGGACCGCGCTCGACGTCGCGAAGGAGATGCGGAAGTAGCCGGGGGCTCCGTAGGCCGCCCCGTGGATCACCGCCACCTGTTGCGACTCCAGGAGGTGGGCGGCGAACTCCTCGTCCGTGGTGATGCGTTCACCGGCCGGGGTGTGCCGGCCCAGCAGTCCCGTGCAGTTGACCAGGACGTAGAAGCCGCCGCTGGGCGGTGTGCAGGTCAGGCCCGGGATGTCGGTCAGCATCTTCACCGTCTCGTCCCGGCGGGCCCGGTAGACGGCGACACAGTCGTCGATGAAGCCCTGGTCGCCGGTGAGCGCGGCCGTGGCGGCCGCCTGGCTGATCGACGAGGGGCAGGAGGAGATCTGGGACTGGAGCTTGTTGACGGCGCCGACCAGGCCGGCCGGGCCGGCGCCGTAGCCGATCCGCCAGCCCGTCATGGCGTACGTCTTGGAGACGCCGTTGGTGAGGAACACCCGCTCGGTGAGGCGGGGTTCGACCGCGGCGAGGGTGGTGGGGAGTCCGTCGGAGCCCTCGTCGCCGTACCAGATCTCGTCGTAGATCTCGTCGGTGAGGACGAGGACGTGCGGGTGGGCCAGCAACACGTCAGCCAGGGCGCGGAGTTCGGCCGGTGTGTAGGCCGCGCCCGTCGGGTTGTTCGGGGCGTTGAGGATCAGCCAGCGGGTGGCGTCCGTGAGCGCGGACTCCAGGCGGTCCGGCGTCAGCTTGAAGCCGTCGGACTCCGGGCAGGGGACGACGACCGGGGTGCCGTCGTTGGCGAGGACCATGTCGGGGTACGACACCCAGTAGGGGGCGGGGACGATGACCTCGTCGCCCGCGTCGAGCGTGGCCATCAGGGCGAGGAAGATGATCTGCTTCGCCCCGCCGCCGACGGTGATCCGGTCGGGGGCGTAGGTCAGTCCGTGGCGGTGGGTGAGCTTGCCGGCTATGGCGGCGCGGAGTTCGGGGGTGCCGTTCACGGGCGTGTACTTGGTCTCGCCCCGGCCGATCGCCTCGACCGCCGCCGCCTTGACGTGGTCGGGGGTGTCGAAGTCCGGTTCGCCGACCGTGAGGTCGAGGATCCGGTGGCCCTGCGCCTTGAGTTCGCGGACGCGTTGGGCCGCCGCCGTGCTGGGGGAGGGTTTGATGCGGTCGACCCGCCGGGCCAGGGCCGTGACTGCCGTGTCCGTCATGTCAGTCGGCCCGCCGTTCGAAGTTGAGGCCGCCCGGCACCTGGAAGGTCGGCAGGATCTCCACGTGGCCGATGTTCACGTGGCGCGGTGAGTCGATGGCGAAGTCGATGGCGTCGGCGATGTCCTCCGGCTTGAGGGACTCGTAGCCGTCGTAGTAGACGCGCTGGGCCTCTTCCATGTCGCCGAGCAGCCGGCCGAAGATCTCCGTCTCCACCCGGCCGGGGCAGATCTCGGTGACGCGGATGCGGTGGCCGTAGCCGTCGACGCGGAGCTGCCGGGAGAGGGTGTGTACGGCCGCCTTGGTGGCGTGGTAGATCGTGTTGCCGCCGAAGTTGTAGACGGCCGCGATCGAGCTGATGTTGACGATGTGCCCGAGGTCGCGTTCCACCATCCCCGGCATGAGCAGGCGGACCAGGTGCAGTACCGCCTGGATGTTGACCGCCACCTGCTCGTCGACGGCGAACTCGTCGGCGGTGAGGATGTTCCCGGAGCGGGAGACACCGGCGTTGTTGACGAGGACGTCGACCTCGATGCCCCGCAGGGCCTCGGTGAGGGCGGCGGTGTCGGTGATGTCGACGGCGTGCGGCACGCAGCCGGTGCGCCGGGCCAGGTCGGCGAGGCGGTCGGCGTTGCGGGCCACGGCGTGGACTTCGAGCCCCTGCTTCACCAGGCGCTCGACGACCACGGCCCCGATGCCGGTGGAGGCACCGGTCACGAGCGCGGTCTTGTAGTCGGAGAAGGGCATGTGAACTACTCCCAGAGGTGCGGGGTGGGGGGGGTGGAGTGGGTGGCGTGGGTGGCGTGATCACGCGTCGCGCAGGGGCTGGTGCGCCCGGTCCTGGACCCTGGACACGGCGGCGAGCGTGCCCAGCGCGGTGACGACGGCGTAGAAGGCGGGCATGTTGACGTTGCCGGTCTCGGCGATGAGCCACGTCATCAGCAGGGGTGCGGTGCCGCCGAAGAGGGCGGAGGAGATGTTGTAGCCGAGGCCGTAGGCGGAGTAGCGCACCCGGGTCGGGAAGAGCTCCACCAGCAGGATGTGGATGACGCCGGTGTGGCCGGCGAAGACGACGGCCATGACGCACGCGCCGAGGACGGCGAGCGGGACGTTGCCGGTGCCGATGAGCAGGTAACAGGGGATCGCGACGACCGCCATGGCGATCGCGGCGCCCGCGAGGACCTTCTTGCGCCCGACCCGGTCGGAGAGCCGGCCCATGTACGGGATGGCGACCGAGATGACGACCAGGCTGCTCGCGGTGACGAGCAGGCCCTGCACCTTGCTGAAGTGGAGTTCGCTGCTCATGAAGGTCGGCATGTAGCTGAACAGGACGTAGTAGCCGGAGCCGTTCATCAGCGGGATGAAGAGGGCGAGGAGCATCGCGCGGCGGTGCTCGGCGGAGGAGAACGCCTCCTTCAGCGGGTTCCTCGCCAGGCCGCCGCTCTCCTGGAGGCGGGTGAAGTTCGGGGTGTCGCTGATCCGCCTGCGGATGTGGATGCCGGTGACGCCGAGCGGGATGGCCAGCAGGAACGGGATCCGCCAGCCCCAGGACTCCATCCGGTCCGCGCCGAGGCCGCTGGTCAGCGCGGCCGCGATGAGCGTGCCGGTGAGCAGGGAGAGGAAGGAGGCGATCTGGGCGTAGCTGGTGTAGAGGCCGCGCCTGCCCTCCGGCGCGTGCTCGGCGAGGAAGCTCATCGCGCCGGACGCCTCGCCGCCGACCGAGAAGCCCTGGGCGACCCGGAGCAGGATGAGCAGGGCGGGTGCGGCGATGCCGATGGCCGCGTAGGTCGGCAGCAGGCCGATGGCCGCCGTCGCCGCGCTGATCAGCATGATCACGAAGACGAGCATCCGCTGCCGGCCGATGCGGTCGCCGAGGTGGCCGCAGATGACACCGCCGAGCGGGCGGAAGAAGAAGGAGACGGCGTAGCCGAGGAAGACCAGCTGGACGGCGTTGGCCGAGTCGGGGAAGAAGACGGCACCGAGGGTGCCCGCCATGAAGCCGAAGATGCCGTTGTCGTAGAGCTCGGCGAAGATGCCGACGCAGCCGGCGAGGGTGACTTTGCGAGCGGTTCTCGGATCGACCGTGTTGGGGGTCGGTTGTGCGGCCACGGTGGCCATGGCGGTCTCCTTCAATGACGTTCGTGCGCTTTCGGGGACGGGGTGTCACTGACGTGCGGGGACGTGCATGGGGGAGTCAGGGGATGCGGTGGGCGTCGAACACCGTGCGGACGCGGGTCTTCAGGGCCTCGACGCCGGCGCGCTGTAAGCGGTACGCGGCCACCGCCTCGGCGACCGTCCGGCGCCGGAAGCGGACGGCCTGGCCGGGGCGGGCCTGGCCGAGCGCGTCCAGGCCGGTCGAGGTGACGACCGCGAGGACGGGATAGCCGGCGGTGACACCGCGGCCCCGGTGCAGAACGAGGAGTTCGTCACCCGCGGGCACCTCGATCGCGCCGACGGGGACGCCGCGGGAGAGCACCTCGCCGGTCGCGGTCCTGCGCGGCACGTCGCCGGACATGCGCAGGCCGATGTGGTTGCTCTGCGGGGTGACGGTGAACTCCGAGCGGAACAGCCGGTCCGCCGAGTCGCCGAACTCCGCCAGGTCGGGGCCGTCGGTGACGTCGATCGTCCATGCCGTCGTCTCGGCGAGACGCGGTACGGACGCGTGCACACGGAACAGCGGGATGCCGTAGACCGGGTGGCCGATCGGGGCGCGAAGGGCCGTACGCACGGCGATCTGGTCGCCGTCGCGCAGGGTGCGGCCGAAGCCGAGGATCGTGTCGGGGGCACAACTGCCCAGCAGATACGGCGTCTCCACCGAACCGTGCACGGCGAGGTAGGCGCGGACGCCGACCCTGATGCCGGTGACGCGGATCGTCTCGCCCGCGCGGACGACGACGGGTTCCCAGCGGGGGCGCGGGACGTCGTCGACGGTGAGGTCGGCGGGGGCGCCGGTCACGGCGACGAGGACGTCGGCGGAGGGCGTGCAGCCGAAGTCCGCCGCGGTGATCTCCAGCAGCGGCGCGCTCTCGTCGTTGCCGGTCAGGACGTTGGCGACGCGGGCGGCGTACTGGTCGGGCGCGCCGTTGACGGGGAGGCCGTGGCGGGAGCGGCCGGGGCGGCCGAGGTCCTGGACGGTCGTGAGTCCGGCGCGGTGGACGATGAGGGTGTCAGCCATGGGCCACCGCCTCGGCCGCGAGCATCGCGCCGTCGTGGTCGGGCCACTGCTCCGCGGTGATCGGCACGAACCGGAAGGTGTCGCCCGGCCGGTACGGCGTCAGCGGCTCGGCGTCGAGATCGAGGACGCGCAGCGGGGTACGGCCGAGGAGGGGCCAGCCGCCGGGAGACCGCAGCGGGCAGATCACGGCCTGCCGGCCGGCCACCGCGACCGAGCCGGGCGGCACGCTGGTCCGCGGCGAGGCCAGCCTCGGCACCGGTGCGGGGAAGGCGGGACCGTCCATCATCGGCGCCCCCACGGGTGCGCCCAGACAGCGCACGGTCAGGTCCTGGGCGGTGTGCAGTTCCACCACCTCCCGCTCGGTCAGGCCGAGCCGGTCCGCGACGACGGGGAGATCGGGGCCGTGCTCACCGCCGTAGACCACCGGGACGGTGAAGCGCCGGGGGGACGGCAACGGGGGTGTGCCGTCGGTGAGTCGGGCTGTCGCCCGCCGCAGGGCACGGCGGACCGTGTCGTGGTCCGTGGTGGCGCAGTCGAACTCGACGAGGAGGGAGTCATAGGCCGGGACGATGCCGTACACGCCGGCCACCGCCGCCGCCTCGACCGCGTCGGCGAGGGCGTGGACGAGCCGCCAGGCCCCCGCGCCCTGGGCCTTCACCACGACGGCCGAGTCACCGCAGTCCGCGACGCGTATGCCGCCGTTCATCAGGCGCCCTTGCCGTCGAGTACGGCCGTCAGCGGGACGATCGCGACATCCGCCGCCAGGAGTTCCTTGCGGATGCGGTGGGCGAGGGAGATGGCGCCGGGCGTGTCGCCGTGCAGCAGGACGGTGTCGCAGTCGACGGGGATGTCACGGCCGCCGACGCTGCGGATGACGCCCTCGGTCACCATCCGGACCGTGCGTGCGGCGATCTCCCGCTCGTCGTGGATGACCGCTCCGGGTGTGCTCCTCGGTACGAGGGTCCCGTCGTCCTGGTAGGCGCGGTCGGCGATGCCGACGATGGCGACGCGCAGGCCGCGGGCGCGGGCGGCGTCGGCGAGTGCGCCGTCCTGCGCCAGGACGATCAGCGAGGGGTCGAGGGAGGCGATCGCCTCGGTCACGGCGACCGCGTAGTCCTGCCGGGTGGCGACGAGGTTGCCGAGCCGGCCGTGCGGGGCCACGTGCCCCACCCGGGTGCCGTGCGCGGCGGCGAACGCCTGGAGCGCGCCGACCTGGTAGAGGACGTCGGTGCGGACCTCGTCCGGGGTCAGGTCCATCGCGCGGCGGCCGAAGCCGACGCGGTCGGGAAAGCTGGGGTGGGCGCCGACGGCGACGCCGCGGTCCACGCAGTGGCGGACGGTGGCGTCCATGATCCGCGGGTCGCCGGCGTGGAAGCCGCAGGCGATGTTGGCCGAGGTGAGGACGGAGAGGAGGGCCTCGTCGTCCCCCATGGTCCAGGGGCCGTACCCCTCGCCGAGGTCGGCCACGAGATCGACCGTGAGTGTCATGTCGTCCTCCGCCAGGAAAGGAAAACCGGGAAGCCGGGAAACCGGGAAACCGGGAAACCGGGAATAGGGGGAGCCGGGGAAATGAATCCGAAACGCGGTTAACGTGGCTGTTGCAATTTCTTCGGCGGGTCGCCGCCGGCCGGGAATTTCGCGTTTCGGTGACCGTAGTACCGGAGGATCCGCGCTTCAAATACCCGTTGTGTGTGACGTGATAAGGGCGGGATATGACTCCGCTCACGCTCCGGCCGCCCGGGCCGCCCGTACGATGAGCCCTCCTGTCAGGCTGGAGGTCGCCGATGGACACCAGGCGTCTGTACTCGTTCGTGAAGATCGTCGACGCCGGGAGCATCACGCGCGCCGCCGACATCCTGCACATCGCGCAGCCCGCGCTGAGCCAGCAGGTCTCGATGCTGGAGACGCACTTCAAGCAGCAGTTGCTGATCCGGAGCAAGCGCGGGGTGGCACCGACCGAGGCCGGCCGCGCCCTCTACCGCCATGCCCAGCTGATCCTGCGCCAGCTCGAACACGCGCAGGCGGCGGTCGACGTGTCCGGGCGGGCGCCGGCCGGGAGCGTCTCGGTGGGCCTGGCCCCGTACAGCACCGGCGCCGCGCTGGCCCTGCCGCTGCTGCGGGCCGTGCGCGAGCGCTACCCGGACATCCTGCTGCACATCAACGAGAACTTCGGCGGTGTCATCAGCGAGGCGATCATGACCGGCCGGATGGACATGGCGTTCATCTACGACGCCGGTCCGGTACGCGGTGTCCAGTTCGAGCCGATGCGGACCGAGGACCTGTACCTGGTCGCCGCGCCGGACACCGGTCCGGCGACCGACCGGGACGAGGTCTCCATCGCCGAGCTGGCCGGGGTGGGCCTGCTGCTGCCCAGCCGTATCCACACCATCCGGCACGTCGTGGACGCCGCCTTCCGCCATGTCTCCCTGGAACCCAGGGTCGTCGGCGAGATCGAGTCGGTCCTGACCCTGACCAGTGCCGTCGGTGCCGGTCTCGGCGCCACCGTGCTGCCCTGGTCGGCGGCCCAGGCCATACTCGACGTACGGAGTCTGGTGGTACGGCGGATCGTGGACCCCACGATCGAGGTCAAGCTCTCCCTGTGCACGTCCGATCACCAGCCGCTGTCGGAACCCGCCCTCGCCGTACACGATCTCTTTCACGAGCTGATCAACGAATTCGGCGGGAATCCCGAAGTCCGATGACGTCACACGAATCCGGTATTGGTCGCGTCGGCTGAGCGCTGACTAACGTTTTCACCGTCGTAACGCGGAAGCAGCGTGGGAGTGGTGGATGAAAGAGCGCGTGCTCAGTACTCGTGACACTCTGCCCGGCGGGGGGCTGCGCCGGCTGGCGTCCCGTCCGGACACGGACGTCGTGCGCTGGACGGGCACGGGCCGGCCGGAGCCGGCCGAACTGGCCTCGCTCGCCGCGGCCGGGGGAGGCGTGAGTGCCGTTCTCGCCCTCGGCAACGACCGGATCGACGCCGAACTGCTGGACGCGGCCGGTCCTTCCCTGAAGGTGGTCGGCCTGGCCAGCATGGGGTTCGACAGCGTGGACCAGCGGGCCGCGGCCGAGCGCGGGGTCGTGGTGACCCACACCCCGGGAGTGCTGGCGGAGACGACCGCCGACCTGACGTTCGCACTGATCCTGGCCGCCCGCCGCCGACTGGGTGTGGCCCGTGACGCGCTGCACTCCGGGGCCTGGGACCTGTTCCGGATGGATGACTACCTCGGCCTGGACGTGCACGGAGCCACCCTGGGCCTGGTCGGCTACGGGCAGATCGGCCGGGCGGTGGCGAGGCGCGCCACCGGCTTCGGCATGCGCGTACTGCACCACGACCGGTCCGGCTCGGCCGCAGACGGCCTCTCCACCCCGGTCGCACTGCCGCAGCTCCTCGCCCAGTCCGACATCGTCTCGCTGCACGTCCCGCTCACCGACGCCACCCGCCACCTGATCGGCGCCGCGGAACTGCGGGTCATGAAACCGACCGCCACGCTGGTCAACACCTCCCGGGGCGGGGTGGTGGACGAGGCCGCCCTGCTGCACGCCCTCGACGAGGGCCGCCTGCACTCGGCCGGGCTCGACGTCTACGAACGCGAGCCGCGCGGCGCGGACGTGGCCGATCTGACCGCCCGGCCGAACCTGTTCGCCCTGCCGCACGTCGGCTCGGCCACCGAGGCGACCCGCGCGGCGATGGTGGACCTGGCCGTGGACAACGTCCTGGACGTCCTCGACGGGCGCCCGGCCCGCACGCCGCTGCCGGGCACGAAGGCGGAGCCGGCATGACACCCAGCCCCCTGTTCGACATCGCCGGGCGCGTCGCGCTGGTCACCGGCTCCAGCCGCGGCATCGGGCGGGCGCTGGCCCAGGGCCTGCTGGAGGCCGGCTGCACGGTCGTCCTCAACGGCCGTGACGAGACGGCCCTCGCCCGCACCCGCGACGAACTCGCCGGAAACTCCCCCGTGTTCGCCTACCCCTTCGACGTGACCGACTCCGCCGCCGTGGCCGCCAACATCGCCGCGATCGAGGCCGAGGTGGGCCCGATCGACATCCTCGTCAACAACACCGGGGCCCAACACCGCGCGCCGCTGGTCGACTTCACCGACGACGACTGGCACCGCCTGCTCGGCACCAACCTCACCAGCGCCTTCCTGATGGGCCGGGAGGTCGCCCGCCGGATGGTCCCGCGCGGGCACGGGAAGATCGTCAACATCCTCTCGGTGCAGAGCGAGACGGTACGGCCCGGCATCGCCCCCTACTCCGCCACCAAGGGCGGGCTGAAGCTGCTGACCAAGGGCATGTGCGCGGACCTCGGCCCCTCGGGCATCCAGGTCAACGGCCTGGGGCCGGGCTACTTCGAGACCGAACTCACCGCGGCACTGGTCGCGGACGAGGAGTTCAGCGCATGGGTACGGGGGCGCACCCCGGCCGGCCGGTGGGGCCGGGTCTCCGACCTGATCGGCGCCCTGATCTTCCTGGCGTCCCCCGCGTCCGACTTCGTCAACGGGCAGGTGCTGTACGTCGACGGCGGCATGCTGTCGGTCCTGTGACCCGAGGGAAGGAGCATCACATGCACGCATGCGTGGTCCACAAGGCGGGCGACCTCCGGGTCGAGGAGTGGGACCCCGGCCTGCCCGGCCCCGGGCAGGTGCTCGTGGCCGCGTCCCTGGGCGGCATCTGCGGCTCCGACCTGCACTACTACCACCGCGGCTCGGTCGGCGACTTCCAGCTCCGCGAACCCCTGGTGCTCGGCCACGAGGTCGTCGGCCGGGTCGCCGCGCTCGGCCCCGGTCCCGAGGGCGGCCCCGCGATCGGCACCCCGGTGGCGGTCCACCCGGCCGCCCCGTGCGGGACCTGCCCGGAGTGCGCGCGCGACCGGCGCAACGTGTGCGGTCACGCCCGCTATCTCGGCAGCGCCGCCCGGATGCCGCACGTCCAGGGCGGTTTCGCCCAGCGGTTCGTCGTCCCCGCCGACCAGGTACGGGCGCTGCCGGCCGGGCTCGACCCGCGTCGCGCCGTACTCGCCGAGCCGCTCTCCGTCGCCCTGCACGCGGTGCGCCGCGCCGGGGAGGTGGCCGGCAGGCGGGTGCTGGTCACCGGCGCCGGTCCGATCGGTTCCCTGGTGGTCGCCGCGCTGCAGCACGCGGGAGCCGCCGAGGTGATCGTCAGCGACCTGCTGGACGCCCCACTGGACATCGCCAGGAGCGTCGGCGCCACGGCCACCGTCCGGGCGGACCGCCCCGACGACCCGGCCTGGCCCGACGACGTCGACGTGGCCGTGGAGGCGTCCGGCTCCGGGGCGGGCCTGGGCACCTGTGTCCAGCGGGTCCGCCGGGGCGGCACGGTCGTCCTCCTCGGACTGCTCCCGCCCGGCGAGACCGGCTTCCTCGGCAACGTCGTCGTCACCCGCGAGATCACCCTCCGGGGCGCCTTCCGTTTCGACCACGAGTTCGACGACGCGCTCGCGCTCCTGGCCTCGGGCCTGGGCGTCGGCCCGGTCGTCAGCCACACCCTGCCCCTGAGCCGCGCGGTCGAGGCGTTCGACCTGGCCGGCGACCGCACGAGGGCGTCCAAGGTCCTGCTGGACCTGGGCGGCGAATGATCCCGGCCGGGGCGCGGCCTCCGGTTCCTCAGCGGGCGGTTCCGGACAGGACGGCGACGAGTTCCTCGGCGAGAGGCCCCGAGGAAGCCGGGTTCTGGCCGGTGTAGAGGTTGCGGTCCGAGACCGTGTACGGCTCCCAGTAAGCGGCAGGGGGTGCGCAGTGGCCCTGCCGCTCGACATACGCCTGCCGCAGCAGCGCGCCGTCACCGGCGGCGCGCACCCGGGCGGCGAAGCGGTTCTCCTGCTGGACGGGCACCAGGTTGTCGGCGGTGGTGTGCATGTCGAGCAACGGCACATCGAGGCCCTGGCCCGCGGAGGACGTCCGCTGGGCGGTGCGGACGGCGCCCGGATCGGCGGTGGTCGTGGCGTGCTCGGTCAGGGTGCGCAGGTCGGCGTCCAGGTCGAGGCCGGCCGCCCGGTACAGGGCCCGGACCTGGGGCGTCTGTTCGGAACCGGCGAGCAGCCGGGCGTAGTCCATGCCCCGGTTCCAGGAGTTGCTGCCGCCGACGGACTGCTCGATGGCGTACCGGCCGCCCTCGACGAACGCCACGATGCCCTGCGCGAACCAGTCGTACTGCTGCGCCTCCTGCCCCGCCCAGTCGGTCGCGGCGGGCCGGTCCTTTCCGGGCGACCATGCGGGCAGGTTGAGGAAGGCGGCGGCCAGCGCGATCCGGGCGCGGCCCTGCGGGGTGCCCTGGGCGGCGGTGACCGCGCCGGTGAGCAGGGCGGCGGTGGCGGCGGCGTCGGCGGCGGTGTCGAACCGTACGAGTTTCACGTCCTGTCCGGGCAGGAGCAGGCGGGCGATCGTGTACTCGGCGTCCAGCTGGTAGTTGGCCAGGTCGGTGCCGCCCGCGACCAGGCCGCACTGGCCGAGCGCGCCGTCGATACGGCCGCCGCCGTCCCGGGCCAGCTGGGCGTTGACGAGGCCGCCCATGGACTGGCCGACGGCCAGCGTGCGGCGGGGCGTGCCGATCTCCGCCGTGACCGCGTCGAGGGTCGCGAACTGGTCGCGTTCGGCGCTGTCCAGGGCCCACATCGAGCCGTTCGGGTCGTACGACGACCCAGCCAGCGCATACCCCTGTGCGAGCAGCTCGGTGCGCACGGCGGGGGTGGGGGCGTCCTGGGCGACGGTGGGGCCGAAGCCGTGGCTGAACAGCAGCAGGGTGCCGTTCCACTGCTCGGGTACCTCCGCGATCCAGGTGGCGCCGTCGGAGAGGGTGCCGGTGAGCCGGCCGGCGGTCGCGGGGTCCGCTTCGGCGGCGGTCGCGGGCAGGGCGGTGAGGACCGAGGACGCGAGCGTGGCCAGGGCGGTGAGGGCGACGCGCAGCCGGGCGCGGGAGGCGCGGGGGCGGGTGGACGGCAGGCATGGGGGCGGCTCCTTGTACGTGTACGTGGGGGAGTACTCGGCGCGGTACTCAGTGCACTGAACGAAGGCGTCCAGGAATGTAGGGCTGATTTTCTGCTGCCGTCAATGGAGTGCCCAACATTGCGGTCGCCGTGTCGGCTGCCGCTCGCCGCCGACCAGGGCTTCAGCGCAGGAGCCCGTCCGTCGTCTCCCGGTCCGGGTAGCCCCCCTGGGCTCCGAGGTGGCCGCAGGCGTACGTCGCCGAGGCCACCGCCGCCCGTAACGCCGTGCGCGGATCCTGGCCGGACAGGGAGCGGGCTATGTACACCCCGGCCAGGCAGTCGCCCGCTCCGGTGGTGTCGACGATCCGGCCGGCCGGCGGCGCCGCGACGGCGGCATCCCCCGACCCGTCCGTCAGGACCGCCCCACGTGACCCCTGGGTGCGGACGACCGCCCCGAGCCGGTGCCGGGCGGAGAACGCGCGGACGTCGCCGACCTCGGCCGCGGCCCGGTCGTTGAGGAAGACCACCTCCGCCCCGTACAGGGCCGGCGCGAGGGCCGCCACGCCGTGGCCGAGCGCATGGGGTTCCAGGTCGACGGAGAGGGGGATGCCGGCGGCCCGCGCCCGCTCCGCAAGGACCGCGGCGGCCTCGGGGTGCAGGCACGAGGTGTGGATCCAGTCCACGCCGTCCAGGTCGGCGTCGCGCAGCCGCTCCGGCGGCGGGTACTGCGAGACCGACGAGGTGTAGACGAGCCGCTTCTCCCCGTCCTCGGCCAGGGTGCACACCGACACCGCCGTCCTGCCCGGTGTCGTGGTGACACCGGTGACCCCGACGCCGCGCGCCGCGAGGTAGCCGGTGGCGTAGGCGCCGAACACGTCGTCCCCGACGACGGCGAGCAGAGCCGCGCCGACGCCCTGCCGGGCACAGGCGACCGCCGAGTTGGCGACCACTCCGCCGGCGCCGACCAGGTTCTCGAACGCGTGCGTCTTCTCGTCCGGTTCGGGGAAACGGGCGACGCGCAGCGCGACGTCGAACGCGATGTCTCCGCAGAACAAGGCCAACGCCATGATCGGACTCCCTCGCGACAACTCTTGCCAGGTCCTCGCCGTGTCTTCGCCGTGCCTTCGCCGTGTCCCCGCCAGTGCACCACAACCGCACCGGGCCGCACGGCGGACACGGGCAACGGTGACAGTGGAGAGCGGCCGGGAACACCGTCCCGGCGATAGCGCCCGCGAAGTGATCGGGGCGTCCCGCGCCTTCGGTCGGCACCCCGGTCCGGCCCCGCCGGAATCCCGCCAACCCGGCGATCCACACCGCACCTTCACCGGCACCCTCTTGACCAGCGACAACCATCACACCGCCGCCACGTCCCGCCGCGCTGTACCCCGCTCACCCCAACAGCCTTGTTGTCCTTACGTCTTGACGCACCCGGCCGCTCCGCGTTTGCTTCCTTCACATCATCGGTTGCGCATGATGCTCCCCCCACTCGGAAGGCGCCTGATGTGAGCGCTCCTGTCCTCTGCGGCACCCCCGTGCCCCGTATCGCCCTGGCCCTGGCCGCCTCCACGTCCGCTCTCACGCTCACCGCGTGCGGTGTCGTCGACAGCATCGGCGGGAGCGGTGACTCCGCGTCCGCGGCGAAGGGCGACGACATCACGGTGGGGCTGCTCCTGCCCGACAAGGACACGGCCCGGTTCGAGGCCTTCGACCACCCCATCTTCAAGAAGGAGGTCGCCTCCCTCACCCACGGCAAGGGCAAGGTCGTCTACGCCAACGCCGAGGCGGATCCGGCCACCCAGAGCCGGCAGTTCCGGCGGATGGTGGACCAGAAGGTCGACATCATCCTGGTGGACGCGGTCGACGCCAAGGCCATCGCACCGGACGTCCAGAAGGCGAAGGACGCCGACATCCCCGTCATCGCCTACGACCGCCTCGCCCAGGGCCCGATCGACGCGTACGTCTCCCACGACAACGAACTCGTCGGCGAGGTGCAGGGCCGCGCCATCCTGGGGGCGCTCGGCAGCAAGGCGGCGACCAGCGAGATCGTCATGATGAACGGCGACCCCGCGGACCCGAACACCGCCAGTTTCAAGTCGGGTGCCCTCGACGAGTTCCGGAACAAGGTCCGGATCGCGAAGGAGTACGACACCGACAAGTGGTCGCCGGCGGTCGCCGGGGCGAACATGAAGAAGGCGATCCAGGCCGTCGGCCTCAAGAACATCGCCGCCGTCTACTCGGCCAACGACGGCATGGCCGGCGCCGTCATCGACGCGATGAAGGAAGCGGGGGCCACCACGATCCCGCCGGTGACCGGGCAGGACGCGAACCTGGACGCGGTGCAGCGGGTCGTCTCCGGCGAGCAGTACATGACCGTCTACAAGTCGTTCCTGGACGAGGCCACCCAGGCCGCCCAGATGGCGGTGTACAAGGCGCAGGGCCGTGACATCCAGTACGACGCGCTGACCCAGGACACGGTCGACAGCCCGACCCGACGGAAGATCCCCGCGACGCTCGTGCCGGTGGTCTCCCTCACGAGGGACAACATCAAGGACACGGTGGTCGCGGACGGCGTCTACACCGTCGACCAGATCTGCACCCCGAAGTACGCGGCGGACTGCGCGGCGATCGGCCTGGACTAGCGGATCGGCCGCGCTACGCGGCGATGACGGCGACCCCGGTCCTGCCCCCGTCGACATCCACCACGGTCCCGTGCACGAAGGCCGCCTCGTCGCCGGCCAGCCAGACCACGGCCTGGGCGATGGCGTCCGGGGTGCCGACCCGGCCGGCCGGGGTGCCCTTCATCATGACCTCGCCCGGGTGGGGCTCCGCGCCCGGCGGGGCCGGTGGCAGGATCACGCCCGGCGAGACGGCGTTGACCCGCACGCCCTGGGGGCCGAACTCCGCCGCCCAGGCCCGGGTGAGGGTCTCCATGGCCCCCTTGGTGGAGCTGTAGAGCGCGCCGACGGGGACGGCGAGCCGGGCGATCCACGAGCCGAGGTTGATGATCGCCCCGCCGCCTGCCTCGGCCATAGCCGGGGCGACGGCTGCGGTGAGGAAGAACGGCGCCTTCACGTTCACCCCGTAGACCTTGTCGAACGTCTTCTCGTCGGTGCCGGTGGTGCCCGGGGACGGATAGATGCCGGCGTTGTTCACCAGGATGTCGATCCGCCCGCCCAGGGTCTCCCGGGCCCGGGCGGCCAGGTCCCGGGAAGCCTCCGGGCTGCCGTCGAGGTCCGCCGCCAGGAAGTCGGCCCGGCCGCCGGACGCGCGGATCCCCGCCACGACCTGTGCGCCCCGTTCCGCATTGCGCCCGGACACGATGACATGTGCCCCCTCGGCGGCGAACGCCTCGGCGATCGCCTGCCCGATGTTGCTGGTCGACCCTGTGACCAGGGCCGTCTTGTTCCGCAGCCGTTCACTCATGACGCAGTCTCCCTCAGTCCGTCTGCTGTGCCGAGCGGTGTGCGGTCCACTGTGCGTCGGATAAAATGGACCAGCAAGTCCAGAAAGTCGACCCGCGCGGACGGGCCCTGACGGGGTCGGAGGAGGAGCCGGATGCCGGAGACGCTGACCGCGAAGGGGCGCGCCACCCGGGCCCGGATCGTCGAGGGGGCTGCCGAGGTGCTGCGCGCGCAGGGTGTCGCCGCCACCACGCTCGACGACATCCGCGGCCGCACCGGCACCAGCAAGAGCCAGCTCTTCCACTACTTCCCCGACGGCAAGGACGCCCTGCTGCTCGCGGTGGCCCAGTTCGAGGCGGACCGCGTCCTGGCGGACCAGCAGCCGCACCTGGGGCGGCTGGACTCCTGGGAGTCCTGGCGGCAGTGGCGGGACGCGGTGGTGGAACGCTATGAACTCCAGGGCGACCAGTGCCCCCTGGGCTCCCTGTTCCTCCAGGTCGGCCGGTCCAGCCCCGGCGCACGGGCGATCGTCACGGAGCTGATGCGCCAGTGGCAGCGGCAGCTCACCCGCGGTATGCGCGCCCTCCAGGCGAACGGTCTGGTGTCACCGGACCTCGACGTCGACCGGACGTCCGCCGCACTGCTCGCGGGCATCCAGGGCGGTGTCTCGATCATGATGTCCACCGGTGACTCGACCCACCTCAAGGCGGCCCTCGACACCGGCATCGAGCACCTCCGGGTCAACGGGCCGGCGTAGGCGCCCGCCACCGCGGCCTGACGCGGCCGGCGCCCCGTAATTCCGGTCCCGCGGTGTGCGGCGGTGCCCCGGGGTGATTGTCTGGCCCCGGCAACCCCGTCCCGACCCGGCCCCGGCCGGCAGGAGGATCCCGCAGTCATGAGCAGTGCCTACGCGTACGAGTACAAGGTCGTCACCTTCCGGGAGTCGCTGATCGGCGACGCGCTGGACAGCGACAAGCTGGAGAAGGTCCTCAACAAGCACGCCGAGGACGGCTGGGGCCTCAAGGCCATCACCTCCGCCGACGTCAAGGGCCGGATAGGCCCCGGAGCCGTCGAGGGCCTGCTGCTGACCTTCGAGCGCCCGCGCGCCTGACCGAGGCGGACCACAGCAGAACGCCCCCCGGCCCGCAGTGGGCCGGGGGGCGTTCCTCGTGTGCACGGGTTACTTCACCGGCTCCGGCTCCGGCGCGCTCTCCTGCTCCGCCTCGCCCGCCGGGTCGACCGGCGTCCGCACGGAGTCGAGGAGCAGCTGGGCCACGTCGACCACGGTGATGGACTCCTTGGCCTTGCCCTCGTTCTTCTTGCCGTTGACCGAGTCGGTGAGCATCACGAGGCAGAAGGGGCAGGCCGTCGAGACGATGTCGGGGTTGACCGACAGCGCCTCGTCCACGCGCTCGTTGTTGATGCGCTTGCCGATGCGCTCTTCCATCCACATCCGGGCACCGCCGGCGCCGCAGCAGAAGCCGCGCTCCTTGTGGCGGTGCATCTCCTCGTTGCGGATGCCGGGGACGCTGGCGATGATCTCGCGCGGGGGCGTGTAGATCTTGTTGTGGCGGCCCAGGTAACAGGGGTCGTGGTAGGTGATGATGCCCTCGACCGGGGTGACCGGGACCAGCTTGCCCTCGTCCACCAGGTGCTGGAGCAGCTGGGTGTGGTGGATGACCTCGTAGTCGCCGCCGAGCTGCGGGTACTCGTTGCCGATGGTGTTGAGGCAGTGCGGGCAGGTGGCGACGATCTTCTTGGCCGACTTCGGCTTGCGGGACTCCTCGGTCACCTTGCCGTCGTCGTCCAGCTCCTCGCCGAACGCCGTGTTCAGCGCCATGACGTTCTCCATGCCGAGCTCCTGGAACAGGGGCTCGTTGCCCAGGCGGCGGGCGGAGTCGCCGGTGCACTTCTCGTCGCCGCCCATGATCGCGAACTTGACGCCCGCGATGTGCAGCAGCTCGGCGAAGGCCTTGGTGGTCTTCTTGGCGCGGTCTTCGAGGGAGCCGGCGCAGCCGACCCAGTAGAGGTACTCGACCTCGGTGAGGTCCTCGATGTCCTTGCCGACGACCGGGACCTCGAAGTCGACCTCCTTGAGCCACTCCAGGCGCTGCTTCTTGGCCAGCCCCCAGGGGTTGCCCTTCTTCTCCAGGTTCTTGAGCATCGTGCCCGCCTCGGACGGGAACGCGGACTCGATCATCACCTGGTAGCGGCGCATGTCGACGATGTGGTCGACGTGCTCGATGTCCACCGGGCACTGCTCGACGCAGGCGCCGCAGGTGGTGCAGGACCACAGCACGTCCGGGTCGATGACGCCGTTCTCCTCGGCGGTGCCGATGAGGGGGCGCTCGGCCTCCGCGAGAGCCGCCGCGGGGACCCCGGCCAGCTGCTCCTCCGACCCCTTCTCCTCGCCCTCGGCGGTCTTGCCGCCACCCGCGAGCAGGTACGGCGCCTTGGCGTGCGCGTTGTCCCGCAGCGACATGATCAGCAGCTTCGGGGAGAGCGGCTTGCCGGTGTTCCAGGCCGGGCACTGCGACTGGCAGCGGCCGCACTCGGTGCAGGTGGAGAAGTCCAGCAGGCCCTTCCAGGAGAACTGCTCGACCTGGGAGACACCGAAGACGTCGTCGTCACCGGGGTCGGTGAAGTCGATCGGCTTGCCGCCGGAGGTCATCGGCAGCAGGGCGCCCAGGGAGGTCTCACCGGTGGCGTTGCGCTTGAACCAGATGTTCGGGAAGGCCAGGAAGCGGTGCCAGGCGACGCCCATGTCGGTCTTGAGGGCGACCACGATCATCCAGATGAAGGAGGTCGCGATCTTCAGGCCGGCGAAGAAGTAGGTGAGGTTCTGGAGCGTGGAGACGTCCATGCCCCGCAGCCAGGAGACCACCGGGTAGGAGATGAAGAAGGAGGCCTCGTAGGAGTCCACGTGGTGCTGGGCGCCCTCCAGGGCGTGCAGCATGAAGATGCAGACGCCGACGACCAGGATGACCGTCTCCACGAAGTACGCCTGGCCGAAGTTGGAGCCGGCGAAGCGGGACTTGCGGCCCGGCCGGTTCGGCTTGCTCAGCTGGCGGATGACGATCAGCACCAGGATGCCGAGGACCGTCATGGTGCCGATGAACTCGACGAAGACGTTGTACGGCGGCCACTCGCCGATGACCGGCAGCAGCCAGTCGGCCTGGAACAGCTGGCCGATGGCGTTGACGATCGTCAGCAGCAGCGAGAAGAAGCCGACCGCGACGAACCAGTGCGCCACGCCGACGATGCCCCAGCGGTTCATCCGCGTGTGGCCGAGGAACTCCCTGACCACCGTGACGGTCCGCTGCACGGGCTCGTCGGTACGGGTGCCGGCGGGCACGTTCTGGCCGAGCCGCATGAAGTTGTAGATCTGTACGACGGCGCGGGCGAACAACGCCACGCCGACGACGATCAGAACCAGCGACACGATGATCGCGGCGAGTTGCATGGGGGCTCCTCGGGCCTGCGAGGGGTCTCTTCGGGCCTCTTCGCGAGAGAGGGTTCCCGAAATTACTAAGCGGTAACTTATGCAGTCGGTCTGAGACTACCCGCATCTTTACTCGCACTGTAGTCAGGTGCGGGGTGATCTGAATCGCTGAGGTGTGCCTGACCTGCCGCTGCCGTGCGTCGGCAAAGTGATCGTGTTATTCGTGTTATTCGTAAGGAATTGTTACATTCAGGTCTAATTTAGACCTGTGCTCTACGGGATCGCCGCCGCCACCACCGCCCTGCTGCTCGCCGCCGTCCTCGCCGCGCTGATCCGGCCGCTCGCGCTGCGGCTGCGGCTCGTCGACCGTCGGCGGGCGCGGCCTGTCCCGGTGCTGGGCGGGTTCGCCGTCGTGGGCGCCACCTGTCTGGTCGCCGGCGCCGGCGACTGGACCGGGGTCGCCCCGCTCGGCGCCGGGGTCGGGGAGCTGCTGATCGCCGGGGGAGCCGTGTCGCTGCTCGGGCTGGTCGCCGACGTGTGGCGGCTGAAGACCCGGTTCCTGCTGGTCGGTACGGCGGTGGCGGCCGCGTGTGTGGTGCCGTACGGGGAGTTCGGGGTGGCCGAAGGGCTGCTCGGGGTCGGATGGATCGCCTTTGTCGCCGTCGCCTTCAAGGGACTCGACCACGCGGACGGGCTGGCCGGGACCGTGGGGGTGATCACCGCCTTCGGGGTGGGGGCCTGTGCCACCGCCGAGGTCATGGACGGCCTGGCCGTGCTGCTGAGCGTGCTCGCGGCCGCGCTCACCGGGTTCCTGATGCACAACTGGCATCCCGCGCGGATCGCGCTGGGCGCCACCGGCTCGCTGTTCGCGGGGTTCGTGCTGGCCGCGGCCGCGCTGATCACCCGGACCGGGCACGACCCGGTCGCCAGCGCGGGCGTGCTGTTCGCGCTCACCGGCGTCGCCAGCGCCGACGTGCTGCTCGTCGTGCTGTCGCGGCTGCTCGCCGGGCGGCCGGTGCTGCGGCAGGGGCCCGACCATCTCGCGCACCGGCTGCGGCGGCTGGGGCTCACCCCGCCGGGCGCGACCGTCGTCCTGGGCGTCGCAGCCTTCGCGGGGGTGCTCGTCGGGGTGCTCGTGCACGGCGGCTGGATCGGGCGGACGGGCGCCACATGCGTCGCCTGCGTCACCGTCAGCGTCGTGCTGCTACTCCTTCGGGTGCCGGTTTATGGAGCCCGAAGGGGCAGCAGCCTGGAATCGACGCAGGTCAGCGGGCACTTGCGTGTAAGGAACGGATAAGAGTTGAGCCTTCGCGGCTCAGGTCTGTTGACCCGCAGCGAGCCTTGATGCACACTTGAGTCCGTTCCACTCAAGTCAGCTGGAGGAAATCACCATGGCACGTGCGGTCGGCATCGACCTGGGCACGACTAACTCTGTCGTCAGCGTTCTTGAAGGCGGCGAGCCCACCGTCATCACCAACGCCGAGGGTGCCCGGACCACGCCGTCCGTCGTCGCCTTCGCCAAGAACGGCGAGGTTCTGGTCGGCGAGGTCGCCAAGCGCCAGGCGGTCACCAACGTGGATCGCACCATCCGGTCCGTGAAGCGTCACATGGGCACCGACTGGAAGATCCAGCTGGACGGGAAGGACTTCAACCCCCAGCAGATCTCGGCGTTCATCCTGCAGAAGCTGAAGCGGGACGCGGAGGCCTACCTGGGCGAGAAGGTGACCGACGCGGTCATCACCGTCCCGGCCTACTTCAACGACTCCGAGCGCCAGGCGACGAAGGAGGCCGGCGAGATCGCGGGCCTGAACGTCCTGCGCATCGTCAACGAGCCCACCGCCGCCGCGCTGGCGTACGGCCTCGACAAGGACGACCAGACGATCCTCGTCTTCGACCTCGGTGGCGGCACCTTCGACGTGTCCCTCCTGGAGATCGGCGACGGCGTCGTCGAGGTGAAGGCCACCAACGGCGACAACCACCTCGGTGGTGACGACTGGGACCAGCGCGTCGTCGACTACCTGGTCAAGCAGTTCGCGGCCGGCCACGGCGTGGACCTCGGCAAGGACAAGATGGCCCTCCAGCGCCTCCGCGAGGCCGCCGAGAAGGCCAAGATCGAGCTGTCCTCGTCCACCGAGACCTCGATCAACCTGCCCTACATCACGGCGTCCGCCGAGGGCCCCCTGCACCTGGACGAGAAGCTCACCCGCGCCCAGTTCCAGCAGCTGACCGCGGACCTCCTGGAGCGCTGCAAGACGCCGTTCCACAACGTCATCAAGGACGCCGGCATCCAGCTCGGCGAGATCGACCACGTCGTCCTCGTCGGCGGCTCCACCCGTATGCCCGCCGTCGCCGAGCTCGTCAAGGAGCTGACCGGCGGCAAGGACGCCAACAAGGGCGTCAACCCGGACGAGGTCGTCGCCATCGGCGCCGCCCTGCAGGCCGGTGTCCTCAAGGGTGAGGTCAAGGACGTCCTGCTCCTCGACGTGACCCCGCTGTCCCTCGGTATCGAGACCAAGGGCGGCATCATGACCAAGCTCATCGAGCGGAACACGACGATCCCGACCAAGCGGTCCGAGATCTTCACCACCGCCGAGGACAACCAGCCCTCCGTCCAGATCCAGGTCTACCAGGGCGAGCGCGAGATCGCGGCGTACAACAAGAAGCTCGGCATGTTCGAGCTGACCGGTCTGCCGCCGGCCCCGCGCGGTGTCCCGCAGATCGAGGTCGCCTTCGACATCGACGCCAACGGCATCATGCACGTCACGGCCAAGGACCTTGGCACGGGCAAGGAGCAGAAGATGACCGTCACCGGCGGCTCCTCGCTGCCGAAGGACGAGGTCGACCGGATGCGCCAGGAGGCCGAGCAGTACGCGGAGGAGGACCACCGCCGCCGCGAGGCCGCCGAGACCCGCAACCAGGGCGAGCAGCTCGTCTACCAGACCGAGAAGTTCCTCAAGGACAACGAGGACAAGGTCCCGGGCGAGATCAAGGCCGAGGTCGAGGAGTCCATCGCCGAGCTGAAGGAGACGCTCAAGGGCGAGTCCGCCGCGGGCGACAACACAGCCGAGATCCGCACCGCCACCGAGAAGGTCGCGGCCGTCTCCCAGAAGCTCGGCCAGGCCATGTACGCCGACGCCCAGGCGTCGGGGGCCACCGCCGGCGCCACGCCTGCCGGTGACGCCGCCGACGACGTGGTGGACGCCGAGATCGTCGACGACGAGCGCAAGGACGGTGCCGCGTGACGGAGGAGACCCCGGGCTTCGAGGAGAAGCCCGACGTCCCCTCCGGCGCCACCTCCGACGACGCCGAGCCGAAGGCCGCTCCCGCACAGGGGGCGGCCCCGGCCGGGGACTCAAGCGCACAGCTGGCCGGTCTGACGGCGCAGCTGGACCAGGTGCGCACCGCGCTCACCGAGCGCACCGCGGACCTCCAGCGGCTCCAGGCCGAGTACCAGAACTACCGCCGCCGAGTGGAGCGCGACCGGATCACGGTCCGGGAGATCGCCATCGCGAACCTCCTGACCGAACTCCTGCCGGTGCTCGACGACATCGGCCGGGCCCGGGAACACGGCGAACTGGTCGGTGGTTTCAAGTCGGTGGCCGAGTCGCTGGAGACCGTCGCCGCGAAGATGGGACTCCAGCAGTTCGGCAAGGAGGGCGAGCCCTTCGACCCGACCATCCACGAGGCCCTGATGCACTCGTACGCGCCCGACGTCACCGAGACGATGTGCGTGGCGATTCTGCAGCCCGGGTATCGCATCGGCGAGCGCACCATCCGCCCCGCGCGGGTGGCGGTCGCCGAACCGCAGCCGGGGGCGACACCGGGGAAGGCCGAGGGGACCGAAGAGGCCCCCGCGGCCGGCGACGAGAAGGACAACGGCCCTGAGGAGGGCTGAAGTCGTAGAGATTGAGCGGAACACCGGAAAGGGGGCGCGTCGAGGATGAGCACCAAGGACTTCATCGAGAAGGACTACTACAAGGTCCTCGGCGTCCCCAAGGACGCCACCGAGGCCGAGATCAAGAAGGCGTACCGGAAGCTCGCCCGCGAGTTCCACCCGGACGCCAACAAGGGCAACGCCAAGGCCGAGGAGCGCTTCAAGGAGATCTCCGAGGCGAACGACATCCTCGGCGACCCCAAGAAGCGCAAGGAGTACGACGAGGCACGCGCCCTCTTCGGCAACGGCGGCTTCCGTCCCGGGCCGGGCGCGGGCGGCGGCAACTTCAACTTCGACCTGGGCGATCTCTTCGGGGGCAACCCGCAGCAACAGGGCGGGGGCGGCTTCGGCGGCGGTTTCGGCGACGTCCTGGGGGGCTTGTTCAACCGGGGCGGCGGCGCGGGCACGCGCACCCAGCCCCGGCGCGGCCAGGACATCGAGTCCGAGGTCACGCTCAGCTTCACGGAGGCCATCGAGGGCGCCACGGTCCCGCTGCGGATGTCCTCGCAGGCCCCCTGCAAGGCCTGTTCGGGCACCGGCGACAAGAACGGCACACCGCGCGTGTGCCCGACCTGCGTCGGCACCGGCCAGGTGGCGCGAGGATCCGGAGGCGGCTTCTCGCTCACCGACCCCTGCCCGGACTGCAAGGGCCGCGGCCTGATCGCGGAGCACCCCTGCCTCGACTGCAAGGGCAGCGGCCGCGCCAAGTCGTCCCGGACCATGCAGGTCCGCATCCCCGCCGGGGTGACCGACGGCCAGCGGATCCGGCTGCGCGGCAAGGGCGCACCGGGCGAGCGCGGCGGTCCGGCGGGCGACCTGTACGTCATGGTCCACGTCGACACCCACCCGGTGTTCGGCCGCAAGGAGGACAACCTCACGGTGACCGTCCCGGTGACCTTCACCGAGGCGGCGCTCGGCGGCGAGGTCAGGGTGCCCACCCTGGGCGGGCCGCCGGTCACCCTGAAGCTGCCCCCGGGCACGCCCAACGGCCGCACCATGCGCGCCCGTGGCAAGGGCGCGGTCCGCAAGGACGGCACCCGTGGCGACCTTCTGGTCACCGTCGAGGTGAGTGTCCCGAAGGACCTGTCGGGGAATGCTCGTGACGCGCTGGAGGCGTATCGCGAGGCGACCGCGGGCGAGGACCCGCGGGCCGAGCTGTTCGAGGCCGCGAAGGGAGCATGACAGAGATGGACGGCCGTCGACGCAGTGACAATTTTCGGGGACCTTATGAACTGACCGAGGAGACCCCGGTCTACGTCATCTCGGTGGCGGCCCAGCTCTCCGGCCTGCACCCGCAGACGCTGCGCCAGTACGACCGCCTGGGCCTGGTCTCCCCGGACCGCACGGCCGGGCGGGGTCGGCGCTACTCGGCCCGCGACATCGAACTGCTCCGCCAGGTGCAGGCGTTGTCGCAGGACGAGGGCATCAACCTGGCCGGCATCAAGCGCATCATCGAACTGGAGAACCAGGTCGCCGCGCTCCAGGCCCGTGTGGCCGAGATGGAAGCGGCCCTGGACGGCGCGGCGGCCGCGATGCGCCAGCGCGAAGCGGCGGTACACGCCTCGTACCGCCGTGACCTGGTCCCGTACCAGGAGGTCCAGCAGACCAGCGCGCTGGTGGTGTGGCGGCCGAAGAAGGCCAAGGACTGAGCACACGGGAAAGGGCCCGGAGGTGGTGAACCTCCGGGCCCTTTCCCATGCCGGTCACGGCTCCAGGATCGCCCAGTCCGCACCGGGCACCGACTCCGTGCCGTCGGCGTACAGCGCGGTCACCCAGTAGTAGTGGGTGGTGCCGGCGGCGGCCGTGGTGTCGTCGTAGGAGCGGTCCGTGGTGGCCGCCAGCTTCTCGTACGTCCGCGTGGCCGGGTTCCAGCGGTAGACCTGGTAGCCCGTCGCCGAGTCGACGGCGTTCCACGACAGGCCGACACCCGAGTCGGTCGGGTCCGTCGTCAGGGTGAGCGGGGAGCCCTCCGGGGTCGCCACCGACGGGGTCAGGTCCAGTTCGTCGACGGTGACCGCGGACACGGGCCCCAGCCATCTGCTGGAGTTGCCCGCGTTGTCGATCGCGTCCACCCAGTAGCAGGCGTGGTCGCCGTCCGGCAGCCGTACGTCCCGGTAGTGGGAGGTGCCCGCTGGCAGCCACGCCCACTCCGAGCCGGAGCAGACCTGCTCGTCGCCCTCCTCGCCGAGCACCACGCCCCGGTAGACCGCGTACCGCTTCAGGTCGGGCTCGGTGTTGTCGTCCCAGTCCAGCTCGACGCCGTACTCCGTGGCCGTCGCCGTCAGCCCGGTCACCTGGGCGGGCGGCTTGTCCGAGACCAGCGTGGTGACGGTCGCGGTGTCGGAGAGCGGGGAGACCTGGGGCCACTGCACGTTCTGCACCGCGTAGTGGTACGTCGTGCCCTCCTCGGCCGTGAAGTCGCCGCAGCTGTACCGGCGGGACCCGTCGGAGAGGGTGGTGAAGCTGGTCGTACAGGTCACCCACCGCGCCGTCGAGGTGTCCACGGGCAGCGTGGTCGAGCGGTAGACGCGGAACTCGTCGTACGGGGCGTCCTCCGGCTTCACCGTCCACTGGAGGGTCGCGCTGCCGATGCCCGCGGTCGCCGTGAGCTCGCGGGGTGCGGCCAGCGGGCGGGTCACCCCGTGGAGGTCGGTGAACGGCGACGCGTGGCCCGAGCCGTCCACGGCCGCGATCCGGTACCTGGCGGTCTCGCCCCGTGCGAGCGTGTCGTCGGTGAGGCTCACGGTGTACTTGAGCTCCCAGGACTTGGTGACGACGCCGTAGAAGTCGGTCCGCTCCACCCGGTACTTCACCGCGGCGTGCACCCCCGACCAGTTCAGTTCGGCGCCGGTGTCGGTGGCGGACGCGGTGAACTGGGCAGGCGCCTGCAGCACGGTGCTGGTGACGAGGGCGTCGGCGGTGCCGGTCGACTCGTTGCCCGCCTTGTCGTAGGCGCGGATCTCGTAGTAGTAGAGGGCGCCGGTCGCGGGCGGGGCGTCGGTCAGGGACGTGGCCGTGGTCGTTCCCACCTTCGTCCAGCTGGTGCTGCCCCGCAGGCGCCGGTAGACCCGGTAGCCGGCGAGGTCCATCTCCTGGTTCTTCGTCCAGTTCAGCTTCGTCGTGTTGGCGTCGCTGTCGTAGGAGACCAGCGGGTCCAGCGGGGTGAGGGGCTTGACCTTGTCGACGGCGGCCGAAGTGCGGGGCGTGTACGTGAACTTGACCTTGGCGGCGCCGGTCCAGTTGGCGTAGTCGATCCGCAGGGTGTGCCGGCCCTTGGGGATCGTCACGTTGACGGTCTTGCTCACCGTCTTGGTCGTGTTCTTCCACAGGTCGGTCTTGCGGCTGCCGTCGACGTACACCCGGATTCCGTCGAGTCCGGAGGCGGCGAGGGCGAAGGGTCCGCCGGAGCCGAAGTCCCGGGTCACGCTCCAGCGCACCCCGAAGTTGTCCTTGGGCAGGCCGGAGGCGGGGGCGCCGCTCCAGCTCTCACTGATCGCGGAGTCGCAGTCGGTCTTCTTGGGGGTGCCCTTGAAGGTGGTGTTCGCGAAGAACTGCCGTTTGTAGACCGGCGAGGTGCAGTTCGTGGCCGCCGAGGCGGTGCCGACCGCGCCGCCGAGCAGGGTTCCGGCGATGGCGAGCACCACGGTGCCGGCCGCGGTGCGTCTGGCTGGGTTCATTCGATCCTCTGGTCGTATCCGGTTGACGGGCGGAGCCGTCCCGATGTCGACTCATGAGGAAAGGAGTTGGTTGTACTGATCTTTGCCTGCCCGTGAACTCCCTTTGGATGGAGGGTCCGTAAAGGGTGTTTGCAGGGGATTCCGCATACCCTTCACAGAGACAGCGGAGCGTAGTGTTGCGCACTCGTTAAGTGGTTCCGCTTGACGCCGGGTGTGGCCTACGCGTTGTCTTTTCAGACATCTGGGTCGCAAGCAGTCCCATGTCCGGAACGCACCTGAAGTGAGCCCCCGAATGCGTCGTATAGCCATGTTTGTGGCCGCGTCCACGATGTCCCTCTCGCTCGCCGGCTGCGGCGTGCTCAACGCGACGGGATCGTCGACCACCGCGACCCCTACCAAGGGCAACGACATCACGGTCGGTGTGCTGATGCCGGACAAGATCAACACCCGGTACACCAACTTCGACTACCCGATCATGAAGTCGAAGATCGCCGAGCTCACCAACAAGCAGGGCCGGGTCGACTACCAGAACGCCGCGTCGTCCGCCCCCACGCAGGCGAAGCAGCTGCAGAAGATGATCGACGACAAGGTCGACGTGGTCATCCTGGACTCGGTCGACTCGCACGCCATCGCCGACACGGTGAAGAATGCCGAGAAGGCGGGCATTCCGGTCATCGCCTACGACCGCCTCGCCGAGGGCCCGATCGCCGGCTACGTCTCCTTCGACAACGAGCTGGTCGGCGAGGTGCAGGCCCGTACGCTCCTGGAGGGCCTCGGGCCGAACGCCGACACCTCCGACAAGGTCATCATGATCAACGGCTCGCCGACGGACCCGAACGCCAAGCAGTTCAAGACGGGCGCCCTGTCCGAGCTGACCGGCAAGGTGACGATTCCGGCCGACGCCATGTTCGACACCAAGGACTGGGACCCGCCGACCGCCGGCAAGGAGACGACCAAGGCGATCGACGCGATCGGCAAGGACAACGTCGCCGCCGTCTACTCCGCGAACGACGCCATGGCGGCCGAGATCATCAAGTCCCTCAAGGCGGCCGGCATCACCGACCTGCCGCCGGTCACCGGCCAGGACGCGGACCTCGACGCCATTCAGCGGATCCTCACCGGCGAGCAGTACATGACCGTCTACAAGCCCTACCCGGACGAGGCCGAGGCCGCCGCCGAGATGGCCGTCTACAAGGTGCAGGGCAAGGACATCCAGTTCGACGCGCTCACCCAGGACCAGGTCGACAGCCCGACCAACAAGGACATCCCGGCCCAGCTGGTGCAGGTGAACGCCGTGACGAAGAGCAAGATCAAGGACACCGTCGTCGCGGACGGCATCTACAAGATCTCGCAGATCTGCACCGCCGCGTACAAGACGGCCTGCGACGAGGCCGGCCTCAAGTAAGGCCCTGCCAACGGCCCCGTTCCCGGCAAGGGGAACGGGGCCGCTGTGCGCGCCTCAGAGGGGCGCGGGGCTGTTCCAGCCGGCTACGCGACCCGAGTGAACTCCACCGTCACCTCCGGCTCCCCGCCGGGAACCCCCCGGTAGATCCCCTTGTGGGGCGTGACGTCGTCGTAGTCCCGCCCCCGGGCCACCACCACATGCGACTCGTCGGCCCGCACCCGGTTCGTCGGGTCGTAGCCGCACCAGTCACCCGCCCAGTACTCGATCCAGGCATGGCTCTGCCCGGCGACGGGGCGGTGCAGCTCCGCCTCCCGCTCCGGGTGCAGATACCCCGAGACGTACCGGGCGGGCAGCCCCAGTCCCCGCAGCAGGGCGATCGTCAGATGCGTGATGTCCTGGCACACCCCGGCCCGCTGGGCCCACGCCTCGGCCGGTGACGTGTTCACACTGGTCGCGCCCGGCAGGTAGGCCACCCGGTCGGCCACCATCCCGGAGACGGCCACCGTGGCCTCGTGCGGCCCCAGCCCGGCCGCGGCCTCCCGTGCCTTCTTCACCAGCTTCTTCGGCACCGTCGTCCGGGACGTCCCGGTCACGAACTCCAACAGGCGTGACCCGCCCGACCGTTCGGCCACCTCCGCCCAGCCCGGCGGCTCCGGCAGCGGCCCCGGCGCCGAGGTCTCCACCAGGCTCGACGCCGTGATGGTCAGATCCTCATGTGGCTCCAGCAGGTCGAACCCGGTGACCTGGGTCCCCCAGTAGTCCCAGTACGACCAGACGGCGGTCGCCGGAGTGACGGTGACCCGCGCGTCCAGCGTGGTCTGCCCCGGCAGGGTCAGCGGGGTCATCCGGACCTCGTTGTGCGAGGAGGCCGCGGGCCGCGCGTACGCGACGCGGGTGACGTGCCGGATACGGAGGCGACGAGCCATCTCAGGCTCCTTCCTGGGCCCACTCGACGGGCCCCTGGTACGGGAAGAACCGCTCCGCCACCGCGTCGGCGGAGGCCATGCAGGCCTGCTGCAGATCCCGCAGCAGCACCGGCAGCTGATCCTCCAGGGTCTGCGTGTCCAGGTACTCCAGCCGGGTCCGCAGCCGCCCGACCGGCGACCGCGCCGGATCCTGGCGCGGCCGTCCGAGCGCGGCCAGACACTCCTCCGCCGTGGTCAGCGCGTGCAGCACCGAACGCGGGAAGTCCCGGTCGAGCAGCAGGAACCCGGCCACTCTCGGGGTGTCCCCGAACCCGCTGTGCACCCGCGCGTAGGCCTCGTCGGCGCCGCTCGCGCTGAGCAGCGTCGGCCAGTCCGGCGCGTGCGCCGCGTCCAGCACGCGCACCGACAGCAGCCGTACGGTCATGTCCACCCGCTCCAGGCTCCGGCCGAGGACGACGAACCGCCAGCTGTCGTCGCGGCTCATGGTGGAGTCGGCGAGACCGAAGAAGAGGGCGGCCCGGCGCCGTACCAGCTCCAGATAGGAGTAGGGGCCGGTGCGGCGGGCCGCCAGGCGCTGCCCGGCGAGGGCGTGCCAGGTGGAGTTGAGGCACTCCCACATCTCGGAGGAGACGGCCTCACGGGCGCTGCGCGCGTTCCGGCGGGCGGCGCCCAGCGCGCCCTCGATCGCCCCCGTCGAGCGGGCGTCGAAGGCGAGCTGGTCCAGGACCTGCTGCATGTCCACGGGCTCCGGGCCGGCGTCGACTCCGAGGATCGCGTACAGCGACCGGCAGGCCGTGTCCTCGTCGCGCCAGGGGTCCTCCAGCATCCGGTGCAGGTAGGCGTCGAGGATGCGGCCGGTGGCGTCGGCGCGCTCGACGTACCGTCCGGTCCAGGTCAGTGCCTCGGCGATACGGGAGAGGATCACGTCGTTCACTGCTGCGCTCCTTCCGGTACGTCGGGACGGGTGCCGTCGGGGCCCAGGAGGCGTGGCGCGATCTCCGGGACGACGGTGCCGGCCGGGGCCGGTACGGGCCGCTCGGCGGGACCCTCGGCGAGCACCCAGGTGTCCTTGGAGCCGCCGCCCTGGCTGGAGTTGACGATCAGGTTGCCCTCCTGGAGGGCGACCCGGGTCAGTCCGCCGGGCAGCACCCAGATGTCGTCGCCGTCGTTCACGGCGAACGGACGCAGGTCAATGTGGCGGGGTGCCATGCGTTCACCCGCGAGGGTGGGAGAGGTGGAGAGGGCGACCGGACGCTGCGCGATGAAGCCGCGCGGGTCGGCGACCACGGCTTTGCGAGTGCGTTCCAGGGTCTCGGCGTCGGCCTTCGGCCCGATCACGATGCCCTGTCCGCCGGCACCGTCGACGGGCTTCACGACCAGCTGGTCGAGCTGGTCGAGGACCGCCTCCAACTGGCCGGGTTCATCAGGTCGGTAGGACTCGACATTGGGGAGAATCGGTTCCTCACCGAGGTAGTAGCGGATGAGATCCGGGACGTAGGTGTAGAGGAGTTTGTCGTCCGCGATGCCGTTGCCCACGGCGTTCGCGAGTGTGACGTGACCGGCGATGGCGGCGTTCAGGATGCCGGGGCAGCCGATCACCGAGTCCGGGCGGAAGTGCAGCGGGTCGAGGAAGTCGTCGTCGAGGCGCCGGTATACGACGTGCACGGGCACCTCGCCGCGCGTCGTCCGCATCCACACCCGGTTGTTGCGGCACACCAGGTCGTGACCCTCGACCAGCTGCACGCCCATCAGCCGGGCCAGCAGGGCGTGTTCGAAGTAGGCCGCGTTGCCGGGCCCCGGGGTGAGCACCACGACCCGGGGATCGCTCGCCGCCCCGCCGGGCGCTGCGGCGCGCAGCGCGGCGAGCAGCCGCCCGGCGTAGCCGTCCACCGGCAGCACATGCTGCTCGGCGAAGAGCGAGGGGAAGATCCGGGTCATCGCCCGCCGGTTCTCGATGACGTACGACACCCCGCTCGGCACCCGCACGTTGTCCTCGAGCACCCGGAACTCCCCGGCCTCGTCCCGCACCAGGTCGATTCCGGCCACGTGGATGCGCACCCCGCCGGGCGGTTCCACCGCGTGCGCCGCCCGGTGGAAGTGCGGCGAGGACAGCAGCAGCCGCCAGGGCACCACCCCGTCCTCGAAGGCCCGGGCGTGCCCGTAGGCGTCTGCGAGATAGGCCTCCAGGGCTCTGACCCGCTGGGCCACGCCTCTTCGTACGAGATCCCATTCCAGGGCGTCGAGGATTCTGGGCACCAGGTCCAGCGGCCAGGGCCGCTCCTCGCCCGCGAAGGCGTAGGTCACGCCACGGTCGGTGAAGGCGCGGGCCATCTGGTCGGCCCGGAAGCGCAGTTCACCGGGCTCGATCGGCTGGAGTGCCGCCAGTACCGGCTCGTAGGCGGTCCTGACCTCACCCGGCCGCACAAACATCTCGTCCCACGCGTCGGCCAACGCGTACGCGTCAAATATGTCCGCCATGAAGGGACGTTAGAGCGGGCACGTAACGCGGTGATCACCGGCGGATTTCGGGGATTCGCCAGGTCCCCGCGTGACGTGCCCGCGAGCGGCCCTCCTCGCAACGCGCCACCCCCGTGGGCGCGTTGCGAGGGCCCCGGACCGATCGGGGGAGGCCGGTCCGGGCCCCTCCGGGTGTCCGGCGAACACCCGTGGTAAGCGACAGCCACGATGCTCCTGTGGTCCCGCCGCCACCACCGTCATCTTGTTGCAGTGCGGACTGCGGAGGCCGGGAGATACCCGGGCGCATCCGTCCATTACGGCACCCGGTGCGAGGGGAGCCGTGTTGCGGACCCGGTCCGGACCGCTCATAGTTGCGCTGCGGAAGAGGCAGCAAACCGGGGGTGGAATGGGCGATGGCCGGGCACGGGACGGAGAAGCATCCACACGGTGCCGACCGACTGTGCGCCGCCGGGGATCGCGTGTATTCCCGTGCCGTGCGCCGGGGCCGGGTTGCGCGCACGGACGCCGACGCGGTGCCCTGCCTGCTGGAACTGGCACTGCTGCACCCGGACCCCGACGACATGGACTGGCTGGTGCCGACCGCCCCGCAGGAGGTCATGACCCGGCTGCTGCGCGGGGTCTACGACGAGGTCACCGACAGCCAGCGGCGGATGGGCTCGGCGGTCGAGGCCTTCGAGTGGTACGCGGGTCTAGGCCGGCAGCTGCAGGCCGTGTCGGCCTCCGCCGAGGGCACGGCGGCGATCCGGGTCCTGGACGGGCTGTCACGGATCCAGGCGGCGATGGACCAGGCGACGGAGGCATGCACCAGCGAGGTGCTGACCGTGCAGCCGGGCGGTATCCGCCGTGAGTCGGAGCTGACCGAGGGACTGCACCGGGCGGTCGCCCTGCGCGGCCGGGGCGTGCGCATGCGGGACCTGTACACGCATGTCGCCCGGCACGGCCAGGGCCTGCTCAACTACCTGGAGCTGATGGGCGACGCGGTGGAGGCCCGGACGCTCGACGAGGTCATCGACCGCCTCATCCTCTTCGACCGCACGGTGGCGTTCATTCCCGCGAACGCCGACCGCACGATGGCCCTGGAGCTGCGCCACCCCGCCCTGGTCGAGTACTTCGTCACCGTCTTCGAACGGCTGTGGCGCCTCGCGATCCCGCTCACCGCCCCGCTCCCCGACACCGGCATCGAGGGCATCTCGCACCGGGAGCAGTCCATCGCGGCGCTGCTCGCAGAGGGCCACCAGGACGCGGTGATCGCCGAACGCCTGGGCATCAGCGTCCGTACCTGCCGCGCCCACATCGCCCGCCTCTCGGAGACGCTGGGCGCGGCCAGCCGTACCCAACTGGGCGTGCGGATAGCGCAGGTGGGGCTGGACCGGCCGCCGGGCGAGGCGAGCGGGGCGCCGGCCGTGATCAGCCTTCCTGATCAAGGATCCCCGAGCGTCCGATGAGGTAGCCGAGCTGGGCCCGGCTCTCGCTGCCGAGGGTGGTGGCGAGCTTGGCGATGTGGTCGCGGGCGGTGCGGATGTTCATGCCGAGGCGCTCGGCGATGACGGCGTCGGTGTGGCCTTCCACGAGGAGGGCGGCGATGGCTTGCTGGCGGGGGGTGATGCCGTTGACGGTGGGGCGTTGCTCGGCCTTGGGGAACATCGGGGTGGCCAGGCGCCAGAGACGGTCGAAGGTGGTGACGAGGTAACGGATCAAGGCGGGGTGCCGGACTTCGAGGGCGAGCGTGCCGTTCCGGTCGGCGGGGAGGAAGGCGATCGTGCGGTCGATGACGATCAGCCGGTCGGGCAGTTCGTCCAGGCCGCGCACCATGGTGTCGCCGTTCAGTATCTCGTTGTAGGCGACGACGCCCGGCAGATGGGCCAAGGAGTGCTGCATGAGCGTGCGGATACGGCCTCCGCGGTCCAGGAACCGCTGGTCCCGGTCGAAGGAGATCTCGCTGGCGGCGTCGCCGCGCGGGCCCACACGACCGGTGTGCGGCTGGACGCAGAGGAGTTCTCGGTCCGCCTCGGTCATGGCGTCGGTGATGGCGTCATTGATCCGTGCGGTGCCACTGTGCAGGAGCAGCGGCGGGATGTCGGTGCTCGTGTCCGCGATCGGGCGGAGGCCCAGCCGCAGCAGTGACTCCCAGGTGTCCACCAGGAGGTTCTCGCGGCGGTGGGCGTCCGCGATGCCGGCGCGGGTGGCGCGCAGCAGCCGGTTCAGGGCGATGGCGGGCGCCACGGGCTCCAGTCGGCCGAGGTCGTCCAGGGCCGGGTGCAGCAGACCGAGGTCGACGAGACAGGGCGCTTCGGCGGCGTCCCGGGCGGATATGTGTCCCTCGGCCAGGGCACGTTCGTACAGCTCGGTCCCCGCGGCGCACAGGCTCTCGATGCCGTGCTCGGTGTGCGGAGCCGATGTCACCCGGCCCCGCCCTCCTCGGGGAGCCTCTGGTCCAGGATCCCGGACTGCGCGATCAGGTAGCCGAGCTGTGCACGGCTGCCGCTGCCGAGCACCTGGGCCAGCTTGGCGATATGGGCGCGGCAGGTGCGGACGTTCATGCCCAGGCGGCGAGCGATGGCCTCGTCGACATGGCCCTCGACGAGCAGCTTCGCGATGGAGTGCTGGATGTCGGTGATGCCGTCGGGAGCGGTCTCGTAGGGGGCGCCGGCGCTCAGCGGGACCGCTCGGGTCCACATGAACTCGAACACCTTGACCAGGTAGCGGACCAGGCCCGGATGGCGCAGTTCCAGAGCGACCTGCTGGTCGTCCCGAATGGGGATGAAGGCGACCGTCTCGTCACAGATGATCAGGCGCTCCACCAGCTCGTCTATGGAGCGGTACTCCACCTTGCCGTCGGCGAGCTGCGCCGCGTAGGCCAGCTTCTCCTGGCTGTAGCGGGCGGTGTGCTGGTACAGGGTGCGGATCCGTACGCCCCGCTCTATGAGCGGCTTGTCGCGTTCCAGTCCGCGCAGCATGCTGCGTTCGGGCATCCGGTCGCTCGGCTGGACGGTGAGCATCTCCGTATGGCACTGGGCCGTGGCCAGGTTGAGCGCGGCGTTGATGCGCTCGCCGCCCTCCAGCACCGTGATCGACCCGCCGCCCGACTCCGACTGACCGCCGATGGACAGGAAGGGCTCGAAGGTGCCGGCGATGTCGGTGGCGAGCTGACGGCGTGTGCTGATCTCGCGCTCGATGGGATTGAGACGCTGGGCCAGTGCGATCGCCGGCGGCACCGGACGCAACCAGTTCGGATCGTCGGGGTCGGGATGCAGCAGGGCGGAATCCATCAGGCAGGGAGCCGGTTCCGCGTCCGCGCGAGCGATCCGTCCCGCGCGGAGCGCGGCCGCATACAGGCGACTACCCTCCGTGCACAACTCGTTCAAGGCGTGGGGATGTGTCGCATTTGAGTGACTTGTTACCAAAACTCCACCCCCCAGGGTCCTGAACATGCAGGAACATGATGCACCGATTGTGTGGCCACGACGTGCCCGAATGAGCCATCGTCGTACCTGACGGGGGAAAAGGGGACCTTCAAGTGAGGACGAAGCCGAAGATGCGTAACAAACTGCTTCGCTCGGTGCTTGTTGCCGCCTTCTCAGCCGTCGCAGCCCTCGGAGTACTCAGTGGCTTTTCGCCCACCGGGAAGAGTGAGGTTCGTGCGAACAGCAGCTGGCCGGCGGTGGCCGCGACCTCCGAGACTGCTGGCACTACTGATTCCGTGACCGATGGAGCCGGGAGCTGAAGTGACCACCCCACCCGACGACCGATCCTTCCGACGCGAGATGGCCACCGCCTACCGCTCCGGCTGGCACTTCATCGATCTGGTCACCGCCATCCCCCACAGCGGTGACTCGCTGATGGTGACCGTCTTCGGTGAGCCGGTCGTCGTCACGCGGGACGAGGAAGAGGACGTACGGGCCTACCGGTGTCTGCGCAAACCCCGGGGTGCGCCGCAGCCCGTGCGGTGCGCCGTCCGGTACGGAATGATTTTTGTGAATCTGGACCAACGGGACCACCGGCTGGCTGAGCCGGAGGTACCGGACGTGAGGACCATCTCGGCCACCCCCCGCAGTGCCTGACGCGATTCCCCCGTCGTAAAAGATCGCTCAGGTGCTTCCCCCCGCAGCGGCGTCACCGTGACCTGAACACGGTGACGCCGCTGCAGTTTTCGGGGGACATTTCGGCGTATCGGCCGGTTTCGGCCAAGGTTCACGGTGGCTGAAACCCGTCGACGGAACCCCGGCGGAACAGGGCGGCCACCCCGGGGCACCGGCTCGATCCCGCCCCCGCGCCTTCGACGCCTGCCACAGAGGGTCCCCCCTCGCACCCCCCGAAGCTGGTCCCGGGAAAGGCTCCCGTCTCTACCTTGAGTGGAATAGACTCAACTTTGTGTACGTTGGCTGAGTCAGCCGAACGATGCCGAGGAGGAGAACGCGAACGTGGACGCCGAGCTGACCAACAGGAGCCGGGACGCGATCAACGCGGCCAGCAGCCGGGCCGTGACCGAGGGGCACGCGGATCTGACGCCTGTTCACCTGCTGCTGGCTCTGCTGGCGGGGCAGGAGAACGAGAACATCACCGACCTGCTCGCGGCCGTCGACGCCGACCAGGCCGTCGTACGCCAGGGCGCCGAGCGCGCGCTGGCCGCACTGCCCAGCGTGACCGGCTCCACGGTCGCGCCCCCGCAGCCCAGCCGCGAACTGCTCGCGGTCCTCGCCGACGCCGACGAGCGTGCCAAGGAACTCGGCGACGACTACCTCTCCACCGAGCACCTGCTCATCGGCATCGCCGCGAAGGGCGGCGCGGCCGGCGAGGTGCTCGACCGGCAGGGAGCCACCGCGAAGAAGCTGGTGGAGGCCTTCCAGAAGGCGCGCGGCGGGCGCCGGGTGACCACCGCCGACCCGGAGGGGCAGTACAAGGCGCTGGAGAAGTTCGGGACGGACTTCACGGCCGCCGCCCGGGACGGCAAGCTCGACCCCGTCATCGGGCGGGACCAGGAGATCCGGCGGGTCGTGCAGGTGCTGTCCCGCCGTACCAAGAACAACCCCGTGCTCATCGGTGAGCCGGGTGTCGGCAAGACCGCCGTGGTCGAGGGCCTCGCCCAGCGGATCGTGAAGGGGGACGTGCCGGAGTCGCTGAAGAACAAGCGGCTGGTGGCGCTGGACCTGGGCGCGATGGTCGCGGGCGCGAAGTACCGGGGCGAGTTCGAGGAGCGGCTGAAGACCGTCCTCGCCGAGATCAAGGACTCCGACGGGCAGATCATCACCTTCATCGACGAGCTGCACACGGTCGTCGGCGCCGGAGCCGGCGGTGACTCCGCCATGGACGCCGGCAACATGCTGAAGCCGATGCTGGCCCGCGGTGAGCTGCGCATGGTCGGCGCGACCACCCTCGACGAGTACCGGGAGCGGATCGAGAAGGACCCGGCGCTGGAGCGCCGCTTCCAGCAGGTGCTGGTGGCGGAGCCGACCGTCGAGGACACCATCGCCATCCTCCGTGGCCTGAAGGGCCGTTACGAGGCCCACCACAAGGTCCAGATCGCCGACAGCGCGCTGGTGGCCGCCGCGACCCTCTCCGACCGTTACATCACCTCCCGCTTCCTCCCCGACAAGGCCATCGACCTCGTCGACGAGGCCGCCTCCCGCCTCCGCATGGAGATCGACTCGTCGCCCGTCGAGATCGACGAACTCCAGCGCTCCGTCGACCGGTTGAAGATGGAGGAGCTGGCGCTGGAGAAGGAGACCGACCCGGCCTCCCGGGAGCGCCTGGAGAAGCTGCGCCGCGACCTCGCCGACAAGGAGGAGGACCTGCGCGGCCTCAACGCCCGCTGGGAGCGCGAGAAGCAGTCCCTGAACCGGGTCGGCGAGCTGAAGGAGAAGCTCGACGAACTCCGCGGCACCGCCGAACGCGCCCAGCGCGACGGCGACTTCGACACCGCCTCCAAGCTGCTGTACGGCGAGATCCCGCAGCTGGAGAAGGAGCTGGAGGCCGCGTCCGAGGCCGAGGAGGAGACCGCCCGGGACACCATGGTCAAGGACGAGGTCGGCTCCGACGACATCGCGGACGTGGTGGCCGCCTGGACCGGCATCCCCGCCGGGCGCCTCATGGAGGGCGAGACCCAGAAGCTGCTCCGCATGGAGGACGAGCTGGGCCGCCGCCTCATCGGCCAGACCGAGGCCGTACGCGCGGTGTCCGACGCCGTACGACGGTCCCGTGCCGGTATCGCCGACCCGGACCGCCCGACCGGCTCCTTCCTCTTCCTCGGCCCGACCGGTGTCGGCAAGACGGAGCTGGCCAAGGCGCTCGCCGACTTCCTCTTCGACGACGAGCGGGCGATGGTCCGGATCGACATGTCGGAGTACAGCGAGAAGCACAGCGTGGCCCGGCTGGTCGGCGCCCCGCCCGGATACGTCGGCTACGAGGAGGGCGGCCAGCTGACCGAGGCGGTCCGCCGCCGCCCCTACACCGTGGTCCTCCTGGACGAGGTGGAGAAGGCCCATCCCGAGGTCTTCGACATCCTCCTCCAGGTGCTGGACGACGGCCGGCTCACCGACGGCCAGGGCCGCACGGTCGACTTCCGCAACACCATCCTGGTGCTGACGTCGAACCTGGGCAGCCAGTACCTGGTCGACCCGGTGCTCGGCGAGGAGGAGAAGAAGCGGCAGGTCCTGGAGACGGTCCGGCAGTCCTTCAAGCCGGAGTTCCTCAACCGCCTGGACGACCTGGTCGTCTTCTCCGCCCTGGCCAAGGACGAGCTGGCCCGGATCGCCCGGCTCCAGATCGACCGGCTGGCCAAGCGCCTGGCCGACCGCCGCCTCGCCCTGGAGATCACTCCCGAGGCCCTGGCCTGGCTCGCCGAGGAGGGCAACGACCCGGCGTACGGCGCCCGGCAGCTGCGCCGCCTGGTCCAGACCGCCATCGGCGACCGCCTGGCCAAGGAGATCCTGTCCGGCGAGGTCAAGGACGGCGACACGATCCGCGTGGACGCCTTCGGGGAGGGCCTGATCGTGGGTCCGGTGACCGCGGAGAGCGCCGCCGAAGGCACCGGTAAGACCCTGTGACGACCGCGAGAGGCAGGCCCGTCACCCGGTGGGCCCCACGCCATGATCCGGCGTGAATCGGCGGCTCGGGGCGGAGCGGGTTGCCGGTCGCGGTCCAAGGGAGAGAGGGTGGGACCTACGTCTGGTCTCAGCGATGACCGGACGAGCCAGACGACCGCAGGAGTGTTCACATATGTCCATCGACCCGTCCTCGATTCCGAGCTTCGGGGGCCAGCCCGAGCCGCAGCCCCAAGGACCGGCGGGCCCCGTCGTCCCGGATCAGGATCTTGTGAAGCAGCTCCTCGACCAGATGGAGCTCAAGTACGTCGTCGACGACGAGGGCGACCTCGCGGCGCCGTGGGAGCAGTTCCGTACGTACTTCATGTTCCGTGGCGAGGACGAGCAGTCCGTCTTCTCGGTGCGGACGTTCTACGACCGCCCCCACAAGATCGACGAGAAGCCCCAGCTCCTGGAGTCCATCGACGACTGGAACCGCCGGACGCTGTGGCCCAAGGTCTACACCCACACCCACGACGACGGCACCGTCCGTCTCATCGGTGAGGCGCAGATGCTGATCGGCATGGGCGTCGACATCAACCACTTCGTGTCGTCCACGGTCAGCTGGGTGCGGGCCGCGATCGAGTTCGACAAGTGGCTCGTCGAGCAGCTCGGCCTGGAGGAGGCCGTCGACGGGGCCGACCAGCCCGAGGGCGACGACGAGGAGTAGGCAGCTCTACAGGGGCGTGCCGGCGACGACGACCAGATACGCGCCGTAGCCGAACGAGAGCCCGGCCAGGGCCGCGACCACCACGGACGCGTGCCAGGGCCGGGCTCTCGCCGTGCGGACCAGCGCCCGGGCCGGCGGGAGGAGGAGCGGGAAGGCCGGCAGGAGGAAGCGCGGCTTGGACTCGAAGAAGCCCGAGCCGCCGAGCGCGATCAGCAGGAGTACGGCGGTGTAGGCGAGGAGCGGCAGCGGGGCCCGGTCCAGCAGCAGGAGCGCGAAGAGGACCACCGCCGTCGCCACGATCACCAGGGCCATCGGGAAGACGAAGCGGTCGCCGCGCAGCAGCAGGCCGCGGACGAAGAGCAGCGAGCCCCGGCCGAAGTCGAAGCGTGAGCCCCACAGGCGCTGTACGCCGAAGTAGCCGCCGAGCGGATCGCCGGTGCGGCGGCCCACCCACAGGACGTACGCGAGCCAGCCGAGCGGGGCGAGTGCCGCGCCCGTCCACAGCCTGTGGGTAACCCGGCCGCGGGAGCGGTGTATCGCGCAGCCGGCGGCGAGCAGGACGGCCGCCGCGACCGCGAAGCCGTTCGGCCGGGACAGGCCCGCCAGGGCGGCCAGCGCGCCCGCCCACAGCCAGTTCCCGGCCAGGACCGCGTACAGGGACCAGGCGGCGAACGCGGTCAGGACCGGTTCCGTGTACGCCATGGACAGCACCACGGAGTGCGGCAGCAGGCCCCAGAGCAGGACGAGGACCGTGCCCACCGCGCGGCCGTGCAGCCGGGCGCCCACCGCGTAGATGCCGGCGGCGGCCACGGCGGCGGCCGCCCAGGACACCAGCAGGCCGGCACCCGCCCCGCTCAGCGGGGTGACGGTCGTCAGGATCCGGATCAGGGCCGGGTAGAGCGGGAAGAACGCCAGGTCGCTGTGGATGACGTCGGGGCGGAAGTACAGGGTCCGGCCGTAGCCGTGCGCCGCGATGCCCAGGTACCAGACCGAGTCCCAGGACCGGCCGAGCAGGGTCAGCGGATGCCTGCCGGCCGCCCAGGCGGCCAGCGCGACCACGGCCATGCCGGTGAGCCGGGCCGCCGCGAACAGCCCCACCGCGACGCCGCCCGCGGTGACGAGGGACGGGGCGAGAGCGGCGGTGCCGGTGGTCGTGCCGGTGGTCGTACTGGCGGTGGTGCTGGCGTGGCTCACATTCGCACCCTGCGGGGCACCGGGGCGAAGTGCGAGAGATATGCGTCCGATGGGGTAGCGGAGAGGCACGCCTCCTGGCGTGGCGCGGGCCGCCGGCGAGCCCGGGGGTGGTATCGGGCCCGGCTACCCCAGCCGTCGCAGCCGCTCCGCCGCCTCCTTGAGCACCTCCGGGCGCTTGCAGAACGCGAAGCGGACAAAGGGCGCGCCCTGCTCGCGGTGGTCATAGAAGACCGCGTTGGGGATCGCGACCACCCCGCAGCGCTTCGGCAGCGCACGGCAGAAGGCGAAGCCGTCGCTCTCACCAAGGGGCCGGATGTCGGTGGTGATGAAGTACGTGCCGGCGGTGTCGTAGACCTTGAAGCCCGCCTCCGCCAGGCCCGCCGCGAGGATGTCGCGCTTGGTCCGCATGTCCTCGCGGAAGGCCTCGAAGTAGGAGTCCGGGAGGGCGAGGGCCTCCGCGACCGCGTACTGGAAGGGGCCCGAGGAGACGTAGGTCAGGAACTGCTTCGCCGAGCGCACCGCCGTGACCAGTTCCGGCGTCGAGGTCACCCAGCCGACCTTCCAGCCGGTGAAGGAGAAGGTCTTGCCGGCCGACCCGATGGTGACCGTGCGTTCGCGCATGCCGGGGAAGGTGGCGAGGGGGAGGTGCCCGGCCGCGTCGAAGACCAGGTGCTCGTAGACCTCGTCCGTGACGACCAGCAGGTCCCGCTCGACCGCGAGCTCGGCGATCGCGGTCAGCTCGGCGCGGGTGAGGACCGTGCCGGTCGGGTTGTGCGGGGTGTTGACCAGGAGGAGGCGGGTGCGGGGGGTGACGGCGGCGCGCAGTTCGTCGAGGTCGAGGCGGAAGGTGGCGCCGTCCGGGCGGAGGGTGACCGGGACCCGGGTGCCGCCGGCCATCGCGATGCAGGCCGCGTAGGAGTCGTAGTACGGCTCCAGGGCGACGACCTCGTCACCCGGCTCCACCAGGGCGAGCAGGGCGGCCGCGATCGCCTCCGTGGCGCCCGCCGTGACCAGCACCTCCGCGTCCGGGTCGTACGACAGCCCGTACCACCGCTCCTGGTGTGCGGCGATCGCGGTGCGCAGCTCGGGGACGCCCGGCCCCGGCGGGTACTGGTTGCCGCGCCCCGCGCGCAGCGCCCGCACGGCCGCCTCCCTGACCTCCTCGGGGCCGTCGGTGTCCGGGAAGCCCTGACCGAGGTTGATGGACCCGGTGCTGAGCGCCAGGGCGGACATCTCGGCGAAGATCGTGGTCCCGAACTCTGCGAGCCGGCGGTTGAGGAGAGGGCGTTCGCTGGAGGTCATGCCGGCCATCCTGCGCCCAGACTCCGGAGTTCCTCAACTTGCCCACGGGGGCGGACACCTGCGGCGATGCGCCCGCCCACGCGGAACGCTCGGCCGGGAAGGCCCGGCCGAGCGCCTCATCCGCCGTCTGGCCACAGCCAGTTGGTCACCTGCCGTGCGCCTCGGGGATCAGGCGGGCGGGCCGTCGAAGGGGGACCAGTTGGTCCAGGCGGCGTCGGGGTGGGTGCTCACCTTCCAGGAGGACACCGAACCGGAGTCGGTGCCGACCACGATCTGTGGACGGCCGTCCGTCAGGGTGGCCACACCCACGCTGCGGGCCGATCCCGGCAGGCCGTTGAACTTCGTCCAGTCGGCCCAGGCGGCGCTCGAGTCGGTGGTCACCTTCCAGGTGGACCACAGTTCGCCGCCGTCGGACACGGCGAATATCTGCGGCCGTTCGTCCGTGAGCGGGGCTGCGGCGAGCGACACCACACGGCCGTGGTCGAAGTCGAACTGCTGCCAGCCGGTCCAGGCGGCGTTCGGGAGCTCGCTCACCTTCCACCGGGTGAACAGCCCGTGGTTGCTTCCCGCGAACACTTGCGGGCGGCCGTCCGTGAGCCGTGCCGACGTCATGCTTCGAACAGACATGTGATCTCCTTTCGAACGCCCAGGCGGACGTTCACGCCCCCATGTCCCCACCCTCCGCTCAAGCGTTCGGTCGGCCGCGCGCATCCGCAAGTCGGGCACTCGGGTGCACGTCCACCTGACGTCCGACAGCCGGGAGCGTGCCTGCCGCGCCATCGGCACCATCTGCGCAGGTCAGGAGCGATTTTCCGGGATGGACCCTCAGAAGTTCCTCAACTCTGCTTTGGCCGTCGGCAGGGCCGGGCATCACCGGCTCACGTCGCGGTCACGCGGCGGCCGGGGCGCCCACGGGGGGTCGCTCCGCGCGAACGGAAAGAAGGTGACGCCATGGGCATCGTCTTCATCGTGGTGGCGGCCGCGATCGTCTGCCTGGCGATCGTCAGGACCGCGGCCCGCAAGGGCGGGATGAGCAGGGGGGCGTCCGGCCGGGGCGGCTCCTCCTACGACAGCTCGGGCAGCTGGTGGGCCGGGGACTCGGGATCGTCGTCCTCGAACGGAGGCCACGGCGGGCATGGGGGACACGGGGGTCACTCGTGCGGCGGAGGGCACTCCTCCTGCGGCGGCGGCTCGTCCTGCGGCGGCGGGGGCGGCTGCGGCGGGGGCAGCTGACCGGGGGAACCGGGGCGTCCGGGCGGAGAGCGGGGAGCTCTCCCCGGGCGCCCCGGCGTGCGCCAGAGGGAGCAGGGCGCACAACGTGGTTGAACAGTTGAGCTGTGGAGCCCTCTAGGGGATGGAAACCCCACGAAGTTGGGTAAAAACGCTGTGGCAGCGCCACAGTTCATGATTCCCTCTAAATCACCAAAGCAGCGCCTCGGACGTCCTGACGACACCCCTCCCCCGGCTGGGCCGGCCGGGCCGATCTCCCGGTGTCCACCGAGGTGCGCCGGACCACCCTCCTCCCCATTTGCGTGTTAGCGGAGCCGATCCATGCTCACGACCCTGAACACCACCTACACCGATACGCGCGCGGCCGATCTCGCCTGGGCTCTGGGGCGCGAGCCGCTGCCCGCCCTGGCCACCCTCGACCTGGAACTGTCCGGGGCGAAACTCCAGCTGAGACTGCTGGGCGCGTCCCACCAGGTGCTCCTGGAGGAGGAGTGCGGCGGCTGTTCGGAGACGGTGGCGTGCATCCCGGGGTCCAGCACCCCCCTGCCGCTCGGGGTCGCCAAGCGCATCGGCGACTGGGAGTACGAGTTCGCGGCCCGCGTCGAGGTGCTGTCACCGGGCTCCTTCGCCGGCCGCGCCCAGGAACTGCTCGCCCTGGTCTCCGAGCATCCGCACGGCCTCGCCGGAGTCTTCCCGGGCAGCCCGCACGCGTTCACCGCACTGCTCGCCCAGCGCCACGAGGGCCAGGTGCACTGGCGGACCTGGCACGCCTACCCGCAGGACGGCCAGTTGGTGGCGACCCGGACGAGGGTCGGCGTACGGGTTCCGGTGCCCCAACCCCTCCCCGGATGACATAAACCAACAGGGCGTCAAGGGCGGCCGTTTTCCACACGTGTGGGTGACGAAGCGTACCGAGCGAGTGACGTAACGTCGCAGAGTGATCGATCCGCACGCACCCGCCCCTCCCGGCGCACCACCGCCCTGGGGTGCCCCCGCGCCGCTGCCCGTGCGGCCGGGGACGGGCCGGTTCCTGGTCCTCGCGTGCGTCTTCGTCTGCGCGGCCTGCGGGTTGGTGTACGAACTCGAACTCGTCGCCCTCGCCTCGTACTTGATCGGCGACTCGGTCACCCAGGCCTCCGTGGTGCTGTCCGTGATGGTCTTCGCGATGGGCGTCGGCTCGCTGGCCGCGAAGCGGCTGCGCTGGCACGCGGCGGCCGGATTCGGCGCGGTGGAGGCCGCGTTGGCGCTGATCGGCGGCTGCAGCGCCATGGCCCTGTACGCCGTCTTCGCCTGGACCGGCGGCTGGGGCGGCCTGTGGTCGGCCGGCCCGCGCTGCCTCCTGGTCGCCTTCTCCCTCGCCATCGGCCTGCTGATCGGAGCCGAGGTGCCGCTGCTGATGGAACTCATCCAGCGCATCCGCCGCCAGGACGCGGGCGGCGCGGTGGCCGACCTGTTCGCGGCGGACTACGTCGGCGCGCTGGTCGGCGGCCTGGCCTTCCCCTTCCTCCTGCTGCCGTTCCTGGGCCAGTTGACCGGCACCCTGCTCACCGGCACGGTCAACGTCGTCGTCGGCGGCGCCCTGGTCCTCGGCCTGTTCCGCCGCGACCTGTCCCGCCGGGCCCGCTGGACCCTCCTCGTCGCCAACGTGACCGTCCTCGGCGTCCTCGCCTCCGCCGCCGCCCACGTCGACGACTTCGAACGGGCCGCCCGGCACGCGGTCTACGGCGACGACGTCCGGGTCGCCCTCCAGACAGACGTCCAGGAGGTCGTCCTCACCGGCGGCACCCACGGCCGCCCCCTCGACCTCTTCCTCGACGGCCGGCTGCGCGTCGGCGGCCGTGACGAACGCCGGTACCACGAAGCCCTCGTCCACCCGGCGATGAGCGGCCCGCACGCGCGCGTGCTGATCCTCGGCGGCGGTGACGGCATGGCCGCGCGCGAGGTGCTCCGCCACCCCGGCGTCGACCGCGTCGACGTCGTCGAACTCGACGCGGGCCTGGTCCGCCTCGCCCGCCAGGACCCCGCCCTCTCCGCACTCAACGGCCACGTCTACGACGACCCGCACGTCCACGTGGCCACCGCCGACGCCTTCTGCTGGCTGCGCCGGACCGCGCCGCACGCCGCGTACGACGTCGTGATCGCCGACCTGCCCGACCCCGGCATCACGGCCAGCACCAAGCTGTACTCCGAGGAGTTCTACGGCCTGGCCCGCCGCGCCCTCGCCCCCGGCGGCCGGCTGGTCGTGCACGCCGGCCCGGTCCGGGCCCGCCCCCGTGACTTCTGGACGGTGGCGGCGACCATGCGCGCCGCCGGCCTGGCCACGACCCCCTACCGGGTCCTCGGCCGCGACCCCGGCTTCACCGCCGGCCCCGACCGCTCGGCGGGCGAGTCCAGGGCCCCGCACGACTGGGGCTTCATCCTCGCGACGGAGGCCTCGCGCGGGCCCCGGCTGCGGCTGTCGGCCGACGGTCCGCGGCTGCACACGCTGACCGGGCGGGACCTGCGCGCAGACGCGCTGGAGACACCGCCGACGCGACTGCCGGCCTCCACGTTGGTGGATCCGCGGTACTGAGCACGGGCCCGTCCACGGGGAGTCCCGCGCCCCGGCAGGGTGCCGTGCGTCGCGGAGGGTACGTCGGCTCGACTCCTGGGTAGGCTCAGTCGGCATGGAGCACCAGGTGTACGTCCCGGCCCCGGCCTCGCGGCTCAGGGAGGCGCTGGCCGACCCCGCGCGGGTCGCCCGGGCGCTCCCCGGCCTCCAGCAGGACACGGGCGCCGCCCCCGGCACCGGCCGCGTCAAGGTCCGCGTCGGCAGCCACTCGATCACCTACCGGGGCTCCCTGCGCGTCAGCGCCCGTGACGACGGTTCGTACGCGCTCGACGGTGACGCCACCGAGGCCCGCGGCACCGGCACGGTGAAACTGGCGCTCACGCTCCGCCTCGCGGACACCGACGAGGGCTGCCAGGTCACGGTGACCGGCACGGCGTCCGCCGGCGGGCGGGTCGCGGAACTGCCGGCGGAGGCGGTGGAGTCGGCGGCGACAAGGCTGCTCAACCGTTTCGTGGAGGGCCTGGGGGAGGCGCGGCCCGAGCCCCCGGACCAGCCGGTGTCGCTCTTCGAGGCGGAGGTCCCGCCGCCGTCCCTGGCGCCCGAACCGGTCGAGGAGCCGCTGCCCGAGATCTTCGCCGAGGCGGCCCACGCCCGCCGCACGATGATCGGCCGCAGCGCGGAGGAGGTCGACCATGCCCCGCCCCGCGGCCGCTACGCGCCGGTGCCGGCCCCGCAGACGGTGGCGGCGGGTTCGGCACTGCGCTGGGCCGCCCCGGCGGCGGCACTGGCCCTGGCATCGGCGATCGTGGTCACGAGAGCACTGCGCAGACGCCGCTGAGCGAGGCCGCAGCAGCAGGGGGCTCCACTCGCCCGCGCTCGCGCTGGGAAGCGCCCTTTAGGGGCGCGGGGCTGTATTTGATGTGCGGCTCCGCCGCGTGGGCGCGAGCGACCCCCCACCCACCCGCACCCGAAACTCGGCGCCCCTCCCCCAGTACTGTCATCCCGTGAGTAACGAAGACATCACGCTGACCGCAGGCGACGCCACCCTCCACCTGCACCCCGGCAACGGCGGCCGCATCGCCGGACTAGAAGTCGGCTCCCTCGAACTCCTCCGCCAGGGCGACCGCTTCGGCTGCTTCCCGATGGTGCCGTGGTGCGGCCGCATCCGGGACGGCCGGTTCCGCGACGGCGCCGACATCGTCCAGATGCCGCTCAACTCGCCGCCGCACGCCATCCACGGCACCGCCCGCGACGGCGCCTGGCGCACCGCGCGGGTCTCGGCGGACGAGGCCGTGATCACGTGCGAACTCGGCGACCCCTGGCCGCACCCCGCCCGCGTCACGCACGCCGTGCGGCTCACCGAGGACTCGTTGACGCTGACGATGGCCGTGGAGACGTACGACAACTCCTTCCCGGCGCAGATCGGCTGGCACCCCTGGTTCAACCGCAACCTCGGCGGCCAGGACGCCCAGCTCGACTTCACCCCCGCCTGGCAGGAGGAGCGCGGCGCGGACCACCTGCCCACCGGCAACCGCATCGACCCCCGACCCGGCCCCTGGGACGACTGCTTCGGCATGCCCGACGGCGTCGACGTCACCCTCACCTGGCCGGGGCAGCTGGAGCTGAAGGTGACCAGCCGCGAGCAGTGGGTCGTGGTCTACGACGAGCAGGAGGCGGCCGTGTGCGTGGAGCCGCAGACCGGCCCGCCGAACGGCCTCAACACGCTCCCCCGTCTCGTCACCCCGCTGGAGCCGCTGGAAGCCGCCACCACCTGGACCTGGCGCCGCCTCTAAGCTGGTCGGCATGACGGACGTACGCGCTGAGCTGCTGCAACAGATCAAGGACAAGGCCGTGGTGCACGGCAAGGTGACCCTGTCGTCGGGGCTGGAGGCGGACTACTACGTCGACCTCCGCCGCGTCACCCTCGACGGCACGGCCGCCCCGCTGGTCGGCCAGGTGCTGCTCGACCTGACCGACGGCCTGGAGTTCGACGCCGTCGGCGGCCTCACCATGGGCGCCGACCCGGTCGCCGGCGCGATGCTGCACGCGGCCGCCGCGCGGGGCCGCCGCCTCGACGCCTTCGTCGTCCGCAAGGCGGCGAAGGCGCACGGGCTGCAGCGCCGGGTGGAGGGGCCGGAGATCAAGGGCCGGCGGGTCCTCGTCGTGGAGGACACCTCCACCACCGGCGGCTCCCCGCTCGCCGCCGTGGAGGCCGTGCGCGAGGCCGGCGCCGAGGTCGTCGCCGTCGCGACCATCGTCGACCGGGCCACCGGCGCCGACGAGAAGATCCGCGAGGGCGCGGGCGTGCCGTACCTGTTCGCCTTCTCGAAGGATGAACTGGGGCTGGACTGACACCCCGGTCGACGAGTGGGATTGACCCGGACGCGACCGGCGCCCGACGCCCGGAGCATCGGTTCATGTCTGGAAAGATGGGGACGACGATGACGTCGTACCTCAAGGTCTAGGTCAGGGCCGTAGAGAACCAGCAGTAAGCCGACCCGCACACTCAAGGAGCGGACAGATGCCCATCGCAACCCCCGAGGTCTACAACGAGATGCTCGACCGGGCGAAGGCAGGCAAGTTCGCCTACCCGGCCATCAACGTCACCTCGACCCAGACCCTGCACGCGGCGCTGCGCGGCTTCGCGGAGGCGGAGAGCGACGGCATCGTCCAGATTTCCACCGGTGGTGCCGAGTTCCTCGGCGGCCAGTACAAGAAGGACATGGTCTCCGGCTCGGTCGCGCTCGCCGAGTTCGCGCACATCGTCGCCGAGAAGTACCCGGTCAACATCGCCCTGCACACGGACCACTGCCCGAAGGACAAGCTCGACGGGTACGTACGTCCGCTGCTCGCGATCTCCGAGGAGCGCGTGAAGAACGGCCGCAACCCGCTCTTCCAGTCGCACATGTGGGACGGCTCCGCCGAGACCCTCGCCGACAACCTGGCCATCGCGCAGGAGCTCCTCGAGCAGGCCCGCCGCGCCAACATCATCCTCGAGGTCGAGATCACCCCGACCGGCGGCGAGGAGGACGGCGTCTCGCACGAGATCAACGACTCCCTCTACACCACCGTCGAGGACGCGATCCGCACCGCCGAGGCGCTGGGCCTGGGCGAGAAGGGCCGCTACCTGCTCGCCGCCTCCTTCGGCAACGTGCACGGCGTGTACAAGCCGGGCAACGTCGTGCTCCGCCCCGACCTGCTCAAGGAGCTGGCCGACGGCGTGGCCGCCAAGTTCGGCAAGCAGTCGCCGTTCGACTTCGTCTTCCACGGCGGCTCCGGCTCCACCGAGCAGGAGATCCGCACCGCGCTGGAGAACGGCGTGGTGAAGATGAACCTGGACACGGACACCCAGTACGCCTTCACCCGTCCGGTCGCCGACCACATGTTCAAGAACTACGACGGCGTCCTGAAGGTCGACGGCGAGGTCGGCTCCAAGAAGACCTACGACCCGCGCACCTGGGGCAAGCTCGCCGAGGCGGGCATGGCCGCGCGTGTCGTCGAGGCCACGCAGAACCTGCGCTCGGCGGGCAACAAGATCAAGTAGTCACGCACAGCCAGGCATTTCCACGGACCCGGTGCTACGGCGCCGGGTCCGCTGTATACCTGGACCCATGTCCGACGTGCGGCTGGCCTCCTCGCAGGGCAAGTGGATCCTGTTCACCACGGTCCTCGGTTCCAGCATGGTGCTGCTGGACTCGACCGTGGTCAACGTCGCCCTGCCCACCATCGGCCGTGACCTGGGCACCAGCCTCTCGGCCCTGCAGTGGACGGTCAACGCGTACATGCTGACGCTGGCCGGGCTGATCCTGCTCGGCGGCTCGCTGGGCGACCAGTACGGACGCCGGAAGATCTTCGTGCTCGGCGTCGTCTGGTTCGCGGTCGCCTCACTCCTGTGCGGCCTGGCCCCCGACGACATCGTCCTGATCGCCGCCCGCGCCCTCCAGGGCATCGGCGGCGCCCTGCTCACACCGGGGTCCCTCGCCCTCATCCAGGCGTCCTTCCATCCCGACGACCGGGCGAAGGCGGTCGGCCTGTGGTCCGGGTTCGGCGGCATCGGCGCGGCCATCGGCCCGTTCCTGGGCGGCTGGCTGGTGGACGGCCCCGGCTGGCGGTGGGTGTTCCTGCTGAACGTCCCGCTGGCCCTGCTCTGCGTCCCGGTCGCCCTGCGCCATGTCCCGGAGTCCACCGACGGGCGGGCCCACGGCCGCTTCGACGTCCTCGGCGCGGTACTGGCCGCCCTGACCCTCGGATTCGTGACCTACGCGCTGATCGCCGCCGGGACCACGTCGCTGCTCGCCCTCGCGGGCCTCGCGACCGGCGTGGCCTTCGTGTACGTCGAGAAGCGCCGCCCGGACCCGATGCTCCCGCTGGACATCTTCCGCTCCCGCCAGTTCACCGCGCTGAACGTGGTCACCCTGTGCGTGTACGGCGCGTTCGGCGGCTACTTCTTCCTCACCGCGCTCCAACTCCAGGTGGTGGCGGGCTACTCGGCGCTGGGCGCCGGCACGGCCCTGCTGCCCTCCACCGTGCTGATGCTGCTCTTCTCGGCCCGCTCGGGCGCCCTGGCCGACAGGATCGGGCCCCGGCTGCCGCTCACCGTCGGACCCCTGCTCTGCGCCGCGGGGCTGATGCTGATGCTGCGGGTGGGCGAGCACGCGAACTACCTGACGGACGTCTTCCCGGCGGTCCTGGTCATGGGCGTCGGCCTGGTCACCCTGGTGGCCCCGCTCACCGCCTCGGTCCTCGCCTCCGTGGACACCGCCCAGGCGGGTATCGCCAGCGGTATCAACAACGCGGCGGCCCGCGCGGCGAGCCTGATCGCGGTGGCGGCGCTGCCGCTGCTCGCGGGGATGGGCCCGGAGGCCTACCGGTCGCCCACCGCCTTCGACGCGGCGTTCGACCGGGCGATGCCGATCTGCGCGGGGGTGCTGGTGGTGGGGTCGGCCCTGGCGTTCGCGCTGGTCCGCCGGCCGGCCCCGGGCTGTGCCCGCCCGGAATGCCGCGTCCACGGGAACGTGATCTCGCCACCGCTGGAGGCGAAGGGCCGGTAGCCGGGGCCCTCCGCCCGCCGGCGTGCTGTCACGTCAGCTCGGCGTACGCCTCCGCGCTGCTGTCCTTCAGGAACTGCCGGCACCGCTCGTACTCGTCCTGCTCGCCGATCTCGCCCGCGGCCCGGCCGAGCGCGGCCAGGCAGCGCAGGAAGCCGCGGTTGGCGCGGTGGTCCCAAGGCACGGGGCCGTGTCCCTTCCACCCGGCGCGGCGCAGGGCGTCCAGCCCACGGTGGTAGCCGGTGCGCGCGTAGGCGTACGACTCGACGACCGCGCCGCGCTCGAACGCGTCGTCGGCCAGCAGGGCCCAGGCCAGGGAGAAGGTCGGGAACTTCGCGGCCACCTCGACCGGTGCCAGCTTCTCCTCGCCCAGCAGGCGGTACGCCTCTTCGTTCTCGGGCAGATAGGTCGGCTCCGGGCCGCCGAGCAGGTTCGTGTGCGTCGTCATGGCGCCAGTCTGCCACCGCCGCCCGCTGCGGAGCCCGGGGAGGGCGCCGGGCGGGTGCGCCGGGGGCAACCTCCCCCCGCGTCCTGCCGTCTTCCAGACCGCCGCCCCGTACGTGACGGCAGGGGGGAGCACACGTGCGTGATCCGATGCCCGGCGGGCAGCCGCCGGAGGCCCGTGTCCTGGCCCGGTTCCTCGCCGCGGACCCGGAGCACTGGCCGCGGCTCGCCCCGCGGGTGACGGAGGCGGTCGGGATGGCGACGCTGGAGCGGATCGTGCACGCCACGGCCGCCCGGACCGGCGGGTTCGACGCCGTCACGGACAGCCCGGACGGGCTGATCGTGTCCGGCAGCACGGGCCGGGTGCGGGCCTGGGCCCAGGCGGGCCCGGACGGTGAACTCACCGCGCTGCGCATCGAAGGCGCCCCCTACACGCCGCCTCGCCACCGCCCGCGCCTGCCGGCCTCCCTGACCTGGGCGGTCCCTGCGGGCCTGGTCGTTCTCTGGAACGTCGTGGCCCTCTGGACCGCCGCCGACCGCCTGGCCTGGGCCGGTGACCTGGCGGTCCTCGCCGCCTGCTGGGTGGTCGTCGAGGGCTGGGGCGCACCGGTGATGCACCCGCGCCCGCTGCGGCGCACGGTCGAGGCGGGTGCGGTCGTGGCCCTCGTCTCCGCGTGGCGGCTGCCCGGTCTGCCCACCGGACACGGCGTGCTCCGCCTCGCCGTCGGAGCCCTGGTCCTCGCCGCCGTCGGATGGCCGGTCGGCGCCGGCCGGCTGCACCGATGGCGGGCACCGTTGTCCCGGCCGCTGCTGTTCCCGCTGGAGGGCTCCTGGTACGTCGTACAGGGCGGCGGCCGCCTGCTGAACCACCACGGCCGGGTGCCCGAGCAGCGCGGCGCCCTCGACCTGGTCGCGCTCGGCCGGTACGGCACCCGTACCCGGCGGGGCCGCGAACCGACCGCCTACGCCGCCTACGGGCGCCCGGTGCGCTCCCCCTGCGACGGCACGGTGATCTCCGCCGTCGACACCGTCCGGGACCAGAACCCCGGCGAGATCCGCTACCAGCCGCCCTACGGCAACCACGTCTTCCTGGACACCGGCCGGGAGATCGTCAAGCTCGCCCATCTGCGCCCCGGCTCGGTGACGGTGGCCGAGGGCGACACGGTCCGGGCGGGCCGGCTGCTCGGCGAGGTCGGCAACAGCGGCAACACCACCGAACCCCACCTGCACATCCACGCCGAGCGCGACGGGGTCGGCCTGGACCTGGAGTTCACCGGCGTACCCGGCCGGCTGTACCGGGGGCGGACGATCCGCGCGCGGTCGTAGCCCAGCCGGTTCCGGTGGCCCGGAACGCTCGGCCGACCGGGTGGTCCGGTGCCGGTGGTGACCGGTGTGGCCCGTCTGGCAGCGGGCGGGTCTTGCCGTGTGCGGGGTACGTTGCGGAAGATGCGGGTGGGGACCGGGGCCCCCGTGTCGACAACGGCAGGGGCGGACCGCTACCCGGAGTACACAACAGGAGACAGCGATGTCCCTTCAGGCTCAGCCCGACGAGGCTTCGGAGCCCGAGACCCCGCATCTCGACTTCGCCGGCACCACGCCGTACGAGGACTACGTCAAGGCGGACGTGCTCACCCACCTCCAGCACACCCTCTCCGACGATCCCGGAGAGATGGTCTTCCTGGTCACGACCCAGGTCATGGAGCTGTGGTTCACCGTCATCGTCCACGAGTGGGAGACCGCGGCGACCGCCCTGCGCGCCGACGACATCCCCACCGCGATCGCCGCGCTCAAGCGTTCCACCCGGGAGCTGGAGGCGCTGAACGCCTCCTGGAAACCGCTCGGGCAGCTCACCCCCGCCCAGTTCAACTCCTACCGCTCCGCCCTCGGCGAGGGCTCCGGCTTCCAGTCGGCGATGTACCGGCGGATGGAGTTCCTGCTCGGCGAGAAGTCCGCGTCCATGCTCGTCCCGCACCGCGGCGCCCCCCGCGTCCACGCGGAACTGGAGAAGGCCCTGCACGAGCCGAGCCTGTACGACGAGGTGGTACGGCTCCTCGCGCGCCGCGGCCACCCGGTCCCTGACGCGGTGCTCCACCGTGACGTGTCCCGGCGGTACGACGCCTCGGACGCCGTCGAGGCCGCCTGGGCCACCGTCTACTCGGGCGACGGGGACGCCGAACTCGCCCGGCTCGGCGAGGCGTTGACCGACGTGGCCGAACTGGTCTGGCGCTGGCGCAACGACCACCTGGTCGCCACCCGCCGCGCCATGGGCGCCAAGCCCGGCACCGGCGGCTCGGCCGGGGTCGCCTGGCTGGAGAAGCGCGCCCGCAAGAACGTGTTCCCGGAGCTGTGGACGGCGAGGTCCCATGTCTGAACCGGCCCTGAGGGCACAGCACCTGGACGCGGCGGACGCGCTCGCCGGGGTGCGCTCCCGCTTCGTCCTCGACGAGGTCGTGTACCTGGACGGCAACTCACTGGGCGCCCTGCCCGCGCACGTCCCCGGCCGGGTCGAGGACGTGGTCCGGCGGCAGTGGGGCGAGCTGCGCATCCGGTCCTGGGACGAGAGCGGCTGGTGGACGGCGCCGGAGCGGATCGGCGACCGGATCGCCCCGCTGGTCGGCGCGGCGGCCGGCCAGATCGTGGTCGGCGACTCCACAAGTGTCAACGTCTTCAAGGCACTGGTGGGTGCGGTACGGCTCGCGGGGGAGGGGCGTACCGAGATCCTGGTCGACGCCACCACCTTCCCCACCGACGGCTACATCGCCGAGTCGGCGGCCCGGCTCACCGGCCGTACGCTGCGGCCGGTGGCGCCGGCGGACGTGCGCACCGCGCTGAGCGACCGTACGGCCGCCGTCCTGCTCAACCACGTCGACTACCGCACGGGCCGGCTGCACGACCTGCCGTCCCTCACCGCCGCGGTCCACGCGGCCGGGGCCGTGGCCGTCTGGGACCTGTGCCACAGCGCGGGCGCGCTCCCGGTCGGCCTCGACGAGCACGGGGTCGACCTGGCGGTCGGCTGCACCTACAAGTACCTGAACGGCGGCCCGGGTTCACCGGCGTACCTGTACGTCCGCCGCGACCTCCAGGACCGCTTCGACTCGCCGCTGCCCGGCTGGAACTCGCACACCGAGCCGTTCGGGATGCGATCGGAGTACGAACCGGCCGCGGGCGCGGTGCGCGGCCGCGTCGGCACCCCGGACATCCTCTCCATGCTGGCCCTGGAGGCGGCGCTGGAGGTCTGGGACGAGGTGCCGGTGGCCGCCGTACGCGCCAAGTCCCTGGCCCTGACGGACTTCTTCCTGGAGTGCGTCGAGGCGTACCTGCCGGCGGGCCGCGTCGAGTGCGTGACCCCGGTGGCGCACGAGGAGCGCGGCAGCCAGATCGCGCTGCGCTGCCCGGACGCCGGGGACGTGATGAAGCGGCTGATCGAGCGGGGGGTGGTCGGGGACTTCCGGCATCCCGACGTCCTCCGCTTCGGCTTCACCCCGCTGTACGTCGGTTTCGCGGACGCGGAACGGGCGGCGCGGGTGCTGGCGGAGGTCGTGTAGCACCCTGCGGCGAGTCGACATACGGACACGACGACCCGGTTGGGAAAGGCCGGGACGGTACAGAACCGTGTAATCCTCACCGTGCGTGACATCCACGTCTCGCCGCACGTCACCGGCCTGATACCGTCCCGGCCAACGGCCGAATTCCCCACCTGGTCCGCCGATTTCATTACGCCGCTGAGAGGTTGGAGCATGCCGGACGACGCCGCAGCAGAACGGGCCGCAGCCGAGGAGGAGTCGGCCTTCTCGCACCCGCACGTCGAGCCCGACGCCACGGCGGCCTACGGCGACCACCCCGACCAGGTGATCGACTTCTACGTCCCGCGCGGCGGCGAGACCGTGGCCCCGCTCGTCGTGGCCCTGCACGGAGGCGCGTGGCGGGCACCGTACGACCGCGGCCATCTCACGCCCTTCGCCGACTTCCTGGCCCGGCGCGGCTTCGCGGTGGCCAACGTCGAGTACCGGCGCGGTGCGACGCTGCCCGCGCAGGGCGGCTCGGCCCCGGTGGCCGGCCGCTGGCCGGACACCTTCGACGACATCGCGGCGGCGCTGGACGCCCTGCCCGCGCTGGCCCGCGAGGCGCTGCCCCAGGCGGACCTGCGCCGCACGGTCCTCACCGGCCACTCGGCCGGCGGCCACCTGGCGCTGTGGGCGGCGGCCCGGCACGTCCTCCCGCCGGACGCCGCGTGGCGCACGTCCGGCGCGGCGCCGCTGCGGGGCGTGGTGGCCCTGGCCCCGATCGCGGACTTCGCGATGGCCGAGAAGCTGGAGGTCTGCGGTCACGCGGCGCTCCAACTCCTGGGCGGCGGCGACCAGTTCACCGACCGGCAGCGCTATGCCGACCCGGCGCTGCTGCTCCCCACCGGCATCGCGACCACCCTGGTCCAGGGGCGCGCGGACGACGTCGTCCCGCAGGCGGTCGCCGAGTCCTACGCGGAGGCGGCGGCGAAGGCGGGCGAGGTGGTGGGGCTGACGCTGCTGGAGGACGTCGGCCACTTCCCGCTGATCGACCCGGCGGCGGACGCGTGCGCGGTGGTGGCGGAGGAGATCGCCCAACTGGCCTGGTGAACCCGGCCGGTCTCGTGACGGCCTGCCCCTGAGCCGCCCCCCACATACCCGTAATACCTGAGAGCTACCTGACAGGTGAGTTCTCTGGCGGGACGCGAACGACGTCGCCCCTTCCGTAGTTTCCCGATCAGACAAGTCCGACGGCCGGGCGAACCGAACGGGGAGGGGCCGACCATGGCTGCGCCAGAGGCTGCGCCGCACCACGCTCTCCGGTCGGCCGGCACCGATCGGAGCCCGTCGTGTCTAGGCTGGCCGACGTGACGGAAACGGGGAGCCGGCGGGGGTTCGCGGGCCGCGTCCTGCTCGGGCTGCGGACAGTGCGCGACGACCTGTGGACCGTCCGGACGGACCCCCTGCCCCTCTCGGTGTGGCTGCGCTGGCTGCCGCACGGGCTGTTGTGGCTGACGGCGGTCGTCATCACGTTCGCCGGCCTGTCCGAGCTGCAGAACCACGGGCGGCTGGGCTTCGGCGGCGCCTTCCTGCTCGCGCTCTCGGAGGGCGGCTCGGTCGCCCTCGCCATGTGGCGGCCGATCCCGGCGTGGTGGCTGTCGACGGGCGGCATGGTGGTGGGCGCGGTGTCGCTGCTCGACCGGCTGGACACGCCCCCGGGAATGCGGTTCACCTGGCCGTGGCCGGTGTCCGGGATCATCGCGCAGTTGCTGGTCCTGCTGCTCCTCTCGCTACGGGTCCGGTTCCGGGTGGCCGTCGAGGCGCTGGTGCTGACCGCGCTCGTCACCCTCTTCCTGGAGGGACAGCTGGGCGCGCGGCCGCACGTGTCCACCACGGTGGTGACCATCGCCCTGTCCGCGCTGGTCGTCCCGTTCGGTGCGGCGCTGCGCGGCCGCCGCGAGGCACGCGCGGAGCTCAGTCACCAGTCCACGCTGACCGCCGAGGAGCGGGCCCGGCGCACCCTGCTGGAGGAGCGCAGCCGGATCGCGCGCGAACTGCACGACGTGGTCGCCCACCACATGTCGGTGATCTCCATCCAGGCCCAGGTCGCCCCCCACCTGGTGGAGAACCCGTCGGAGGAGCTGCGCGAGAACCTCGACGGCATCCGGCACAACGCCCTGGAGGCGCTGACCGAACTGCGCAGGGTCCTGGGCGTCCTGCGCTCGGAGGGCCCCGACGAGGACGCGCCCGACGGCTCCGGCGTCGGCCCGCACAGCCCGCAGCCCACCCTGGACCGGCTGGACGCGCTGGTCGAGAACACCAGGGCGGCCGGTCTGGCCGTCACCGCACGGATCGTCGGCGACCGCCGCCCGCTGCCGCCGGGCGTGGAGCTGTCGGCGTACCGGATCGTGCAGGAGGCGCTGAGCAACGTCCTGCGGCACGCACCGGGAGCCACCGCCCATGTCGAGATCGAGTACATGGCGTACGGGCTGCTGGTGGGGGTCGGCAACACCCGGCCGACCCGGCCCGCTCCGCCGTCGCCGGGCGCCGGGCACGGACTGCTCGGCATGCGGGAGCGGGCGGCGATGCTGGGCGGCGCGCTGACGGCGGAGTCCCGGCCGGACGGCGGCTACCAGGTCTTCGCACGGCTCCCGGCCGCCGGTACCGACGAGGTCCTGGCACCCCGCCGCACGCCCGGCCTCCCGCCCGGTGCCACCGATCGCACCGGCACCATCCCTGCCCTCGATTCGAAGGACGGCCGCGCATGACGAGCAGCAACGGCAGCAGCCCCATCCGCGTGGTCATCGCCGACGACCAGCAGATGGTCCGGCAGGGCTTCACCGTGCTGCTGAACGCCCAGCCGGGCATCGAGGTGGTCGGCCAGGCGGTGGACGGGCTGGACGCGGTGGTGAAGGTCGCCGAACTCGTCCCGGACGTGGTCCTCATGGACATCCGCATGCCCGAGCTCGGCGGCATCGAGGCCACCCGCCGGATCGTCGGCGAACGCCCGGACATCAAGGTGCTGGTGCTGACCACCTTCGACCTGGACGAGTACGTGTACGAGGCGTTGCGGGCCGGGGCGTCCGGGTTCCTGCTCAAGGACGCGTCCGCGGACAAGCTCGCCGAGGCGGTCCGGGTGGTGGCGGCCGGCGACGCGCTGCTGGCGCCCGGCGTCACCCGTCGGCTGATCACCCAGTTCTCCCAGCTGGACGGCGGCGGGGTGCGCGCCCCGCTGAAGACGCGCGTCGGCGATCTGACCGAGCGGGAGACGGAGGTCCTCTCGCTGATCGCGCAGGGGCTGTCGAACGCGGAGATCGCCGAGCGGCTGGTCGTCGCCGAGCAGACCGTGAAGACCCATGTGGGCCGCATCCTGGTGAAGCTGGGCCTCAGGGACCGGACCCAGGCGGCGGTGTTCGCGTACGAGTCGGGGTTGGTACGGCCGTCGGGATACGGGACCCTCGGTGGGCCCTCGTAGTACCTGAGGGGGATGCCGAAGGACCCGACTCACTGGTGACGACGGTGACCCCGGCCGCCGCATACCGTCGTGTACGTGACCGAGACGACCCAGACGCACACGATGCCATCGGAGCCACCGGACGGCGCGTTCGAGCCGTACAAGCCGCGCAGCCCGGAGATCCGGGCGGTGCTGGACGCCCTGCGCAGGCTGCGGCAGGACCTGTTCCAGGATGCCTTCGCCTACCGGCCGTTGCCCCCGCTGAGCAGTGACGGCCCGCGTATCCGCCGCATGTCCGGCCGCATGCGGGAGTACGCGGTCTGGACCCCGCATCTCGCGGTGGCCGCGGCCGGCGTGGTGGCGCTGCAGGCGACCGTCACGGCCCGCTCGCCGGGATCGGCCGGGGCCCTGCTGGCCGGCCTGGTCGTCCTGGCACCCGTGCTGCTGACGCTGGCGCGTCCGGTCGCCGCCTTCTGGCTGTCGCTCGTCGCGAGCTGGGCCGGCACCCTGCTGGACAGGTCCTGGGACGACTGGCCGTGGACGCTGGGCAACTTCATCTCCCACCTGGTGGTGCTCACGGTCGTCGCGGTCCGCACCCGTCCGCGCACGGCGGCCTGGATGTGGGCGATCACCGCGTTCTACGGTTTCGCGTTCGTCTCGGTCCTCGGCGGCAGCCACTACACCAACGACGTCGGCCCGATGCTGGTCGTCTCCGCGATCGCCCTGCTGACCGTCACCGTCCGGCAGATCCGCCGGGAGGCCGAGCAGACGGTGACCGCGCAGCAGTCGGAGACGGCACACGAGCGTTCCCGGCGCACGCTCCTCGAAGAGCGCACGACGATCGCCCGGGAACTCCACGACGTGGTGGCCCATCACATGTCCGTCGTCGCCATCCAGGCGGAAGCCGCCCCGTACCGGGTGGAGAACCCGCCGCCTGAGCTGGAGAAGGCGTTCGTCACGATCCGGGAGAACGCGGTGGCGGCGCTCACCGAGCTGCGCCGGGTCCTGGGCGTGGTCCGTGCCGAGGACTACGAGGCCCCGGACGCCCCGCAGCCCACCCTCGCCGACCTGGACGCGCTGCTCGCCAATGTGCGGGAGGCGGGTCTGACCGTCGACAAGGGGGTGACCGGAGCGGTCCGTGAACTCCCGCAGGGCGTGGAGCTGTCGGCGTACCGCATAGTCCAGGAGGCTCTCAGCAACACCCTGCGCCATGCGCCGGGTGCGCCCGCCCGGGTGGAGATCGGATACGTGATCGGCGGCCTGGGGCTGCGCATAGTCAACGGTCCCCCGCCCCGGCCCGCCCTCCTCAAGCCCTCTCCCGGTGCCGGCCACGGCATCACGGGCATGCGGGAGCGCGTGTCGATGCTGAACGGCGAGATGACAGCGGCCCCGACGGCCGAGGGAGGCTACGAGGTGACGGTCTTCCTGCCGGCCGTCGCCCTGACCGAAGGTGATGCATGACCATCCGCGTACTGATCGCGGACGACCAGATGATGGTGCGCGAGGGCTTCTCGGTCCTGCTGAACGCGATGCCGGACATCGAGGTCGTCGGCGAGGCGGTCAACGGCCGTGAGGCGGTGGACCGCGTCCGTGAACTCGCCCCCGACGTGGTCCTGATGGACATCCGGATGCCCGAGCTGAACGGCATCGAGGCGACGAGGGAGATCGTGGCCGTCGACAACACGGCCAAGGTCCTGGTCCTGACGACCTTCGACCTCGACGAGTACGTCTACCAGGCGCTGCGTGCCGGAGCCTCCGGCTTCCTCCTCAAGGACGCCTCGGCCCGCCAACTGGCGGATGGGGTACGGGTGGTGGCGGCGGGCGAGGCGCTCCTCGCCCCGTCGGTGACCAAACGCCTGATCACGGAGTTCTCCAGACTCTCCGGCACCCCGCGTCTGATGCCCACGGCCCACGCGGCCTACGGCGACCTCACCGACCGTGAGACGGAGGTCCTGGTCCTCATCGCCCAGGGCCTCTCGAACGCGGAGATCGCCGAACGCCTGGTGGTGGCCGAGTCCACGATCAAGACCCACGTCAGCCGCATCCTGGTCAAGCTGGGCCTGCGTGACCGGACCCAGGCGGCGGTCTTCGCGTACGAGGCACGCCTGGTGACACCGGGCTAGCGGCCGAAGGGCGCGGGTGAGGGTGAGGGGGCGGGGGCGAACGGGGGCCGTTCTGGGCGCACATGCCACAAGCATGATCGTTGTTGCGATTCGATCGCGAGCCGCACAACTGTGAACATGGTGTGCTTCAGTTGTGTTTGAATAGTGAATGAATCAGCCAGATGGCTTGTTTCGGCCGCCCTGTTGATTCCCCTTTCCCCCTTCTTCCCTTGACTCCCCACCCTTTCGCATCCCTCCCGCTGCCTCCGGCGGGAGGTGCCGGCGCCCCCGTTTCGCGTGAAGAAAGTTGCCCGCGATGACCGCTGACGTGTCCGAGTTCCACTACGGCCTGATCACCCCGATAGCCGCGTATCTGATGGCATGTCTGGGTGCCGTGCTGGCCCTGCGCTGCACGACCCGTTCGATAGGCCGTGGGCGGGGACAGCGGCGGCTGGGCTGGCTCGCCCTGGGTGCGATCTCCCTCGGCTGCGGCATCTGGACCATGCACTTCATCGCGATGATCGGCTTCAGCGTGGACGGTGCCCTGGTGAACTACGACGCCGGCCGGACGCTGCTGAGCCTCCTCGTCGCCATCGCGGTGGTCGCCGTCGGCGTCTTCCTGGTCGGCTATCGGGGCTCGGGCCCCGTCACCCTGGGCGCGGCGGGCGTGGTCACCGGTCTCGGGGTGGCGGCGATGCACTACCTCGGCATGACCGCGGTGCACACCGGCGGCACCGTGCACTACGACACCATGGTCGTCGTCCTCTCCGTACTGATCGCCGTGCTCGCCGCGACCGCCGCGCTCTGGGCGGCGGTGTCGATCAGCGCGGTGTGGGCGACCGTGGTGGCCAGCCTGGTGATGGGCGCGGCGGTGTCGGCCATGCACTACACCGGCATGGCCGCGGTGAGCGTCCACATCCCGCAGATGCAGACGGGCGGCCAGTCCTCGACGAGCCTGCTGTCCTTCCTCCTGGTCATGCTGGCCGGCCCGGTCGCGGCCCTGGTCCTGGCCGGGGCGATCGTCATGTTCGACCCCGAGGTCGTGGGCGGCCAGTCCGACCCGCAGCCCACCGGCCGCCCGGAGCCCGTGCCGACCCGGCGTTTCATGTCCTGACGTCCACAGGTCTCCTCGTCGCGCTCGGTGGCCCCCGCAACGATCACCTCAAGGCCGGTGAAACCGATCCGCCAGTCGGGTGAAGCCCCTGCTCGGAGCCTGTCGGCGGGGGACCCGGTCCCGCTACATCAGGAGACATGATCAAGCACCTGGAGCGCGGCCTCACCGCGCTCGCGCTGACCGCTGTCCCCCTCCTTCTCACCGCCCTGCCCGTGCAGGCGACCGCGGTCCCGCAGTACTTCCAGATCACCACCCAGCTGAACGGCAAGTGCCTGGCCTCCAACGGCGACAACGTCGAGGTGCAGACCTGCAACGCCGGCACCGGCGACCAGCTCTGGTACTGGTCGGGCAAGAAGCTCGTCAACGGCGCCGAGCAGCACTGTCTCGACGTGAAGAACGGCGAGGTCAACGCGGCGGCCCAGGTCGTCGGCGACTGCCACGGCCTGGCCAACCAGCGCTGGTCCAAGGACGGCAGCTGGCTGCGCTCGGACGTCAACAGCCAGTGCCTGAGCATCCAGAACAACGGCGACCAGCGCGAGCACGCGGGGATCAACGTCCGCAACTGCGGCTCCAACACCTGGCAGTGGTGGACCCTGCCCAACCCGTAAGCCCCTGAGACACCCCTGGTCAGGAGGGGGACCGGCGGTCTAACGTCCGTCCATGGCAGCCTTCGACCCCTGGGACCCGGACTTCCTCGCCGACCCGTACCCCTCCTACGCCGACCTCCGCTCCCGGGGCCGGGTGCAGTACTACGAGCCCACCGACCAGTGGCTGGTCCCGCACCACGCCGACGTCTCGGCGCTGCTGCGGGACCGGCGGCTGGGGCGGGCGTACCAGCACCGGTTCACCCACGAGGACTTCGGGCGGACCGCACCGCCGCCGGAGCACGAGCCGTTCCACACGCTCAACGACCACGGCATGCTCGACCTCGAACCGCCGGACCACACCCGTATCCGCCGCCTGGTGTCGAAGGCGTTCACCCCGCGCACCGTCGAGCGGCTCAAACCGTACGTGGCGAAGCTCGCCGGCGAACTCGTCGACGGCCTGGTCCACAAGGGCGGCGGCGACCTGCTCACCGACGTCGCCGAACCACTGCCCGTCGCCGTCATCGCCGAGATGCTGGGCATCCCGGAGGCGGACCGGGCCCCGCTGCGGCCCTGGTCGGCGGACATCTGCGGAATGTACGAGCTGAACCCCTCGCAGGAGACGGCCGCGCGGGCGGTCCGGGCCTCGGTGGAGTTCTCCGACTATCTGCGGGAGCTGATCGCCGAGCGGCGCGAGGAGCCCGGCGAGGACCTCATCTCGGGGCTCATCGAGGCCCACGACGAGGGCGACCGGCTCACGGAGCAGGAGATGATCTCCACGGCCGTCCTGCTCCTCAACGCCGGCCACGAGGCGACCGTCAACGCCACGGTCAACGGCTGGTACGCCCTCTTCCGCAACCCCGCCCAGCTCGCCGCCCTCCGCGCCGACCACTCCCTGGTCCCCACCGCCGTCGAGGAGTTGATGCGCTACGACACCCCGCTCCAGCTCTTCGAACGCTGGGTGCTGGACGAGATCGAGATCGACGGCACGACGATCCCGAGAGGCGCGGAGATCGCCATGCTCTTCGGCTCCGCCAACCACGACCCCGACGTGTTCCACCACCCCGACGACCTCGACCTCACCCGCCGCGAGAACCCGCACATCTCCTTCAGCGCCGGCATCCACTACTGCATCGGCGCGCCACTGGCCCGTATCGAACTGGCGGCCTCCATGACGGCGTTGCTGGAGAAGGCCCCGACGCTGAGCCTGACGGCGGAACCGCGGCGAAAGCCGAACTTCGTGATCAGGGGTTTGGAGGGGCTGAGCGTGGAGGTGAGGTGATCACCCGTTCGGATGATCACCGACTGATTCCGGCAGATGGATGCGAATGACCGGTCAAGCTGGTGCCTGCCTGCGAGGGGAGGCACCATGACGGTTATGGCAGAGCGCGCGTCGTCACAGTTGTCCGTGGACGTGTTCGAGCGGATTGCCGAATTCGCCGCCCGTGAAGACGAGACCGTCGGTTTCGAGTTCATCGGCGGACGGATCGGGGTCAAGAAGGTGACGAACGGCAGCCACGGCGAGATCGCGATGTGGTTGGTCTTCCACTGCAAGCAAGCACGGCCCGACCTCACCCTCAATCCAACCGGTCAGGGGTTGAAGGTCGAGGCGTATCGCAGGGGCCGCGCCAAGCCCGACGCCGTGCTCGCGCCGACGGGACACTTCAACGGGAAGGGCGACTGGGCCGACCCCGACGGTGTATTGATGGCAGTCGAGATCACCTCCTACGACTCGGACACCCACAACCGTGATCGGGTGGAGAAGCCGAAGGCCTACGCCGAGGCCGGGATTCCCGTCTACCTGCTGATCGACCGTGACGCTCTCTCGATTCTGGTCCACAGCGATCCGGATCCGGAAGTCGGATACCGGGACATCCATGTCGTGAAGCTCGGGGGCAAGGTCACTCTCCCGGACCCCGTCGGCATCGAACTCGACACTGAGGAGCTCAGGGACTATGTCGACTGAGGAGCCGTCGTCAGCTGGTGAGGTCACGCCTCCGCAACCCCGCGAGTCCGCCGCCCGCCAGTACCACCGCCAGCCCGAGCAGGATCGTCACCGGCCCCCACTCCATCCCCCCGCCCGGCAGCTTCGGCAGGTGGCCGAAGGGGGAGAGGTCCAGGACCGGTCGGGGGGCGTTCAGGGCCGGGCCCACCCAGCCGATCAGCAGCACCGCCACGGCCACCGCCCAGGCCGCCGGGGCCAGCCGGGGTGCGACCCCGTACAGCAGCAGCGCCAGGCCGCCGACCACCCAGACCGCGGGGAGCTGCACCAGGCAGGCGCCCAGGACCGGGCCCACCTCCTTGCCGTAGCCGACCGCGAAGCCCAGGCCCGCCAGCAGCATGATCAGGGCCGAGCCGCCGAGGGCGATCGTCAGATGCCCGGCCGCCCAGCGCAGCCGACCCACCGCGCAGGCCAGCAGGGGTTCGGCACGGCCCGCGGTCTCCTCGCCGTTCAGCCGGAGGACCGACGCCACGACGTACAGCGCGGCGATCAGGCCCAGCATCCCGACCATCGAGGCGAGGAACGCGTCCGTCACTCCGTTCTGCCCGCCCATGCGCTCGAAGATCTCGCGGGCGTTGGCGTTGTCGCCGACGAGGTCGGCGGCCCCGTCCGTCAGTCCGCCGAAGACGATCCCCGCCAGGAAGAAGCCGAGCGACCAGCCGAGCACGCCGCCCCGCTGGAGCCGCCAGGCCAGCGCGGCGGCGGAGCCGAGGCGGCCGGTGGCCGGGCCCGGGCGGGTGGGGAAGAAGCTCATCCCCAGGTCACGGCGGCCGGCCAGGACGTACGCCACCGCGGCCTGCGCGAGCACCGCGGCCGTGAAGAGCGCCAGCACCCACCAGCGTTCGGCGGCGAAGGGGCGGAGATTCTCCAGCCAGCCGAGCGGCGAAAGCCAGGTCAGCGGGGACGAGCCGTCGCCGGTGGCGGAGTCGCCCGCCGCGCGGAGCACGAAGGCCGTGCCCAGGACCGCGGACGTCAGGCCCCTCGCCAGCCGCGCGCTCTCGGTCAGTTGCGCCACGATCGCCGCCGCCGTCGCGAAGACCATGCCGGTCGCCGCCAGTCCGAGCCCGAAGGACAGGGCCCCGGCGGCCCCCTGTCCCGCCAGGCCCGCCGTGATCAGCAGGGCCAGTACGGCGTTCGCGACCAGAGCCGCCAGCAGGGCCGCAGTCAGCGACGCCCGGCGGCCCACCGCGCCGGAGGCCAGCAGCTCCGCACGGCCGGCCTCCTCCTCTTCACGGGTGTGCCGTACGACGACCAGCAGGCTGGTGACGGCCGCGAGGACACCGGCGTACACGCCCACCCGCCACGCCGTCAGGCCGCCGAGCGAGGTGTCGTGGAGCGGGCCGATCAGGGCCCGGAAGGACGCGTTGGTCTCCAACTGGCGGACGAGGTCGGTGCGTTCGGACTCCGTGCCGTACAGGGTCTTCAGGGTGTTCGGCATGGAGAGGACCGTCAGCGCGTTCACCGCGACCCAGACCGGGGTGGTCAGGCGGTCGCGGCGCAGCGCGAAGCGCAGCAGGGTGCCGGTGAGGGTGGTCATCGGACGGCCGCCTCGTCCTGGTAGTGGCGCAGGAAGAGCTCTTCCAGGGTGGGCGGGGTGGAGGTCAGGGAGCGTACGCCGGTCTCGGTCAACGAGCGCAGGACGGCGGTGAGTTGCTGGGAGTCGACCTGGAGGCGGACGCGGTGGCCCTGGACGTCGAGGTCGTGCACACCGGGGAGGTGGGCCAACCCGTTGGGGGGACCGGCGAGTTCGGCGGTCACACTGGTGCGGGTGAGATGGCGCAGGTCGGCGAGTGAACCGGACTCGACCGTACGGCCGTTACGGATGATGCTGACCCGGTCGCGGAGATGATGGAGCGGTGGCGGGTGCACCGGGACGAGCTCTTCGGGCGGGACTGAAGCGCTCTCAGGGTCCTTCGTCGGGTGCCGTCAGCTGCTCCTGCAACCGCCCGTGCCGGAACTGGTACACCGCCCCTGCCCGCCTCAGCACCCTTCGGTCGCACGCGTCCTCCAGGAACGTGACCAGCCGCCAGGGCAGCCGGCCCGTCAGCGGCAGCCAGACCCGGGCCAGCGCGACCCACTGCCCCCACGCGGTCAGACAGAGCCCGTACCCGAGGCCGCCGGCGAACGCGCCCTCGATGCCGAAGACGAGGCCCAGCTGGATGCTGCGGAGCGGGGTCTCGGTGAAGCTCCCCCCGAACCAGGCGATGAAGCCGAACACGAGTGCCCAGACGAGGATGTGGGCGTGGACGTTCCTGCGGTTCATCCGCAGCAGGTCCACGCAGCTCATGGACTTGTCCGGGTCGACCGTCGTCTCCAGCCAGGCCGTGATGCCGAGCACCAGCCCGGTCCCGAGACCCACGATGAGCGGGAACTGGGCCGCGGACACCAGCCCGCCGCCGAGCCCGTCGTCGAGTCCGAGCCAGGGCACGACGGAGCGGTCGACGGCGACGATGGCGACCCCGCCCGCCAGAGCGACCAGTGAACCGATGGTGATTCTGCTCAACAGCTTCTCCCCCAGCTGCCGTTGGGCGTCGCGGCGGAGCGTGATCTCGATCGGTGACGGTTTCAGCAGGTCGTTGCCGCTGGCCCGGTGGTAGATGTAGCCGAACGCCGCGCCGAGCAGCAGGCCGTGCAGGGAGCCGACGAGCAGCCCGCGCCGGACGGCGAAGCCGAGCCCGTGCGAGGTGGCGACCAGGTCGACGGGGATGTTGCCGATCGCGGTGACGACGGCGAAGGACAGCCCGGCGAGGAACGCGATCACGGCGGTCCGCTGCCGCAGCGGCAGCGTGGTACCCAGTTCCCACCAGGCCAGGTTGGGGGTCGGAGTCTCGCGCTGCTTGAGGTCGTGGGCGAGGTAGGTGAGCCAGCGCCGGGCGCGCCGCGCCTGCGCCGGGCGCCGGTACACCGAGGGGAGGAACGCGGTGAGAAGGTGCCGCTCAAGGCGGTCCGGGGTCGGGAACTCCGTGGCGTCCAGCAGCGCGTCCGGGCCCCTGGCGCCGCGCTCGCCGTGGACGGCCGCGGCCAGGGCGACCATCAGCGGTGTGGAGAGCGCCTGGCGGAGCGGGCCGTCGGGGTTGTCGCGCATGTCGTCCAGCACGGGGTCCCAGCCGGATCTGGCGGCCTGGGGACTGGTGCGCCGCAGATACGTCACCGAGTCGTCAGGGGGGAGGTCGGCCAGCACGACCACGGCGGCGCGCTCCAGCCCCGTGGTGCCCTCGACCGCTTCCTTGTACTCGTCGTAGCGGCTGGTGAGGACGTACCGCAGCCATGTGGTGGAGAGTTTCCGCCGTGCGTCGTCGCGGAGGCCCTCGGGGATCTCGTCGAATCCGTCCAGGACCGGCAGGATCAGTTCCGCGCTCACCAGTCTCTCGGCCAGTGTCATCCCCCCGTCGGAGGGGACCGTGGCCAGCCAGGGCCGGTCACGGCTCAACTGGTCACTCAGCCACTGGGCCAGCCCGACCTCGCCGGGGTTCCACGAACCGAGACTGAAGATCTCCGCGACGGCCGCGCCGGCGGGGCGTTTCGCCAGCCACTGCAGGACGAACTGCGCGCCCAGCACGCTCTTTCCCGAACCGGCCTTGCCCAGCACCACCAGACGGCCGGTCGGAATCCGCTCGTAGACCTCGGCGACCTGGTCCAGCCGGCCGGTCAGGTTCTTCCTGGTCCTGTCTCCCCAGACGAGTTCCGGATCTTCCGTCGCCAACTCCTCGTCGTCAGGGGGCGTCCAGCGGACGTGCAGCCGTCGGCCGTCCCGGATGCCGAGCTGTGCCTGCTCGTCCCGTCGGCGCAGCAGGACGCTCGCGGCCAGTTCGTCCTGCGCCGGCCTGCCGGTGCCGATGTTCACCACGTTGATGGACTTGGCGACGACCTGCGTTCCGCTGCCGCTCTGTTGCGCGTTGATGACGTGCGGCGCCTGCTCCTCCCCGCCCGGCGCCTCCTCAGCCATCGTCACCCCGCCGCCGGAACCACATCGCGCTGCCCACCGCGGCCAGTGCCACGACCAGCACGCCGGCCGCCGCGCGCAGCGGGACCGGGAAAGCCGTGCGGTCCTGCGCGCTGTCGCGCGGGTCGGCGTCGGACTTGGGCGCGGCGAGGGTCGGCGCACCGCCCGAGGCGGCCGACGCGGACGCGGACGCCGTACCGCTCGCGGTGACCGAGCCGGTCGGGTCGGGGCTGCGGGAGGTGCCCGGACGAGTCCCCGAGCTCCCCTGACCCTTCGCCCCGGAGCCGGCCCCGGATCCCGACCCCGACCCGGACCCCGATCCGGAGCCACGGCCGCCGTCCCCTGCCCCCGCCCCCGACGCCGTGGGCGACGGCTGCGGCCGCGTCCTGGGCAGGATCCGGAACGACGACAGAACCTTGTCCTGCCCCGAGTCCGCGCTGCACGACGCGTTCACCGTGCCCAGCATGGTCGTGCTGCCGTCCGCCTGCCTCGGCGTGATGCTCATGTCGATCGCGCCGACGACGATGTCCGCGGTGCCCGCCTTGGTGAACGTCAGCGACGGCGCGGTCCCGTTCGCCGGGACCGTCATGGACCCGGAGGACGGGATCTGGGTCACGGGCACGTCCATCGGTACGGTGACGGGGACGTTCCCCTGCGGCGCGGCCACCACGGCCGTCACCTTCGCCGTGCCCGCGAGGCTCGTCGCGCCGGCCACCCGCAGCGTCTGCGGGATGAGCGCCCCGACCGTCGCCGACGCGCTCACCGGTAGCCGCGGGGTGGGCCGGCCGACCACGTGGGTGTCCGAGTCGTCCCACACGACCGACGCCGTCATCGGCTGGCCGCTGAGGGCGCCGAACGCGCAGGTGTACTGGAAGGTGCGGGGAGCGGCTGCCGCGTTCGCGGTCCCGGGGGCGACGACGAGGACGACACCGGCGGCCGATGCGGCGACCGTACGTCCCGCTAATGCGGCGACCGTACGTCCCGCTCGTAATTCACCTGACATGCATGCACCTTAGGGACGTGGACGCGGGGCGTCTGCCCGGACGGCCGGACCTTCACCCCGCTTCCACGAACCGCTGGACGCACCCGCCCCTACCGCTCCCTGGTCTCCTCCAGCACCGTCCGCCCCAGCAGCGCGTACCGCTCCGGCGACCTGCGCTTGAGGTACTGCGCGTAGCCGACGCCGGTCCCGGCGACCAGCGCCACCAGCCACGGCGTTGCCTTCAGCAGCAGCGAGCCGGACTCCGTGCCCGCCGCGACGCCCATGTTGGACACCAGCAGGACGACCACGGCGAGCATCGCGATGCCGCCGACGAGCGGGGCGGTGAAGGTCCTGAACCAGTGCCGGCTCTCGGGGTGGTTCTTGCGGAAGTACGCCAGCACCGCGAACGAGCACACGGCCTGCACGACCAGGATCGCCATCGTGCCGAGGATGGCGAGGAGGACGTAGAGGGCGTTGTACGGGTCCTTGCCCGCGGCCCAGAACGCCCCGATCAGGACGGCGGAGATCACCGTCTGGACCAGGCCCGCGATGTGCGGGGAGCCGTGCCGGGCGTGGGTGCGGCCGACGGTGTTCTGGAGCGAGGGCAGGACCCCTTCCCGGCCCAGCGCGTACATGTAGCGGGCGGCGCAGTTGTGGAAGGCCATGCCGCAGGCCAGCGAGCCGGTGACCATCAGCCACTGCATGAGGTCGACCGCCCAGTGGCCGACGTAGTGCTCGGTCGGGTTGAAGAAGAGGGCGAGGGGGTTGGCGGAGGAGGCGGCCTTGACGGCCTCCGTCTCGCCGTTGCCGATGATGGCCATCCAGGAGACGAAGACGTAGAAGACACCGACGCCGAGGACCGAGATCATCGTCGCCTTGGGGATGATCTTCTTCGGGTCGCGGGACTCCTCGCCGTACATCGCCGTCGACTCGAAGCCGACCCACGACCAGAAGGCGAAGAAGAGACCGAGCCCCGCGGACGTGCCCTTGAAGGCGTTGACCGGGTTGACCGGGCCGAAGGTGAAGCCGTGCGGGCCGCCGCCGTGCAGGGCGACCGAGATCGCCATCGCCGCGAGGACCGTCACCTCGGTGCCGAGGAGGACGACGAGGAGCTTCTCGGCGACGCTGACGCCGAACCAGGTGCCGGTCGCGTTGACGGCGAGCATCAGGATCGCGAACGCCCACCACGGGACGTCGAGCCCCGTCTGGTCCTTCAGGGTCGTGTTGGCGAAGACCGAGAAGATACCGATCAGCGCCGGCTCGAACACGGCGTAGGCGAAGGTGGCGAGCAGCCCCGACGCCAGGCCCGCCGTGCGGCCCAGACCGTAGGAGATGAAGCCGTAGAAGGCGCCCGTCGACGTGATGTGCTTCGCCATCGACGTGAATCCGACGGAAAAGATTGCCAGGACGACCATTGCGACGAGATAGCTCGCCGGGGCCCCGATGCCGTTGCCCGACGACACCATGAACGGCACGTTGCCGGTCATCGCGGTGATCGGCGCGGCGGTCGCGACGGCCATGAAGACCACCCCGAGCAGGCCGATCGCGTTGGGCTTCAGCCGGTGGACCGTGCCGTCGCCGTCTGTCGTGCCGTCTGTCTTCGCCGCTGGGGCGACTCCCTCGTCCACTGCCATCGGGGTGGCCCCTCTCCTGCTGCTCGCTGGCTGTACTGGATCGGAACTCTGTAGCCCGAATGAGTCGGTAGAGGGTCTCGGTGCGTTAAATGTTTGTCAACCAGACCTTTAGAAATCTGACGCAATCTGTCGGCAACACCCGGCTCGTACGGTCGCCGCCATGAGCACGTACACGGCCACCCTCGGCGGCGAACGCCACCGCTTCGACTCCCTGGCCCGCCTGCTGGCCGCCGCGAGCCCGGAACGCTCCGGCGACCGGCTGGCCGGCCTCGCCGCCGCGAGCGCACGGGAGCGGGTCGCGGCCCGCTGGGCGCTCGCGGAGGTGCCGCTCACCGCCTTCCTGACCGAGCCGGTGATCCCGTACGAGACCGACGACGTGACCCGGCTGATCCTCGACACCCACGACCCGGTGGCCTTCGCGCCGGTGGCCGGGCTGACGGTCGGCGAGTTCCGGGAGTGGCTGCTGGCGGCGGACACCGCGACCCTGGCCGCGGTGGCGCCCGGACTCACCCCGGAGATGGCCGCCGCCGTGTCCAAGCTGATGGGGAACGCCGACCTGGTGGCCGTCGCCCGCAAGGTGCGGGTGGTCACCGCCTTCCGCTCCACGATCGGCCTGCCGGGGCGACTCGCGACGCGGTTGCAGCCGAACCACCCCACCGACGACCCGGCGGGCGTCGCGGCCGCCCTGCTGGACGGCCTCCTCCTCGGCTCCGGCGACGCGGTGATCGGCATCAACCCGGCCACGGACAGCCCGAAGGCGGTACGGGACCTGCTGGAACTCCTGGACGGCGTGATCGGCCGCTACTCGATCCCCACCCAGTCCTGCGTCCTGTGCCATGTCACGACGAGCGTGGACCTGATGGAGCGCGGCGCCCCGGTGGACCTCGTCTTCCAGTCCATCGCCGGTACGCAGGCGGCGAACGCCTCCTTCGGCGTCACCCTCGGCCTGCTCGACGAGGCGTACGAGGCGGCCCGCGGGCTGGGGCGGGGGACGGTCGGCGACCACGTCATGTACTTCGAGACCGGGCAGGGCAGCGCCCTGTCGGCGGACGCGCACCACGGCGTGGACCAGCAGACGGTGGAGGCGAGGGCGTACGCCGTGGCCCGCCGCTACCGGCCCCTCCTGGTGAACACGGTCGTCGGCTTCATCGGCCCGGAGTACCTCTACAACGGCCGCCAGATCCTCCGGGCCGCCCTGGAGGACCACTTCTGCGGCAAGCTCCTCGGCCTGCCCATGGGCCTGGACATCTGCTACACCAACCACGCCGACGCCGATGACGACGACATCGCCACCATGCTGACCATGCTCGCTGTCGCGGGCGCCTCCTTCGTGATCTGCACACCGGGCGGCGACGACATCATGCTCAACTACCAGTCCGCCTCCTACCACGACGCGCTCTACCTGCGGGAGGTGCTCGGCCTGCGCCCGGCGCCGGAGTTCGAGGCGTGGCTGGAGTCGATGGGGCTGCTGGACGGGGACGGCGGCGTGCGCGAGGTCAGCGGCCATCCGCTGACGGCGATCGGAAGGGAACTGGCCGCATGACCGAGGCGACCGACACGGCCGAGGTGAACGGCACGACCGAAGTGGCCGGCCTGCCCGAGGGGACCACCGTCGGCCCCGACGACCTGTGGCCGCTGCTGCGCCGCCACACCCAGGCCAGGATCGGCCTCGGCCGCTCCGGCTCCGCCCTGCCCACCCGCCACCGGCTGGGCCTCCAGGCCGCGCACGCGGCCGCCCGGGACGCGGTGCACTCGCCGTTCGACCCGGACGCGGTGGCGGCGGGCCTGGCGGGGCTGTCGGGGCTGTCGACGGTACGGGTCCGCAGTGCGGCCGGCGACCGGCTGACCTACCTCCAGCGCCCCGACCTGGGCCGCCGCCTGCACCCCACGGACCGGGCGCACCTGCCGGCCGGCGACTGGGACGTCGTCTTCGTCGTCGCCGACGGGCTGTCCAGCCGGGCGGTGCACGAACACGCGGCGGCGATGGTGCGGGCCACGGCGACCCGCCTCCCCGACTGGCGCGTCGCCCCGGTCGTGCTGGCCGAACAGGCCCGGGTGGCCCTCGGCGACGACATCGCCCACACGATGGACACGGCCCTGGTGGTCGTCCTGATCGGCGAACGCCCCGGCATGTCGGCGGCGGACTCCCTGGGCGCGTACCTGACGTACCGGCCGGTCCCGGGCACGACCACGGACGCGGACCGCAACTGCCTGAGCAACATCCGGCCGCCGCTGGGGCTGGCCTACGAGGTCGCGGCGGGCAAGCTGGCGGGGTTGCTGAGGAGGGCGCGGGAGCTGGGGGTCACCGGCGTGGCGCTGAAGGACGAATCCGATTCAGCCCCCGGCGCCGCCGAGCCCGCTGCTACGGGGTCCCTGGCACCGTAAGCCCCCAGGCTCCCTCCACCACCCGCCAGGTCCGCCGCCGTACCGGGCCCGCCACCGCCACGTCGGCCCGGTACCGGAAGTCCGCGCCCGTCACCGTCACCGTCCGCCCGGCGGCCCGAACCGGCGTGGCCTCCGCGCCCACCGACAGCGGCCGTACCTCCACCTCGGCCAGCCCGCCGCGGCCGCCCGGTGTCACCGAGATCCCCTCCACCGGCTGGTCCAGGTCCACCACCGTCCGCCCGTCGACCTCGACCCGCAGCCGCGCGGGCCCCAGGCGGGGCACGGCCTGGGCCGGGCGGGCGGACAGGGACCGTACGAGGGTCTGGTACGGCCGCAGCCAGCCCCGGGACGCGACCGGATCCGCGGTCCCCGGTACCGCCGCCAGCGGCGGGATCCGCAGGGCGCCGAGCACCACCCCGTCGCTGTCGTCGACCAGCAGGTCCAGACGCCGTTCCACCCCGTCCAGGACGGCCCGCGCCGCCGCCACCGCACCGGTGGGCACCCCCAGCGCGTGCGCGACGCCCAGCGAGCCGCCCACCGGGACCACGGACAGCGCACATCCGGCCAGCTCCCGCTGCCGGTGCAGAAAGGTCACCGCACGGATCAGCGCGCCGTCGTCGCCCACCACCACCGGCCGCCGCGACCCCCTGCGGGAAAGTACCCGGGCGAATTCCTCGGGCCCGTCCGGCAGACACACCTTCGTGGTCGCACCCGCGCTGAGCACGTCTTTCACGATCCGGACGGACTCACCGTCCGTCTGCCGTGCCGCCGGATCGATGATCACCAGCAGCTGATCGGACGTCGCGAATGTCGCCACCTCGGTCGTGCCTCGCTTCCTCGGGTAGCATCACTGTGCAAGAGCCCCTTGCGCTATTGCGCCAGGGGCTTCGTCTATTCCGGGGCATCCGGTCCAACGGTTGTGCGGCCAACGACGGTCGCGGTGGTACGCGGCGCCGAACCTTACGCGTACGCCCCTGACCTTGGACATGCCCCGCCCGGAAGGGGTGTACGCGCGTGCCCGCACTTGTGCTGCTCGGTGCTCAGTGGGGTGACGAAGGCAAGGGAAAGGCGACGGATCTGCTAGGCGGCTCCGTCGACTACGTGGTGCGTTACCAGGGTGGCAACAACGCCGGCCACACGGTCGTCGTCGGCGACCAGAAGTATGCGCTCCACCTCCTCCCTTCCGGAATCCTCTCGCCTACTTGTGTTCCGGTCATCGGCAACGGAGTCGTCGTCGACCCCTCGGTCCTGCTCTCCGAGCTGAGCGGTCTGAACGAGCGTGGCGTCGACACGTCCAAGCTCCTGATCAGCGGAAACGCACACATCATCACGCCGTACAACGTCACCGTCGACAAGGTGACGGAACGCTTCCTCGGCAAGCGGAAGATCGGTACGACCGGCCGCGGCATCGGGCCGACCTACGCGGACAAGATCAACCGCGTCGGTATCCGGGTCCAGGACCTCTACGACGAGTCGATCCTGACCCAGAAGGTCGAGGCGGCCCTCGACGCCAAGAACCAGGTCCTCACCAAGCTCTACAACCGGCGCGCGATCGCCATCGAGCAGGTCGTCGAGGAGCTGCTGACGTACGCGGACAAGCTCGCCCCGTACGTCGCCGACACGGTCCTGGTCCTCAACCAGGCCCTGGAGGAGGACAAGGTCGTCCTCTTCGAGGGCGGCCAGGGCACGCTCCTGGACATCGACCACGGCACGTATCCCTTCGTCACCTCGTCCAACCCGACGGCCGGCGGTGCCTGCACCGGCTCCGGCGTGGGTCCGACGAAGATCAGCCGGGTCATCGGCATCCTCAAGGCCTACACGACCCGCGTCGGCGCCGGCCCGTTCCCGACCGAGCTGTTCGACGCGGACGGCGAGGCGCTGCGCCGGATCGGCGGCGAGCGGGGTGTCACCACCGGCCGGGACCGGCGTTGCGGCTGGTTCGACGCGGTGATCGCCCGCTACGCGACCCGCGTCAACGGCCTGACCGACTTCTTCCTCACCAAGCTCGACGTCCTCACCGGCTGGGAGCAGATCCCGGTCTGCGTGGCGTACGAGATCGACGGCAAGCGCGTCGAGGAGCTGCCGTACTCGCAGACCGACTTCCACCACGCGAAGCCGGTCTACGAGACCCTGCCGGGCTGGTCCGAGGACATCACCAAGGCGAAGTCCTTCTCGGACCTCCCGAAGAACGCCCAGAACTACGTCAAGGCGCTGGAGGAGATGTCCGGCGCCCCGATCTCCGCGATCGGCGTGGGCCCGGGCCGCGACGAGACGATCGAGATCAACTCGTTCCTGTAGGGCCGCGGTTGGACGACGCACTTGGGCCGGTCTTGGCAATCCTTGACCGGCCCTTGGGCTTTCCGTGGTTACGCCGGTAACGGGCGACGGTCAGCATCTACGCGGGTAGCCCGCCGCCTCCCGCATGCCATGCCCGTCCTCACCGCCCTTCCAGGAGTCCTGAATGCCCGTCAATCCCATGAACCGCCGTGAGTTCGTGCAGAAGTCGGCCGTCACCGGTGCGGCCGTGGCCGTCGCGGGAACCGTCGGTGCCGGCAGCGCCCAGGCCGCCGAGCAGGGCCACGGCCACCCCAAGCCGCCGAAGGCCCCCAAGACCTGGAGCTTCTCCATCCTGGGCACCACCGACCTGCACAGCCACGTCTTCAACTGGGACTACTACACCAACGCGGCGCCCGTCGACGCCAAGGGCAACACCTACGGCGTCGCCCGCATCGCCACCCTGGTGAAGAACATCCGCAAGGAGAAGGGCGAGGGCCGGGTCCTCCTCGTCGACGCCGGCGACATCATCCAGGGCACCTCGCTCGCCTCCTACTACGCGAGCGTCGACCCCATCACCGGCAAGAACGGCAAGCGCGGCCCCAAGCACCCCATGGCGATCGCCATGAACGAGATGCGCTACGACGCGGCCGCCCTCGGCAACCACGAGTTCAACTACGGCATCGAGGTCGTCCGCACCTTCGAGAAGCAGTGCGACTTCCCGCTGCTCGGCGCCAACGCCCTGGACGCCAAGACGCTGCAGCCCGCCTTCCGGCCCTACACCGTCAAGCACATCAAGGTGCCCCACGGCCCGGACATCAAGGTCGGCATCCTCGGCCTCACCAACCCGGGCATCGCCCTGTGGGACAAGGACAACGTCTCCGGGAAGATGGCCTTCACCGGCCTGGTCGAGCAGGCGAAGAAGTACGTGCCGCGGCTGCGCGCCCTCGGCTGTGACGTCGTCTTCCTCACCGACCACTCGGGCCTGGACGGCTCGACCTCGTGGGGCGACGAACTCCCCTACGTGGAGAACGCGTCGAACCTGGTCGCCGAGCAGGTCCCCGGCATCGACGCGATCCTCGTCGGCCACACCCACGTCGACGTCCCGACGTACACGGTGAAGAACGCGGAGACGGGCGAGGACGTCCTCCTCTCCGAGCCGTACTGCTACGGCTACCGCCTCTCCGTCTTCGACTTCGAGCTGGAGCTGGTGAACCACTCCTGGAAGGTCACCAGGAAGACCGCCACCACCCTGAACAGCAACACGGTCGCGGAGGACCCGCGGATCACCGAACTCCTCACCGCCGACCACGAGTTGGTGGTCAAGTACGTCAACACCGCGATCGGCACCAGCACCGTGGCGATGTCGACGGCGGAGGCCTGCTGGAAGGACGTCCCCGCCATCGACTTCATCCAGCAGGTCCAGATGGACGCGGTGAAGGCGGGCCTGTCGGCGGCGGACGCCGCGCTCCCGCTGATCTCGGTGGCCGCGTGCTTCAGCCGCACGGCCACCATCCCGGCCGGTGACGTCACGATCCGCGACGTCGCGGGCCTGTACGTCTACGAGAACACCCTGTACGGCAAGAAGCTCACCGGCGCCCAGGTCAAGGACTACCTGGAGTACGCGGCGAAGTACTACCACCAGGTCCCGGTGGGCACGGCGGTGGACACCGCCACCCTCACCAACGCCAACAGCTTCTGGGACTACATGTACGACATGGCGACCGGCGTCGACTACGAGATCGACATCGCGGCCGCCGAGGGCTCGCGCATCAAGAACCTGACCTACAACGGCACCGCGGTCGCCGACGACCAGGTCTTCGTCGTCGCCGTCAACAACTACCGCGCCAACGGCGGCTCCGGCTACCCGCACATCGCCGCCGCGGAGATCGCCTACAGCTCCACCAACCAGGTCCGCGACCTGATGGTCGCCTACGCCACGGCCAAGGGCAGCATCGACCCGTCGACGTTCGCGGCGACCAACTGGAAGCTGACGCAGGGCGGCACGCCGGTCTTCTCCTGACCCGACATCGCCTCGCGGGAGCCGGAACTCTCGAACGAGCACCTGCCCGGGTGCTGCGGCGCGTGGCTCAGGCCCCGATGGCGTGCAGACCCGGGCCGGTCATGAGTCTGCGCAGGGCCGCCTCGGCCGCCGGGTCGGCCGGGGTGACGGCGATCAGGCACTGGTCCGAGTCGTCGAGGGTGGCCAGCGTGTCGTAGCAGACGGCCAGTTCGCCGGCGACCGGGTGCCGGAGGCGTTTGCGGCCGTGGGCGCGCTGCTTCACCGTGTGGTCGTCCCACCACGCGGTGAACTCCGCGCTCCGGTCCCGCAGTTCGGCGATCACCTCACGCAGCCGGGGGTCGTCCGGGTGGCGGGCCAGGTTCGCCCGCAGGTTGCCGACCGTCTCCCGGGCCACCCGCGCCCAGTCCAGGTGGACCTCGCGCATCCCCGGCTCCAGGAACAGCACGCGCGCGGTGTTGCCGGTGACCTCCCCGGCGGTGCCGAAGTCCGCGCCGAACAGGGCCGTCGCGGCCGCGTTGTGCGCCAGCACGTCGAAACGGAAGTCCACGACATAGGCCGGGATCAGCGGCATCCCCGCCAGCAGCACACGCAGCGAGTCGCCGACCGGAGCGGACAGGTGCCGGGTCACCGGGGTCTCGTCCCGCGCGATGAGATGCAGATGGTGCCGCTCGGAGGGCGACAGCCGCAGCGCCCGCGCCACCGCGTCCAGCACGGCGGCACCCGGGGTGCCGACCCGGCCCTGCTCCAGCCGGATGTACCAGTCGATGCTGACGGCGGCGAGCTGCGCCACCTCCTGCCGCCGCAGCCCCGGCGTCCGGCGCCGGCCTAGCTCCGGCAACCCGACGTCCTCGGGCCGCAGCCGCGCCCGCATGGCACGCAGGAACTCACCCAGTTCCGCCCGCTTCGGTGCCCGGTCGCTCGCCATGCCCGCCATGATCCTGACCCGGCCCGTGCCCTGTCGACCCCGGATCCTGGCATCCCGGATGCCAGGATCCCGAGCGCCTTCCTCCGGCCGCCCCGCGCCCTTGATCGTGGACGCACCGACAGGCACCAGCCGCCCAGGAGGGCACGATGAGAGCACCGATCCGAGCCGCCGCCGCACTGGCCGCGGTCGCCGCCGCCGTCACCACCGGCGTGACCACCGCCACCGCCGACACCCACACCGGCCGGGCCGACGACGGAGGATACGGCTACACCAGGGTCCGCCAGGGCGTCCCCGACTCCGCCGCCCGCTTCAAGGTCACCAGCCCGGACATCCGCGACGGCGGCACCATCCCGGCCGCCTCCTACGCCGACTCGTTCGGCTGCTCCGGCGGCAACAAGCAGATACAACTGTCCTGGCACGGCGCCCCCAAGGACACCCGCAGCTACGCGGTCACCATGTTCGACCCCGACGCCCCCACCGGCTCCGGCCTGTGGCACTGGCTGACCTGGGACATCCCCGCCACGGACACCCAGCTGGGCGCCGCCCTGCCGACCGGCGCGGTGGCCGGCACCAACGGCGCCGGCCAGACCGGCTACCTGGGCCCCTGCCCGCCGGTCGGCGACATCACCCACCACTACCGGATCACGGTCTACGCCCTGGACACCCCGACCCTGCAACTGCCCGCGGCGACCCCGGCCGCGATCACCACGTTCACCATGTCGAGCCACGTGATCGGCACGGCCACCATCACGGCAACGGCCCGCAGGTAGGCCGTCCGGTCGCCCGATCGCCCGGGGTATGGCCCCAGGGCCTCACGCACGCCACCAAGTGACCGTTGGGGCCGCCCGCTTCTCGGCAGTGTCGTGCTTCCGCGAGGTGAGTCAAGGGCGCTCCACTCCGCTGCGCTGCGTTCCGCGTCGGCTGCGCCGATGGGCCTCCGGCCCACCCTTGACACACCCCGCTCCAGCACGGGTCAGAAGCGAGCGAGCGGCCCGGAGAGACGGGGTCCCGACCGGCGTTCACGACGGCCGTCGGCCGCACCCGCACCGCCGGTCGACGAGCGCGGGCGGGGCACGGGGGCACGCCGGGCCGGCTAAGCGGCGAGCGGCCGGTGAGGGAGGGGCGGTGCAGGGGGCAGGGCTGGTGGGTCAGGGGTTGGGGTGGTGAATGGTTGGGCGCGGAGGTGGGAGTGGGAGGGGACGATTGGAGGACTTGTGCCACGTCCGAACGGATCCGGGCCTGCTCTGCCTGGGAGGACGGGCCGAGGCCTGGCACAAATCCACCAATCACTCCTCCCTGCGTGACTGATGAGGAACGCGTGACTCGTGTGGTGAGGTGTGGGCGCGCCCACGACAGAACACTCGGCCGTTCGCCGCTTGGCCGGCCCGGCGTGCTTGCGAGGTGCGAGCGCGCCCGTCGGGCAACGATGCGGACGCGGCCGACGGCTGACCGCGAACGCCGGTCAGGGCCCCCGCTTCTTTCCGGCCGCTCGCTCGCTTCTGACCCGTGCTGGAGCGAGGTGTGTCAAGGGTGGGCCGGAGGCCCATCGGCGTAGCCGACGCGGAACGCAGCGCAGCGGAGTGGAGCGCCCTTGACTCACCTCGCGGAAGCACGACACTGCCGAGAAGCGAGTGGCCCGACGGTCACTTCGCGAGATGCGTGAGGAAGCCGACCCATGCGGCGGGGGAGAGGGCGAGGCGGGGGCCGTCGGGGCCGGTTTTGGAGTCGCGGATGTGGATGGTGTGGGGGCGGGGGGATATTTCGAGGCACTGCCCGGTGGCGCTGCTGTAGGAGGACTTGCGCCAGGTGTAGGCGGTTTCGACGCATTGCCCGCCACTGTCGTCGCTGTAGCTCGACTTGAACCACCGCAGAGTGTTGGTCATGTCCGGTCTTCTCCCGCCAACTTCCGGATGAGGCTTAGTGAGTCATCCGAACTCAGAGCCTGCGTTCGGATCTTCGCATACCGATGGGTGAGCCGAGCGACCTTCGCTGGATCGCTGACCAGGAAGCTTTCCTCCTCGATCTCCAGGTAGACCACGTCGTGGTGCTCCTTGGTCTTCACCAGCACCATGTTGCCGCGTGCACCTGCGTGGCCACCCCTCAAACCCCGCTCCATCGGCATGACTTGGACGCTCACATTGTCCCTCTCCGCGTCCTCCGCAAGCGACCGCAATTGGTCGCGCGTCACCTCCCAGCTTCCGAACGGCCGCCGCAGTGCCGACTCCTCCAGGATCAGTTCGATCATGGGCGTCGGGTCTGCCCGCTCGAACAGCGCCCGCCGCGCCACCCGAGCCTCGACCAGTTCCTCCACCTTCTCCTCCGGCAGCTTCGGGAAGCCTCCGCCGATCAGCGCCCGCGCGTACTCCGGTGTCTGGAACAGACCGTCGACCACGAACGTCTGGTACGACGACAGCGTCACCGCCTCCTGCTCCACCAGCGCGAAGTTCTTGAACTGGGCCGGATACTTGTCCAGCAATACGAACCTGCGTGCCTTCTCGAAGATCCCCAGCCCGCCGCCGATCGCCTCCTCCAGTTTGGCGAGCATCTTGTCGCTGGCGGGCTGCGCTCCCGTCTCCATCGCGCTGACCGCGGACCCGGTGTAGCCGATGCGTTTCCCCAACTCCTCCTGTGTCAACTCCTGTTGCTCGCGGAAGGCCTTCGCGAGGGCGGCCAGGAGCTGTGCCGTGCTGCCCGCCTCCGCCTTGTTCTCAGCCCGCGCCATTGCGGTCACCCCCGAACTCAACCGAACTCAAACGGTCACAACCACCGGACCCCGAATTCCCAGAGTTTGCTGCTCTTGACTCTGAGTTATGGCGACGGTAGCCCTACGTGCCGACACTGATCCCATGAACACGCAAAGTGACCCCTTAAACCTCGGCTGGCTTCCCGCCTCCGGCGTTCAACTCCGCAAAGCCGGTGTGCAGTTCGACGCCGTGCGGGTGGACGACGGGGAGTGGGGGCGGCGGCTCGCCGACCGGCTCGCGGAGCTGACGGGAGGTGACCCCGGGCCCGTGATCGAGGTCGCCGGCGGGCGGCGGTGTGTGTACTTCCTGGTGCCGGCCGGGAGTACGGACCACCTGCCGTGGCCTGCGGAGGTGACCAGACTGACCGCCGCTCCGGCCCGGGTGTCGTACATCCCGATCCCCGCGCTGGACGACATGACCTGGCCGTTGTCGTGGCGCTATCGGCCGACCTGTCCCGACCGTTTCGTGCACACGCGACTGCTGCGCTCCACGCTTCACTCGCCGGAGTGAAATGCGCGAACAAGCAGCCAGGAAAAGGGGATTGTGGCTTGCGTGCGGCGCTTTGTGTGGCCCTAAAGTCACGATCAACAGATTGCCCCCGCGGTGCGCCAACACCCGGGGGCTCGACATCAGGTCCCGATGCGTAAGGAACCACCCGATGCGCGTTCATCGTACGGCGCCTCTGCGCGCCTTCGCAGCCCTCGCCAACTCCCTTTCTGGGGACCGGCGCCTGTCCTGGGGCGCGGCAGGCGTACTGGCGTACCTCCTGTGCCTTCCGAACGGCTCCTGGATCACGGAGCGCAACCTCGCCGAGCGGCGCCGGGAAGGGTGCATGGCGATTGTCGCCTCCCTGCGTGAGCTGGAGGAACGGCGTTATCTGCGGCGGGTGGTGTCGCGGGACCCGGTGACCCGGCAGTACTCGACGGTGTGCGAAGTATTCGAGAGGCCGTACGAATCTCGGCCCCCGGTGGGTGAATTGCAAAAAGTTCACCCCGTGGCGGCCTAGCTCCAAAACGAAAGGAACGAAATGACTGCCCTGCTGGAACGGCCGGACACGGTATACCGGAGGTATACTTGCGTCATGGCTGACACCACCGTCAAGGTCGACCCCGCTGTCCGTGACCGCCTCATGGTGCTCGCCCGAGAGCGCGGGATGACCATGCGCGACCTGATCGCCGAACTCGCGGGGGCCACGCCCACGCAGGAGGAGCTGCGCAAGCGGTACGAAGAGGCAAAGGCGTACTGCGAGACGCACTTCGGAGTGACCTTCACCGACGAGGAGCACGACCGGGTGGAGAAGATCTGGCAGGACCTTGAAGCCGGTCGGCCGGTGGACAGTCTGTGAGCGCGATGAGGACCGGTTCCACCGGTGTCGTATTCGACGAGTCCGCGCTGCTGGCGCTCGGCTCGGGAAATTCGCTGGCCTCCCACTTCGTGGCGAACACGGAGCACGGGCCCACCCGGCATGTCTACGTCCCCGCACTCTGCCTGGCCGCCGCCGACGGCATGCGCAAGGGCGTCGCGGACCACATCGGCGCGCTTCCGGCCGTCGAGATCGTGGAGTTGGACTTCGCCGGTGCCTCCACGGTCGGCGCGCTGCTGCGTGACGGCGTGGAATGGCGGCTCGGGCACGCGGTCCATCTGTCCCGGCCGACGGTCGACTGGCCCGACGGGCGCCATGTGGTGACCGTCGACCCCGACCTCTACGCCGACATGCCCCTCGTCCGCACCATCAGGCTGCCGCACCAGCGGTAACCGCATTACGGCCGGGGCACCTCTCCGCCTGGCGCCCCGGCCGTCAGCTGAACACGATCATCGACCCCTGCGCCAGGCTCCGCGTCGCCGCCGCGTGCAGGCCGAGCCAGACGTGGCGTTCGCGGGCGAAGGGGCTCGGGTCGTAGGGGGCCGGGTTCGCCGGCTCCTCCAGGTCGGTGGGGGCAGAAGGGGCCTGCGGGGCCGCCGGCGGGTTCGCAGGGTCGATGCCGATCGACGGGGCGACGTACTCCAGCTCGCGCAGCAGAGACTGGGAGGAGCCCAAGGGGCCGCCGCTCGCGAGGAGCTCGTCGCTGGAGAGCGGGTTCGGGAAGTCGACCGGGACGTACGCGCCCGCGTGGTCGTAGTGCCAGACGAGGTGGGACTGCTGGGCCGTCGCTTCGAACATCTCCAGGAGCTGCTCGTAGTCGCCGCCCAGGTCGTCGACCGGGGTCACCGGCAGACCGCAGACCTGGAGCAGGTACACGCGGCGGAGGAAATGGAGCGCGTCGTAGTCGAAGCCGGCCACCGGGGCCACCTCGCCGGACAGGCCCGGCATGTACTGGTACACCGGCACCGGCGGCAGCCCGGCCTCGGCGAGCACCTTGTTGTATTGCGCGAGTTCCTCGGCGAACGGGTTGTCGGGCGTGTGGCACAACACGTCGACGAGCGGTACCAGCCAGAGGTCACAGGCCAAAGAGGGCTCCTCATATCAGCGCGATATCAGCGCGTTCACAGCAAGTGCTCAGCTAGGTGGTCAGGGAAGAGTAATCGGTGCGGCGCCGGTCAGCTCCCCTCGTGCAGGTCCCATACCCAGACCCCACCCGTCCACTTACCGGGTTTTCCGGTCAGAGCCCGGACCGCCTGCCGCAGCTTGTCGTCGTTGGGCTGGGGGGCGACCACCAGGACGCCCGCCTTCCAGTACGCGAAGTCCTTCGCCGCCTGCGCCCGCCAGTTCTTGCCGATCACCGGCACCTTCCCGCTGTAGCGGACGTCCCGCAGCATGCTGGAGGTGTAGCGCGGGACGGCACCGTAGATACCGATGCGGTCGTCGCCGTAGGGGCCGTTGAAGTATCCGCCGGGGAGCTTGAAGCCGACGTCCGCCGACGTCTGCCAGTGCAGCGCCTCCGCGTACCCGGGATCGGGGAGCGGGATCGGGACGAGGGACTCGCCCTTCCCTACGTACGACTTCCACATCCCGCTCGCGATGAACTCCGGCACCGCCGTCCGCTGCTCGGACTTGAGCGGGGCGGGGACGATCGGGAGCACCGCGAGCGCGATGGCGAGCAGGCCGAGGTACTGGGTGCCGATACGGCGGGTGGCCAGCACCTTCTCGATCGCGAGCGCGAGCAGCACACCCAGCGCCGGGGCACAGATCATCGCCACCCGGCCCTCGATCACCGACTCGAAGAGCGGCAGCTTCCGCACCAGCGCCCAGGGGCCGGGATACACCGTGTCGGTCAGCGGGACGCGGATCTTCGGGCCCAGGGACAGGACGGCCGCGGCCACGGACGTGAACGCCAGCGCCTTGACCAGCGGCCGCTCCCACAGCCGTACGACGATCCCGAAGGCGAGCAGGACCAGCGGCCAGCCGTAGAAGGCGTTCTGCTCGGTGGGGTTGAGGGCGAGCTCGTTGGCGCGGCCCGCGTCCCCGAAGAGCAGCGAGCGCTCGGCGAAGGCGAGAAGCGAGAGCGGGCTGTTTCCGGCGTTGTCGCCGTGCAGGACGCTGTGGTAGCTCTGCGCCCCGGCGAACTGCCAGTAGAGCGGGAAGGCGACGACCGGGAGGCAGACCGCGCCCGCGATCAGCAGGCCCTTGCCCAGCGGGCGCCAGGACTCCTTCGCCACCTGCGGTCGTACGGCCGCGTAGGCGACGGCGAACAGGACCATGCCCAGCGCCGCCAGCAGGAACGGCTCCTCGCCCAGGAAGATCTGGTACGCGGCCATCAGACCGAGCACGATCCCGTCCCGCCGGACCCGGGCGCCCGTGGCCAGGCGCAGGGCACGGTCGATGATCAGCGGGATCATGAACAGGATCACGAAGTTGGGGTGCGCGTTGGCGTGGCTGACCATCGGCGGCGCGAAGGCCGCGAGGGCCGCGCCGAGGAAGGCGGCACCCCGGTGCCGTACCACCCGCTTCACGATCAGCCAGTACCAGGCGACGGCGGTCGCGGTCAGGCCCAGCGCCATGCAGACGGAGAGCGAGACGGCCGGTCCGGCCAGGAGCGTGAGCGGGGCGAAGGGGACGGAGACGCCGAGCATGACCGTGTTGGCCATCAGGTTGACGCCGTCGGGGAAGTTCTGGAAGTCGGAGAAGAGCGGGTTGCGGAAGTGCGCGAGGTTGTCCGCGGTCACCGCGAAGAACCACTCCCACTGGTTCTGGTCCTGGAGGGAGTCGGTGAGATAGCGGTGGTCCGGGTCGAAGAAGCGGCCCGAGTAGAGGGCGATCGACAGGGCCAGGAAGAGGACCGTAACCAGGAGGTCGGCCGGGCGCAGGCGGCGCAGCCGGAGGCGGGCCAGGTCCGCGAGGACCCTCGGGTAGGCGAGCGGGCCGACCTTGGAGCCGGGCTGGTGGCTCCAGCGGACCGGCACCTCGGCGATGGACCCGCCACCCCGGTGCAGATGCTGGAGGACCTCGACGTCGATGCCCCAGCCGTCGAGGCGGGAGTCGGCGAAGGCCTCGCGGGCCCGGTCGCCGTCGAACAGCTTGAAACCGCACTGGGTGTCCTTGATGCCGGGCACCGCGGTGGCCCGTATCAGCAGGTTCCCGGCGCGGCCGAGCAGCTCGCGCAGCCGGTGCTGGTGGTCGGATATCTCCGCGCCCGCCACCGCGCGCGAGCCGATCGCCGCCGCGTTGCCCTCACTGAGCGCCTTGTCGAGCCGCTCCAGCTCCTCGATCGGGGCCGCGAGATCGGCGTCGGTCACCAGTACCCGGCGGCCGCCGCTGGCGGCTACCCCGAGGCGCAGGGCGTTGCCCTTGCCGCGGTTGCGCTCAGCGGTGACCAGCCGGACCTGCGGATGCCCTAAGGCGGCGACCTCGCGCGTCCCGTCGGTGGAACCGTCGTCGGAGACGATCACTTCCCAGGTGCCGAAGCGGGACTCGTTGTCGGCGAGGTAACGGGTGACGGCGTCGAGCGTCGGGCCGAGCCGTCCCTCCTCGTTGTACGCGGGGATGACCACGGACAGGTCGACGGTCTCCGGGGGCGCGGTCATCCGTTCTCCGACAGACGCTCGATGAGGGCGAGGGAGTGTGTGTTGTACGCGGTGACGATCCCCCGGGCGGCCTCGGTGTCCCGCCGGGACAGCGCGTCGACCAACTCCGTGTGCCGGGACCACAGATACCCGCGTAGATCGGGCAGCCGGCGCAGCTGCTGCACCGCGCACACCCAGGACTGCACGCGCAGCCGGTGCAGGAAGTCCCCGAGATAGGGGTTGCCGAACAGCGTGGACAGCTCCCGCCAGAAGCGCAGGTCGTAGCCGATCAGCACGGTGAGGTCGCCGGCGGTCGCGGCCCGCTGGGCCTCCTCGCCGCGCCGGCGGACCGCCGCCAGGGCGGCCGCGACCCGCGGCTCCTGGGGGTCCTTGAACGCGGGGTGGTGGCCCTCGGCGAGGGCGTGGAACATCCCGTCGATGACCAGGCTGCGGGCCTCGATCATGTTCCGGTAGTCGGTGAGCGAGTACTCCGGGACCCGGAAGCCGCGGTGCTGGTCGGCGTCGAGGACGCCCTGCGCGGACAGGTCCACCAGCGCCTCGCGGACCGGTGTGGCGGAGACCCCGTACTGCTCGGCGATCTCCTTGACCGTGAACTCCCGGCCCGGCTGGAGGCGCCCGGCGAGCACCTCGTCACGGAGCGCGTCCGCGATCTGCTGGCGCAGGGTACTGCGGGTCACAGCGCCGTTGCCGGGCATCGTCGGGTGCCTCTCCTCACGCATTCGGGTGACGTGCTCGCTTACATGTACATCTACGAGCACGCCACCTTACGCGTTCGGGTTGCATGAGCGCCCCTTTAGGGGCGCGGGGAACTGCGCGCTCAGCCCCCACCGCCCCGCACCCGAAATCGGCGCCCTTACACCGTGTACTCGTCGGCCACGCTCAGCGCAGCGTCGAGCGCCGCGAAGCCCTCCTTCAGCTCCGCCTCGGTGACGTTGCACGGCGGCACGACATGCGTCCGGTTCATGTTCACGAACGGCCACAGACCCTGCTGCTTGGCGGCAGCCGCGAACGCGGTCATCGGTGCGTTGGCCTCCCCGGCCGCGTTGTACGGCACCAGCGGCTCCCGGGTCTCCCGGTTCCTCACCAGGTCCAGCGCCCAGAACATGCCGGTACCGCGCACCTCGCCCACGCTCGGGTGCCGCTCGGCCAGCGCGGCCAGGGCGGGCCCGACGACGTCCGCGCCGAGCCGCTTGGCGTTCTCGACGACGCCTTCCTCCGCCATCACGTTGATGGTGGCGACGGCGGCGGCACAGGCCAGCGGATGCCCGGAGTACGTCAGCCCGCCGGGGTAGGGCCGCCTGGCGAAGGTCTCGGCGATCCGCTCGCTGATGGCGACACCGCCGAGCGGCACGTACCCGCTGTTCACGCCCTTGGCGAAGGTCATCAGGTCGGGTACGACCCCGAACAGGTCGGCGGCGAACCACTCACCCGTGCGCCCGAACCCGGCCATGACCTCGTCCAGGACGAAGACGATCCCGTGCCTGTCGCAGATCTCCCGGACACCGGCCAGGTACCCGGCGGGCGGCACCATGATCCCGGCGGTCCCGGGGATGGTCTCCAGGACGATCGCCGCGACCGTGCCCGGCCCCTCGAACGCGATCGTGGTCTCCAGGTGCTCCAGCGCCCGCGCGGTCTCCTGCTCCTCCGTCTCCGCGTAGAAACGGGAGCGGTAGAGGAAGGGCGCCCAGAAGTGCACGACCCCTGCGGCGGCGCCGTCGGAGGCCCAGCGGCGCGGGTCGCCGGTGATGTTGATCGCCTGCTGGGTGCCCCCGTGGTACGAGCGGTAGGCGGACAGCACCTTCGGGCGGCCGGTGTGCAGCCGGGCCATGCGGACGGCGTGCTCGATCGCGTCCGCGCCCCCGTTGGTGAAGAAGATCTTGTCCAGGTCGCCGGGCGTCCGCTCGGCGATCAGGCGGGCCGCCTCCGACCGGGCCTCGACGGCGAAGGCGGGCGCGAAGGTGGTCATCCTCGCGGCCTGCTCCTGGATCGCGGCGACGACCTTCGGATGCTGGTAGCCGATGTTGGTGAAGACGAGCCCGCTGGTGAAATCCAGGTAACGCCTGCCGTCGTAGTCCCAGAAGTACGACCCTTCGGCGCCGGCCACGGCCAGCGGGTCGATGAGGTCCTGCGCGGACCAGGAGTGGAAGACATGCGCACGGTCGGCCGCCTTGACGGCGGCTCCGGCCTGCGGACTGGGCTGAGGGGTCATGGCGCCGAGCCTAGGAGTACCCGGTGCGGACGCGATATCGGCGACATGTTCCATGGCCAGGGGGATTCCGCGACAGGTTGTCCACAGCCCGTGGACACAGCCGCGGATACACCGGAGCGAACGGTACCTGTTACGGAACCGTAGACAAGGCGGGTCCCGGCTGCCGGAGCGGCCGGAATATTCTCGGCTCGATCACAAGTGTGGAGAAGGGGCGGATCTGCCATGGAGAAGCTGGGGCCCGGTGATCCGCAGCACATCGGGAAGTACCGGCTGCTGGCGCGGCTGGGCGCGGGCGGCATGGGGCACGTGTATCTCGCCCGGTCGGAGCGCGGCCGTACCGTCGCCGTGAAGCTGGTACGGACGGAACTCGCCGCGCAGGAGGACTTCCGGGCCCGCTTCCGGCAGGAGGTGCGCAACGCCCAGCGGGTCGGCGGGTTCTGGACCGCGCCCGTCCTGGACGCCGACACCGAGGCCGCCGTGCCCTGGGTGGCCACCGGCTATGTCGCCGGACCGAGCCTCCAGCGGGTCGTCGAGCACGACCACGGGCCACTGCCCGAGCGGTCGGTGCGCATCATGGCCGCCGGGCTGGCGCACGCGCTCACCAACATCCACGCGGCCGGGATCGTCCACCGCGACCTCAAGCCCTCCAACGTGATGCTCACCATAGAGGGACCCCGGGTCATCGACTTCGGCATCGCGCGGGCGCTGGAGACCCTCCCCGGCGAGGGCATCACCCAGACCGGGTCACTCGTCGGCTCGCCGGGCTTCATGGCCCCCGAGCAGGTGCGCGGCGACCGGATCACCCCGGCCTCCGACGTCTTCAGCCTCGGCTCGGTGCTCGCCTACGCGGCCACCGGCCGGCTCCCCTTCGGCTCGACCGAGGGCGGCGCACACGCGCAGCTGTTCCGCATCGCGCAGGAGGAACCCGACCTGTCCGGGGTCCCCGAGGGCATCGCCGACGTGGTCCGCGACTGCCTCCGCAAGGACCCGGCGACCCGCCCCTCCCTGGACGCGATCCTGGCGAGGACGGGAGCGGTCGACACGGTCGAGGAGGGCCGCTCCAGGGACCCCTGGCTCCCCGGTTCCCTGGTGGCCCAACTGGGCCGCCACGCGGTGGAGTTGCTGGAGGTGGAGGACCCGACGGTGTACGGGACCGTGGCGGAGGCGCCCCGAAGCGGGTCGGCCGACCAGTGGGCGCGGGGCAGTGCTGAATCCGCGGCCGCCGCCGCGGGGGTGCGGCCGGCCCCGAGCCACCCGCAGCCGGCCTTCGACCCGCCCTCCCCCGAACACGCCCCCGCCCACCCGGCCTACGGCTACCCGAACCAACCCCACCAGCACCCGCAGCCGTACAACCCCTACACCACCCCCCACACCACCGTCGCCACCCCCGAGCCCACCCAGCCGCTCTACACACCCCCGCCGCTCCCGCCGTACGACCCCACCCCCGACGGCGAGTCCCGCCGTACCTCCCGTTCCACCGCGCTCCTCGTCACCGTCGCCCTGGTCGTGCTGCTGGCCGCCGGCGGCTCCGTGTACGCGCTCATGAACAACGGCGGCGGCGACGACAAGGCGGGCGGCGCCGCCACCCCCACCCCCTCGGCGACCGCCCCGACCTCGTCGGGGGAACCGACGCCCAGCGAGTCGCCCTCCTCCTCGGCCCCCGCCGCCGACACCGTGCCCACGGCCTTCCTCGGCACCTGGACCACGGCGATAGACAACTCCACCGGCCACAACACCCGCGAACTGACCATCCGCCAGGGCGCGGTGGGCGACACGGTCCTCACCCTGGTCGCCGACGGCCCCGGCTACCACTGCGAGTTCGACGCGAAGCTCGCCGCGCAGCCCGGCTCGGACGGCCCGCTGGAGATCGGTCCTTCCTCGGTCACGACAGGCAAGCCCCGTTCGTCGTGCAGCGCCGGAAAGGCCACCGAGGTGACCCTGCTGTCGGACGGCAGGCTGAAGCGGGTCCAGAAGGACGGCGAGGAGAGCCTCACGTACAGCAAACGGTGATCCGCACGCACGGGCAGGTGCCCGGTCGCTGAGCCGTGGTGGTCAGTCGAGGCTCACCCAGGTGCCCTGGGCGGCCGAGCGGCTCATCGCGTCGAGGGCGGTCGCGCTGTGCACGGCGTCCCGCAGGGTCGGGCCGTACGGGGTGTCCTCGGCGATGGAGCGCAGGAAGTTGCGGGCCTCGACGACCTTGAGGTCGTCGTAGCCCATGGCGTTGGCCGCGCCGGGCTGGAAGGCGCCGTACTCGCCGTGCCCGGGGCCTACGTGGACCGTGCTGACGGGCTGGTCCTGGTAGGAGGTGCCGCGGCTGACGCCGAGTTCGCCCATCCGCCGGTAGTCCCAGAAGACGGCGCCCTTGGTGCCGTGCACCTCGAAGCCGTAGTTGTTCTGCTCGCCGACCGAGACCCGGCAGGCCTCCAGGACACCCCGGGCGCCGGAGGCGAAGCGCAGCAGGCAGTTGACGTAGTCCTCGTTCTCGACCGGGCCGAGTGCGCCGCCGGTGGCCAGGGTGTGGCCGGCGGTGGCGCCGGTGGGGCGGGCGCGCTCCGGGATGAAGACGGCGGTGTCGGCGGCCAGCGACTCGATGTCGCCGAGCAGGAAGCGGGCCAGGTCGACGCCGTGCGAGGCGAGGTCGCCGAGGACCCCGCCACCGCCGCGGGCCCGCTCGTAGCGCCAGGTCAGGGCGCCGTCGGGGTGGGCCGCGTAGTCGCTGAAGAGCCGGATGCGGACGTGTGTGACGGTGCCCAGGTCGCCGGAGGCGATGAGGTCACGGGCGTACGCGACGGCGGGCGCGTTGCGGTAGTTGAAGCCGACCGTGCCCTGGACGCCCGCCTTCCCGACGGCGTCGGCGACCGCGCCGGCGTCCTCGGCGGTGAGACCGACCGGCTTCTCGATCCAGATGTGCTTGCCGGCCTCGGCCATGGCGACGCCGATCTCCCGGTGGAGGAAGTTCGGCGCGGTGATGCTGACGGCGTGCACGCGCGGGTCGGCGACGACCTCGCGCCAGTCCCGGGTGGTGGACGCGAACCCGAACTGTGCGGCGGCCTCCTCGGCCCGGCCCGGCACCTCCTCGGCGACGGTCACCAGCTCGGAGCGTACGGACAGCTGCGGGAAGTGGTGGGGGACCCGCTGGTAGGCCTGGGTGTGCACCCGCCCCATCCAGCCGAACCCGACGACGGCGACGCCGAGCGTACGCACCATGTGGCTGCCCCTCTTCGGACCGTTCCGGAGACTGTCCGCTCACGATGCGGGGCCGCTTCCGCCGATGTCAAGACATTAGGCCGTCTTAACAAATCTGCTCACCGGGGTTCCGGCGGCCGCTGTCTGGGCATGTTCGGGCGGGTTCCGTTCGTGCCCGGGGGCAGCGGGAAGCGGCCGTTCAGATGTCCCGCGTCCGCGCGGGGGCCCGCCGTCACCGTCGCCTGCATGCCGAGCGGTGCCGGGCCCGTGCGGAACTCCACCATCCAGTCGGCCGTCTCCGTGCGGACCAGCTCGGTCACGTCCTCCGAGAACCGCCGCAGCACCGCCAGGCACCGCTCGGCCGCCTCGCTCGCCGTGCCCTCCGCCGGTCCCAGCACCTCCCGCACGCTCTCCGCCGCCCAGTCGAACTGAAGCGCCTGAAGCCGTCGCTGCACGGCCTGCGCGGTCGCCATGTCCCTTATCCAGCCGGAGGTCACCCCGAAGAACCGGTCGATGCCGACGCACGCCACCGCCATCAGCAGCGCGAGGTATCCCCAGGGCGCGACCCCGCTGACCACCCCGGTGAGGTCGAGGAGCGGCAGCGCGGCGCCCAGTACCGCGCCCACGGCCGCGCCGCACCGCAGCGCCCGGGCCCCCCGCCGTTTCCACACCCGGTCCGACAGATACCACTCGGCGGTCACCAGTGCCCCGCGCTCCACCCACCGGTACAGCTCGTCGAGCCGCTCGGCCGGCTCGCCCCAGTCCCCGAGCGGGAACGGCCGCCCGGTCAGATCACCCGGCCGCAGTCCGGCCGCACCCTCGCCCCGCCCGTCCTGAGGCGGTCCCTCGGGCTGCATCTCCGGCTGGCCCACCCGGCACTCCCTACTGATCACAACCGATCACGTTCCGTGATATCAGACCGTCATTGCGCATGGCCCCGGCCCTCGCACTGGACGTGACAATGGATGCTGACGACGGGAACCCTTCCTACCGCCCAATGGGTGGCGAAGGCCTTGCTTTCGCCTCTTTTCCGCTCGGAAGTGGGCCTTGATCAGGTATAGGGCCGCCAGGATTCTCACTCGAAAGAGTGGCGGGGCGATGGCTGCGTCGACCACGTAGGCTCATCCACAGCAGAGCAGAACCAACAAGACACGGACGCGGACCCAGGAGCTGATCGTGATCCCCGGTGGTGGCCAGCCCAACATGCAGCAGCTGCTCCAGCAGGCCCAGAAAATGCAGGAGGACCTGGCACGGGCTCAGGAGGAGCTGGCGAACACGGAGGTCGACGGGCAGGCGGGCGGCGGCCTGGTGACGGCCACCGTGACCGGCGCCGGCGAGCTGCGCGCGCTGAAGATCGACCCGAAGGCGGTGGACCCGGACGACACCGAGACCCTCGCCGACCTGGTCGTCGCGGCCGTCCAGGCGGCCAACGCGAACGCCCAGGCGCTCCAGCAGCAGAAGCTCGGCCCGCTGGCGCAGGGCCTGGGCGGCGGCAGCGGAATCCCCGGTCTGCCGTTCTGATCCCACCGCCGTGATCACGCCGTTCTGATGTTCGTCGCCCACGCGACACCCGCACCGCCTTCCTAGGACAGGCGGCAGCCAACTACGGTACGTACCGAAAGACTCCAGGAAGGGCAGTCCGTTGTACGAAGGCGTGGTCCAGGACCTCATCGACGAGTTGGGGCGGTTGCCCGGCGTCGGTCCGAAGAGCGCGCAGCGGATCGCCTTCCACATCCTGCAGGCGGAGCCGACGGACGTACGACGGCTCGCCCAGGCCCTCCTGGAGGTGAAGGCGAAGGTCCGCTTCTGCGCGGCCTGCGGCAACGTGGCACAGGAGGAGCTGTGCAACATCTGCCGCGACACGCGCCGCGACCAGACGGTGATCTGTGTGGTTGAGGAGCCCAAGGACGTGGTCGCCATCGAGCGCACCCGTGAGTTCCGCGGCCGCTACCACGTGCTCGGCGGCGCCATCAGCCCGATCGAGGGCGTCGGCCCCGACGATCTGCGGATCAGGGAGCTGCTCGCCCGTCTGGCAGACGGCGCGGTCACCGAACTCATCCTGGCCACGGACCCGAACCTGGAGGGCGAGGCGACCGCCACCTACCTCGCCCGCATGATCAAACCCATGGGCCTGAAGGTCACCCGCCTGGCCAGCGGCCTCCCGGTGGGCGGCGACCTGGAATACGCGGACGAGGTCACCCTCGGCCGCGCCTTCGAGGGGAGACGACTCCTAGATGTCTGACGCCACACTGCACGCTACCGCCCAGGACCCCGACGACTTCGCGGTCCAGATCGCCGACCAGGTCGAGAGTTTCCTGGTGGCCGTCACGGAGGTGGCGAAGGGCGACGAGCCGGACTCGGCGGTCCCCTTCCTCCTCCTGGAGGTCTCCCAGCTGCTGCTGGCCGGCGGCCGCCTCGGCGCGCACGAGGACATCGTCCCCGACGAGCGCTACGAGCCGGACCTGGGCCCCGAGCCGGACGTCGACCAGCTCCGCGAGAACTTCGCGCGCCTCCTGGAGCCCATCGACGTCTACTCCGAGGTCTTCGACCCGTACGAGCCCCGCAGGGCGCCCGTGCCGGCCCGTATCTCGGACGACCTGGCCGACGTCATCACCGACCTGAGGCACGGCATGGCCCACTACCGGGCCGGCCGCACCACGGAGGCCCTGTGGTGGTGGCAGTTCTCCTACTTCTCCAACTGGGGCCCCACCGCCTCCGCCACCCTGCGCGCCCTCCAGTCCATCCTCATCCACGTCCGCCTCAACCAGCCCCTGGCGGAGCTGGACGGCCTGGACACGGACCAGGACACGATCGGCGACGAGACGCTGGAGTTCGAGGCGGGCCAGGTCATGCAGGAGGAGATCGGCGGGTCGCTGGGGCTGGGACCGGCGAAGAAATAGACGCGCGAACCTCTTCATGCTGCCCCCGACGGCTCCTGCATGGGCGGGCTCGGGGCTAACCTGGGTGCATGCTCGGGAGCGTTTCCGCAGAGCCCGAAGTTCGTTGTGCGGGGGGACAGTTGAGCGAGTCCAGTGAAACTGGTGCGGCCGATGAGGTCTTGGTGGGTGAGCCTTCGCTGGCGTTCTGGGTGTCGGCCGACGAGGACGACGGTTCCGATGCGATGGGGATGTTCGGGCGCGGCGGTGAGACCGTTCTGAGGCAGGTGCCGCTCGGGCCGCTCCGCAAGAACCTCACCGAGACGGTCACCGCACTCCAGCAGGTCTTCGCCGACGTGGCCGCACAGGACGGCACGCTGCCCCTGCGGGAGGCACAGCTGCAGTTCCAGGTAACGGCGAGCGGCGGTATCCAACTCGTCGGTACGTCCCAGGTGCAGGGCACCCGCGCGATCACGCTGGTCTTCCGGCAGTAGCACGCGCCCGGACGCGCATCATGGGCCGGATGATGGCGCTCCTGATCGGAGCGAGTGACTACGACGCACCGGGCATCGCACCGCTGCCCTTCGTCCCGGAAGACATGGCCGCGCTGGGCAAGGCCCTGCGGCAGCGGTCGTACGACGACGTCGTCATCGCCCGCCCGCGGAAACAGGTCAGCGCGAACTTCGTCAACCTGGAGGTGGGCCGTTTTCTCCGACGCTCCAGGTCCGGCGACACACTGTTGATCTGTCTTAGCGGGCATGGCTACCACGCCGGGGCGCAGGACTACTTCCTGCCGGAGGACGCGCATCCGGAGATCGAGCCCTTCCACACCGGCCTGGTCGCTCTCGACTGGCGGCGCGAGTTGCAGGCCGCACCGGCCGGCCGCATCGTGATTCTTGTCGATGCCTGCCGGGACGGGCTCCGACCGGGTTTCCACGGTGACACCATGAGCCCGAGCCTGGGCTGGTCGCGAGGCGACATCGACCATGCGTTGCACCAGAAGGTTGCGTGGGTGTACGCCTGCTCGGAGGGACAGAAAGCGCGGTTCGTACGCGCGGACGAACGCGTTCGTGACGGCGTCGACTGCGGCACGCGGTCCGGTGAGTCCTTCAGCCTCTTCTCCCGCGCGGTCCGGGACGTGCTGCTGGGCCACCGGGGCGCCTTGGACCTGCGCGCTCTGGAGGAGGACGTCCAGGACCGGGTGGAGGAACTGCACAGGGCCTACGGCAAGACGACGATCGTGCAGCGGGTGCGTATCCGCGGTGACCGCGACGACTTCCCGGTGGCAGGGCCTTTGGCGGACACGGAAGCGGAACCGCCGACCGAGCAGGACGAGGACGAGCGCTCGGACGGCTCCGACCACGGCCCTGCCGAGGACCCCTTGCGGAAACTGGCCTTCGCCCAGTACCGGTTCCTGCACCACGACGACGACGGCCCGCTACTCGATCTCGCCGCCACCGGTTCTCCGGCCCTCGTCGTCCAGCTGGCGGAGCTGGTCCCCGAGGAGGCACGGACACGCATCTGGGACGCCTGTGCGGTGCGCCGCCCTGGGCCGGCCCTGTTCGACCTGCTGCGAACGCTGCACGGCATGGGGCTGGAGAACACGGAACTCGCCGTGTTCAGCGCCGCGTTGCGTGTCCGTCCGGCGGACGAAGTGTTCCAAGGCGTACCGCCGGGGTCGGTGGAGGACACGTTCAACCGCTTCGCGACCACCCGGGACTCGGCCGGCGTGGTGGCGGTCGTGGAGGCGCTGTACGCAAGCGGGCTCGCCGAGAAGTCGGGGCGATTGCTGTACGGCACGGTGTGGAGCCGCCTGCCCGATGAACTCCCCGCCCTGGTCGCGGTGCTGAGACGGGCAGGACTGCTGCGCGCCGCGAATGCCGTCCTGGATCAATATGGTCGGCATTGCCCGAGTGATGGACTCGGCGCCGTGCTCGATGCGTTGAGCGGTCCGGGCGGGCGTCGAGGCGACCGCGAGCGGCTGCTGGCTGCGGCTGCAAGGCGTGCGGCGCCGGAACTGCTTGCCTGCGTCCAGGTGCTGCGGGCGGAGGAACGGGACCAGTATCTGCCCGCGTTGTTGGGCCACGTGGCGACGGCCGGACCGGTCGCGGTCGCCTTGGTGCTGCACCTCCTCGCTCGCGTCCCTGACACGGACATGTATGTGAACGTGGTACTTGAGGCAGCGGTCGATCGTTTGACGGTGACCCAATTGGTCGACGTCGTGAGGTCGCTGAGGGACGTCGGTCACGGTGAGGAGGACGTCGAGCACGATCTGGTCGACGACTTCCTGGGTCACTGCATCCGACGCCGGGGCTTTGTGGAGCTCCTCTGCCTGGTCAGGCTGCTCGGTTCGCGCTGGCTTGACCGGGATGTGCGGGTCGTGCTCGAACTGTGGCTGCGGGGCCGCCCCATCGACGAGTTGCCCCGCCTCATCGAGGCGCTGACCGTCAGCGGCCACGACGAGGAGGCCGAGCACGTTGTGGCCGGGGTCGCCGGGCTTGACGTGGCCGCCGTCGTCGACGTGTGCCGCGCGATCCGTACCGCCGGGATGGGCACGGAGGCAGTGCGGTTGATCGGGAGCCTGTTCTCGCCGGGGGTACGGGATGACCTGCCCTCGGTCTGCGAGGAGTTGTGCGATGCGGGAGCCGAGGACGACATTCGGGAGGCGGCGGAGAGGGCCGCGCTGCGGCTGCCGTTGGCCGAACTCTCCGATGCCCTGGTACCTCGAGCGCGCCTGACGAGATGGCACGTCTTTCTGCGCAACGCGGTGGCCGGGCGGCGCCCACTCGACGAGCTGACCGATCTGCTCGGCACCCTGAGCACAAGGGAGAACAGCGATGCCGGGCGACAGATGGGGGAGCGCGTGGGTGAGTACCGCCCCGTCGCCGACTTGCCCGGTCTGGTCGGCGCGCTCGGAGAAGCCGGGGCTGACGACGCGGTACGAACCATCTTGAAGGGGGCCAGTCGTCGGCCTGTGGTCGATCTGATCTTGCTGACCACCAGGTTGGGCGCGAGGGGGATGACCACGGAGGCCGACCAGCTGTTCGCCGTTGCCAGCCGAAGGGATCCCATCGGCTCTGCTACCGCCCTGGTGAACCTGTTGACGACCGGGGAGGCGACGGGGAGCGCCCGCAGGATGGTCGAACTGCTCTTAAGCGAAAATCCGTTCAAGGTACTGCGCGAACTGGTGACGGGGCTGCGGCGAAGCGCCCCGAACACCGCCGCCGATCATGTGCTGTGCCAGTTGGGCGGGTGGTCCCCGCCCGAGACGGTGGTCGAGGTGGTGCGTGGGATGCGAGCCGACGGGAGGGGCGGCGATGTGCCCCGTGATGTACGGCTCTTCCTTCGCGGCGTCGCCATGAGGGGAGGGGCAGGGAAGATATACGACACGATGCACCGTCTGGGGTCGGCGGAGCTTACTGCCGACGCCGGCACCATGCTGAGCTTGGCCGCCGAGTTGTCGGATCCGAGGGCTCTGGCGGAACTCATCCGTCAGCTGGACCGTGGAAGGATGCGTGCGGAGGCTCGGGAGGTGCTGGAAACGGCGGCCCAGGCCAGGCCGGTTCCGGAGATCGTGGAGTCTCTGCGTCGCCTGTTCTCCCGGGAGGAGATGGACTGGGCGCGGAAGTTCCTGGGAGCCGCCGCACGGCACCGTGATGTCCAGGAGCTCACCGACCTGCTGACGCTGCTCTGGGACGTGGCACCCGAGGCGCTGCGACAGGCGCGAATCCTGCACGGCCTGGCCGCCCACACCCCGCCGACGAGCCTGGCCCGGATCGCCGGTGCCCTGAACGGCGCCGACCGGTTCATGCCCGCCGTGCTCGTGCTGCGAGCCGCATTCGATCAGGTGGCTCCGGGGGATCTGGCCGGGCTGGTCCGGGGCCTGGGCATGACGAGGCCGGATCCAGGCACCGCAGCGCCCGCGCCCGAATGGCAGGCCTTTCGCGGGTTCCTCGCCGGACAACTGCTGCCCGCATTGCTGGACCAGGAGAGCGTTCTGCGTGAGGCGGGCCTGACAGCGGCCGCTTCGGCCGTGCTGGACTCCGCCGTGCGGCGTTCGGCCATGGAACTGGCCGCCGTCGTCAATGGGGCAGGGACGGGGCCGCTCGGCGAGAGCCGCGGCCGCCTGCTGACGGCGGCGGCTGAGGGCCGACGGTTGCCTGACGTACTGGAGGCCTTACGGCCCCTCGCGTCCCGGGAGCGCCTCGACCGCATCCTGGGCGAACTGGCCGAGTGTCTTCCGCCGGAGTTGCTGGCTGCCGAGGCGCTCCTGCCCAGTGCTGTCCAGCCCTGGGCCATGCGGATCTGTCCGCGGTCTGACCTTGTCTCGGCCATGGTGTACAAGGCATTGCTCGATCAGGACGGACTCGACCCCGGTTCGTTGGAGTTGTTCTTGAGGCACCGTGGGGTCACGGACGTGGTCCTGCTGCTGGAGTCACTGCGCAATTCGGGAGCGGCGTTCGAGGAAAGTGAGGACCCCGCGAGCCGCCGGCTGTTTCCCCGTCTCGCTGCAACGCTGGCCGCTGCGTCGCAGCCGGCGGAAGCCGCACGGTTTCTGCACGCCTACACCGGACCGTGCTCCACCGACGAACTGGTCCATGCTCTCCGGATGGCCAAGACGGACGAGCGCGCAGTGCTCATGGACCACTATGCCGGGATGCTGTCGCTTACGGAACTCTGCGACATCCTCGTGAAGTTGCGCCAGGGCAATGGCCCTGGCGAGGACACGACGTTTCCAGGGCTGTTGCAGCTCGCGCGCCGCAGCCATCCTTCTCGCGCCGAACTGGCCATCCTGAAGAAGGCCACGGACCCCGTCGTCCCGCAAACTCCCGCTCCCACACGCCGAAGTCGGCTTGCGAGTTTCTTCCGGAACGAGTAATCCCGGCGGTGGCTGCGACCGGAGCCCCGGGCTCCGAGCCCCGGGCTCCGAGCCCCGGGCTCCGAGCCTCGGGCTTCGAGCTCCTCCATTGGTTTCTGGGTTTTGGGGATGGTCGAAAACCAACCCAACCAGCCAAGCCTGAACGTGAGTTGAGCCCGCCTACCTCGAAAGAGTGACGTTCCGTGATCGGCTTGCGTCGGAACGTAAAGGCGCTCTAGGTTCGCGGCAATAGATCGGCCCCGGTCGGTGCGGGAACACCGGCTCCGGGGCCTCGACCTACTCATCGAATCGAGCTTTCGATGGCGGCTTACTGCCAGCCTAGTCCTGCCCTGCCGTCCCCGTCACACCCCATGGCCAAAACGGGTTACGGGAAGCGCTCAACAGGTGACGAAGACCCGCACGCGGACGCGGACTTCGCACACCTGAGCCCCCGTGACCGCGAGTTCGCCGTCTTCGTCGACCACCTCGACGACGGCCACGCGATGGGCTACAAGGCGATCGCGGCGGAACACCCCCGCTACGGCCAGCAGGCCACGCGTACGTCGCTGCGGCGGCTGAGCGACGCCGGTCACCTGAAGCAGATCAGGGAGCACATCACCGTCGAGGACAACTCGATGCGCTGGGTCACGCGGACGTACTGGTCGCGTACGCCCAGGTCACCGGAGTGGTGGGCGGAGTTCGCGCGCAAGCGCGACGGGAGGATCGTCGACGAGTACTACCGGCCGGGCCTGGCCCGTGCCGAGGAGGAGGACGCGGCGGAGAAGGCTGAGCCGGACACTGCGCCCGTCTGCGAGTCCGACACCGAACCGGCGACCAGCACGGCGTACCGGACCCTCGCCGGACTCCGTGACGCCGACCCCCGGATGCCGCTGTCCGAGTCCGACTGCCGGTCCCTCGAATCCCTCACCGCCGAGTGGCTGTCACGTGGGTCGACACCACAGGAGATCGTCCGCGCCCTGACGGACGGACTCCCGTCCGATGTCACCAACCCGGGCGGACTCGCCCGCAGACGACTGGAGGACAAGATGCCCCCGAAGAAGGCGAAGGTACGGCAGAAGGCCGCCCCGCGCCGCGCCCGTGTCACCCGCGTGATCATGTGCTGCGTCACCTGCGACGAGGACGAGCTGACGACGGAGATCGTCAACGGTCTGTGCCCCGAGTGCCGCGCGGAGATGGAGGCGGAGGAAGCCGGCGAGCCGCCCCTCGGATACGTCCCCGACACCTTCCTGCCGGGTCCGGGCCCGGACGTTGTGGATGTCGCCCGCCGGGCGGCGGAGGTACGGGCGGCAGGCGGCATGCGTCCGAAGCTCGGGAGTTCGCGGACCGGGAGGGACGTATGAGCGTGCAGGAAGTGCCGGTCAGGGCAGTATGGAGTCGAGGAGGCGACGCCATGACCCCCAGGACCGAGCACCAGCCGCAGATGTCCGTCGAGGAGTTCGAGCAGCTCGAACGCCATGCCCCCGAAACCGTGTGGCTGGAGTTCATCAATGGGAAGGTCCAGGTCAAGCCCTTGCCGGACGGCAACCACAGCGAGATCTACATGTGGCTCCTGGAACAGTGCATGCAGCTGCGCCCTGATCTGAGGCTGCATCCTGAGCGAGGCCTCAAGACGGAGGCGTATCGCAAGGGGCGCGCCCGCGCGGACGGCGTTCTCGTGCCCAAGGGCAGCCTCAAGGGTAAGGGCGAGTGGTCGGAAACCAGCGGCGTGGCGATGGCCGTCGAGATCACTTCGTTCGACTCCGACACCAACCAGCGCGACCGCGTCGAGAAGCCCGACGGCTACGCCGCCGCCGGCATCCCCGTCTATCTCCTCATCGACCGTGACGACTGCTCGATCGTCGTCTTCAACCAGCCGGAGGACGGCCGCTACCGGCACGAGGAGAAACTGCCGTTCGGAGCCGCCGTGAAGCTTCCGGAACCGGTGAACATCACTCTCGACACCGAGACCCTCAAGGAGTTCGTGGACTGAGGCGCCCTACCGCGACAGTCACAGCGTCCACACCCCCTTCGCCACCGCGGTCACCCCGCCCGTCAGGGCCAGCAGGAGGACCAGTCGGCGGGCGTGCCGGTCCGGCATGCGGTCGCCCACCGCGCGGCCGATCACCCCGCCCACCGCCATCGCCCCGCCCGCCGCCGCCCACTCCCCGGCGTTCAGTGCCGGTATCCCGTTCGCGGTCACCGAGAACGCGTTGACGACCACGCCGTAGAACTGCGCGTTGGGGACGAACTCCCGTACCGTCCAGCCCGCGTTGAGCGCGTACAGGGAGACCGGGGGGCCGCCCACGCCCGCCGCCGAGTTCATGAAGCCGCCCACCGCGCCGGCCGTCAGTGCCCCGGCCCGGCCGTGCAGCGCGGGGAGCCGGGCGCCCCGCATGACCAGCGCGACCGCCACCGTCACCAGGGCGCCCATCAGCAACAGAAGTAATGGCTGCGGGAGTTGCCGGGTGACCCAGGTGCCCGCCGGGACCGTGCAGGCCGCCGCCGCGCACAGCGGGACCATCGCCGCCGGGCGGACCCGGCGCCAGCCGCCCGCCAGGCCCACCACGCTGATCGCGCCCGCCGCGCAGTTCGCCAGGGCGACCCCCTGGGCCGGGCCGAGCAGCAGGATCAGGGCCGGTACGGCGACCAGCGCGAAGCCCATGCCGGTCAGCCACTGCACGCTCGCGCCCAGCAGCACGATGCCGGAGAGAAGGATCAGCGCCGTCATGGTGTACCTGCCTACACCAACGGTCGGGCAGCGCACTCCCTCGTCGCTGCCCTCCGGAGCCGGAATGGTTGATCCCGCCAGGTCAACCAGCCCGACCAGCCGACAAGGATCTCCCCGATGAAGCCGCTGCTCTCCTCCCGCCCCGTCCTGTGGTTCCTCTTCCTCTTCAACCTCGTCGTCGCCGCCGTCGCCCCCTTCGCCGTGGACGGCACACAGGGCGTGCTGACCGCCGTCGGCATGGGCGTCGTCTCGCTCGGCGCCGGGGTCAGCCTGCTGCGGGGCTGAGCGGACGCGAGCCGGCGGCACTGTGAGCCGGGGCACTTTCCGCGTGGTGTGCCGCGCACGGGGCATGTTCCGTCCCGGAAGCGAGCGGCGGAACACCCCGCCAGGACGTCTCACCATGCGGGAGCACGCTGGTGGAATTCGACCGCTCGTTAAACTGAGCCGACAGAGACAAACCGAGCGAGGAGCGCACGTGGGCCTTGTCGTGCAGAAGTACGGAGGTTCCTCCGTTGCCGATGCCGAGGGCATCAAGCGCGTCGCCAAGCGAATCGTGGAAGCGAAGAAGAACGGCAACCAGGTGGTTGTCGTCGTTTCCGCGATGGGCGACACGACGGACGAGCTGATCGATCTGGCCGAGCAGGTGTCCCCGATGCCTGCCGGGCGTGAGTTCGACATGCTGCTGACCGCCGGAGAGCGGATCTCCATGGCGCTGCTGGCCATGGCGATCAAAAACCTGGGCCACGAGGCCCAGTCGTTCACCGGCAGCCAGGCAGGCGTCATCACCGACTCGGTCCACAACAAAGCCCGGATCATCGACGTCACGCCGGGACGGATCAGGACGGCGCTGGACGAGGGCAACATCGCCATCGTGGCCGGGTTCCAGGGCGTCAGCGCGGACAAGAAGGACATCACCACGCTGGGGCGCGGCGGGTCCGACACCACGGCCGTGGCGCTGGCCGCCGCGCTCGACGCCGAGGTCTGCGAGATCTACACCGACGTCGACGGTGTGTTCACCGCCGACCCGCGCGTGGTGAAGAAGGCGCGGAAGATCGACTGGATCTCCTTCGAGGACATGCTGGAGCTCGCCGCCTCCGGTTCCAAGGTGCTGCTCCACCGCTGTGTGGAGTACGCCCGCCGCTACAACATCCCGATCCACGTCCGGTCCAGCTTCAGCGGACTCCAGGGCACGTGGGTCAGCAGTCAGCCGATTGGGGACAAGAAGGTGGAGCAGGCCATCATCTCCGGTGTCGCGCACGACACCTCCGAGGCCAAGATCACGGTCGTCGGTGTGCCGGACAAGCCGGGTGAGGCCGCCGCGATCTTCCGGACCATCGCCGACGCCCAGGTCAACATCGACATGGTCGTGCAGAACGTGTCCGCCGCGGCCACCGGCCTGACGGACATCTCGTTCACGCTGCCCAAGACCGAGGGCCGCAAGGCCATCGACGCCCTGGAGCGCAACCGGTCGGGCATCGGCTTCGACTCGCTCCGGTACGACGACCAGATCGGGAAGATCTCGCTGGTCGGTGCGGGTATGAAGACCAACCCCGGGGTCACCGCCTCGTTCTTCGAGGCGCTGTCCGACGCGGGCGTGAACATCGAGCTGATCTCGACCTCCGAGATCCGTATCTCGGTCGTCACCCGCGCCGACGACGTGCCGGAGGCCGTGCGCGCCGTGCACACCGCCTTCGGGCTCGACTCCGACAGCGACGAGGCCGTGGTCTACGGAGGCACCGGCCGATGACCGCCAAGCCGACGCTCGCGGTCGTGGGGGCGACCGGGGCCGTCGGCACGGTCATGCTCCAGATCCTGTCCCAGCGGGCGGACGTCTGGGGCGAGATCCGCCTGATCGCCTCCGCGCGCTCGGCCGGCCGCAAGCTGACCGTGCGCGGGGTGGAGGTCGAGGTCGTCGCGCTGTCGGAGGAGGCCTTCGACGGGATCGACGTCGCGATGTTCGACGTGCCCGACGAGGTGTCCGCGCGCTGGGCGCCCATCGCCGCGGCCAAGGGTGTCGTCGTGGTGGACAACTCCGGCGCCTTCCGGATGGACCCGGAGGTGCCGCTGGTCGTCCCCGAGGTCAATCCGCACTGCGCCCGCAGCCGGCCGCGCGGGATCATCGCCAACCCCAACTGCACCACCCTGTCGATGATCGTCGCCTTGGGCGCGCTGCACGCCGAGTTCGGGCTGCGCGAGCTGGTGGTGTCGTCGTACCAGGCGGTGAGCGGGGCCGGGCGGGCCGGCGTGGAGACGCTGCGGGCCCAGCTGTCGATGGTCGCCGGTACGGAGCTGGGCACCAAGCCCGGTGACGTACGGCGGGCCGTCGGGGACCTCACCGGGCCGTTCCCGGAGCCGGTCGCGCTGAACGTCGTACCGTGGGCCGGGTCGCTGCGCGAGGACGGCTGGTCGTCGGAGGAGATGAAGGTGCGGGACGAGTCCCGCAAGATCCTCGGGCTGCCGAAGCTGCCGGTCGCGGTGACCTGTGTCCGGGTCCCGGTGATCACCACGCACTCGCTGACCGTGCACGCCCGGTTCCAGGGCGAGGTCACGGTCGACGGGGCCCGGGAGATCCTGGACACCGCCCCAGGTGTCGTCCTCTTCGACAATCCGGCCGCCGGGGAGTTCCCGACGCCCGCCGACGTGGTGGGCACCGATCCGACCTGGGTCGGGCGGGTACGGCGGGCGCTCGACGACCCGACCGCGCTGGAGCTCTTCGTCTGCGGGGACAATCTTCGCAAAGGTGCCGCTCTGAACACCGCGCAGATCGCCGAGCTGGTGGCGGCGGAACTGACTGGCCGTTCAGGCCTGGCGGAGTTCGCGTGAACAGCCGGTGACCACGGCAAACGCCCCGGGTGGGAGCGGGCCCACATGCAGGGTCCGGGTAAGAAATGTGGCCATGAGCATGGTCCAAACCACTTGAATCCCGCCCCCTCGGCGTTCGAAGATTTTCCTCCCCGTCCTCCGCAACCACGCGGACGGCGGGGAGCGTCTTTGCGGTCGCGCTCTTACTGGGCGCTTACGCGGCCGGCCCTCGGGTCGTGAGGACGCATGATCCTGGCGTGGGGACGCCGTGATCGGGGCGTGGGGACGCCCGTTCAAATGGGATACAAGGGAAGAGCGGGACGCATGACGGCATGTGAGGCACCGCCGGGTGTATTGCCGGGCGCGCGGAGAACGGTCTCGACCGCGCGGGCCGGCCGACCCGGCATGCCCGGCGCGACCCCGCCCGGCGCGCCTGACACGAAAGTAATGCCCGGCACGTACAACCTCGACGGGGGTAGGCGTGTCCAACTGACGTGGCAGAGGTACTCGAACTCAGTGCGCCCCTCGGCGCGACGGCCCTGCGGCCGCCCCGCGCGGGCCTGCGGCCCCGCGTGTCCGGCGCGGCCGGCGGCATGCCGGTGATCGCGCCCATGCCCGCAGCGCGGCCCACCCGCATACCCAGCCAGCGCGACGGCACCGAGGAGACGGCGGCGGCCGGTACCACCGTCGACCACCTCACCGAGACCTACCGGGCGCACTACCGTTCGCTTCTCGGCCTCGCCGCGCTCCTCCTCGACGACACCGCCTCCTGCGAGGACGTCGTCCAGGAGGCGTTCATCCGTGTCCACTCCGCCCGCAAACGCGTCCGCGACCCGGAGAAGACCCTGGCCTATCTCCGCCAGACGGTCGTCAACCTCTCCCGCTCCGCGCTGCGCCGCCGCATCCTCGGCCTCAAGCTCCTCTCCAAGCCGATGCCCGACATGGCGAGCGCCGAGGAGGGCGCCTACGACCAGCTGGAGCGGCGCGACCTGATCCAGGCGATGAAGGGCCTGCAGCGCCGCCAGCGCGAGGTCCTCGTGCTGCGCTACTTCGCCGACATGACGGAGGCCCAGGTCGCCGAGACGCTCGGCATCTCGCTGGGCTCGGTGAAGGCGTACGGCTCGCGCGGCATCGCGGCGCTGCGGGTGGCGATGGAGTCGTTGGCATGACGGACAGCCCCGAGGGAGGCGACTCACATGATCGCCACGAGCCCTACGCTTGGCACGAGCCGACACGGGACGGTGCACCGGGGGACGGTGTGCCGCGCGGTGCCGGTCACGAGCCGCAGGGTTCCCGCGAAGTGGGGGAGCCGGTGCGGGATCATGAACCTGCCGGTCGGCGAGAGCCGGCGCGGGACCACGAGCAAGAGCACACGCAATCGCACGCTGGGAACGGAACTGTGAACCACGGCCCCGACGAAAAGGGCCCCGAGGAGCTCGGACAGGGCTCTGACGGGCTCGGCCCCGGGCATGACGGGCTCGGCGGCGACGAACTGGCCCTGCGCCGGATGCTGCACTCCGCGGTCGACGATCTCGCACCGCGCGACGGTGTCCTCGACCACCTGCGCCGCGCGGTGCCGGCCCGCCGCGCCCGCAAGCGGCATGCCACCGTCGGCATGGCGGCCGCCGCCCTGTTCATCGGCACCGCGATCCCCGCCCTCGTGCACGTCTCCAACTCCGGCGGCACCGACCCCAACACGTCCATGGCCGGCCAGGCCTCCCAGGCCCAGGGCGGCGCCACCGGCGGCAAGAACCCGGACGGCGGCTCCAGCACCGCGGGCGGCACCAGCGGCCAGGCCGCCAGCCAGCGTCCGGGCGGCACCAAGGGCAGCGGCAAGGACGAGAGCACCGGCGCCGTCGGCGGCACCAAGGTCGTCCCCTCGGCCAGCGCCGACACCATGGCCCCGGTCTGCACCTCGGACCAGCTCGCCACCCCGACCGCCACCGTCGACGCCCCCGACTCGACGGGCGTCGTCTACGGCACCTTCCGCGTCGTGAACGTCTCGAAGACGAGCTGTACGGTCGGCGGCCCCGGCAGCGTGGGCCTGCTCCCGCAGGGCGCGGCCGACGGCACCAAGCTCAGCGCGGTCCGGCACACCTCGGGCGACGCGGCGGCCGGGCTCCCCGACCCGTCCACCGAGCTGACCGGCCTGGTCCTGGCACCCGGCGCGGCCTACGACGAGAAGTTCGGCTTCGTACCCCTGGAGACCTGCCCGACCAGCGGCTCCGGCACCGACGGCTCCACCGACACCGGCGGCACCGGCGGCAGCACGCCCTCCCCGAGCCCCTCCGAGGACACCGGCAGCAGCACCGGTACGACCACATCCGGGTCGGACGGCACCACCACCCAGCTGCTCACCGAGGACGGCACGGCCGACGGCAGCGTCGCGATCTCGTACACCCCGGAGGCCGGGTCCCCGACCGGCTCCGCGACGGTGACGAACGCGTGCGCCGGGACGGTCTACTGGACCGGGGTCCTGCCGGCGGTGTGACCGGCGGCGCGGGGGCGGCGCCGGCGGCGCCCGTCAGACGGCGGTCGGCTGCTGGGCCTGGGTCTCCTCGTCCGGAACCAGGCCGAGCGCCGCGTCCCGGGCGAACTCCGCCTCGCGGCGCAGCAGCCGGAACCACATGAACACCACGAACCCCGCGAACACGAACCACTCGCCGGTGTAGCCGAGGTTCTGGAACGCCTTCAGGTCGAGCCCCGAGTTGTCCGGCGCGGTCGCCGGCACGGGCCTCATGCCCGAGTCGGCCTTCTCCAGCGTGATCCACGCGTCGTACACCCGGTACGGCACCAGGTTCACCAGCGAGGCCGCGCTGATCGCCGCCGTCTGCCCCGACGGCAGCCCGCCCTGGGCGCTGACGCCGTTGTCCCCCGGCGTCTCCGAGGCCTGGAGGGCGCCGGTGACGGTGACCTCGCCGGCCGGCGGGGCGGGCGCCTTGGCCGCGTCGGCCTTGCCGGGCAGCCAGCCGCGGACCACGGGCAGGGCCTGGCCGGAGTCGGTGCGCAGCAGGGTCAGGACGTAGAAGCCGTTCCTGCCGTCGAGCTGCCGGTCGGGCACCAGCAGCTGCTTGGCGTACCGGCCGCTGACGGTGGCCCGCTTGCCGGAGGTCGACTGGTCGACGGGGAGCAGGTCGGCCAGTGGCCGGGCCGCTTCCGTCCGGGCGGCCTCGACCTGCCTGTCGGCGCTGCGGTGCGCCGCGACCCGCGACTCGAAGCGGCTCAGCTGCCACGACCCCATGAAGACGCAGAACGGGATGGCGAGCAGCACGAAGACGTTGATGCCCCACCAACGGGGTGTCAGCAGAAAGCGGTACACGCCGTCCACGGTACGGGGCGCTTTGCGGGGGGTTGGGAGTGGGGTCGGCCCCGCGTGTGCGGCCGCTCGCAAAGTTATCCACAGGCTGAGGACACCCGCCAGCGCATTGTGGGCGGAGACGGGCACTATGGGGCCATGACTGCGGCCATGAGTGAGAGCGACATGCCGGACTGGGAGAAGCGCTTCCGCGCTCCTCGGGTCTCCCTTCCGGACTGGGCGGAGGACGCCCCCCACCGTTCCCTGTTCGTGTCGAACGCGACGGGGACGTATGAGCTGTACGCCTGGGACCGCGCGAGCGGGGAGCAGCGCCAGGCGACGAACCGGCCGAACGGCACGACGGACGGGCTGCTCTCCCCGGACGGCGCGTGGATCTGGTGGTTCGACGACAAGGACGGCGACGAGTTCGGCGTCTGGCGCCGCCAGCCCTTCGGCGGCGGCGCGGACGAGGAGGCGACGCCGGGCCTGGAGCCGTCGTACCCCTCGGGCCTGGCCCTGGGCCGGGACGGCCGTACGGCGGTCGTCGGCCGCTCCACGGACGACGAGGGTACGACGATCTACCTGGCCGAGGAGGGGAAGGCGCCGCTGGAGATCTACCGCCACGCCGAGTCGGCGGGCGTCGGCGACCTCTCCCACGACGGCTCGCTGATCGCGATCGAGCACACCGAGCACGGTGACGCGATGCACTCGGCGCTGCGCGTGCTGCGCCCGGACGCCACGCCGGTCGCCGAGCTGGACGACACCAAGGGCGGCACGGAGGAACTGGGCCTGGAGGTGCTGGGCTTCGCCCCGGTCGACGGCGACCCGCGGCTGCTCATCGGCCACCAGCGGCGCGGCCGCTGGGAACCGCTGGTCTGGGACGTCGTGACCGGCGAGCAGACGGACCTGACCGTCGACCTGCCGGGTGACGTGAGCGCGGAGTGGTATCCGGACGGCAGCGCGCTGCTGATCGCCCATAGCAACAAGGCCCGCAGCGAACTGTTCCGCTACGACCTGGCGACGCACGAGCTGACCCCGATCCCGACCCCGGCGGGCTCGGTCTCCGGGGCCACGGCCCGCCCCGACGGAACCGTCGAGTACCTCTGGTCCTCCGCCGCCGAGCCGCCGGTGGTCCGCTCGACGACGGGCGAGGTGGTCCTGGACCCTCCGGGCATGAAGTGCCCCCCGTCCGTCCCGGTCTCGGACGCCTGGGTGGAGGGTCCCGGCGGCCGTATCCACGCGCTGATCCAGAAGCCGGCGGGAGCGCAGGGCCCGTTGCCGACCGTCTTCGACCTGCACGGCGGCCCGACCTGGCACGACAGCGACAGCTTCGCGGCGGGCCCGGCGGCCTGGGTGGACCACGGCTACGCGGTGGTCCGCATCAACTACCGGGGCTCCACGGGCTACGGCCGCGCCTGGACGGACGCGCTGAAGCACCGGGTGGGCCTGATCGAGCTGGAGGACGTGGCGGCGGTACGGGACTGGGCGATCGCGTCCGGGCTGGCCGACCCCGACCGGCTGATCCTGACCGGCGGCTCCTGGGGCGGCTACCTGACCCTGCTCGGCCTGGGTACCCAGCCCGATTCCTGGGCGGTGGGCATCGCGGTCGTCCCGGTCGCCGACTACGTCACGGCGTACCACGACGAGATGGAGTCACTGAAGGCGATGGACCGCACGCTGCTGGGCGGCACGCCGGAGGAGGTCCCGGACCGCTTCGCCGCCAGCTCGCCCCTGACCTACGTGGACGACGTCAAGGCCCCGGTCTACATCTCGGCCGGTGTCAACGACCCCCGCTGCCCCATCGGCCAGATCGACAACTACGTCACCCGCCTGGCCGCCCGCTCGGCTCCCCACGAGGTCTACCGCTACGACGCGGGTCACGGCTCCTTGGTCGTCGACGAACGGATCAAGCAGCTGAGACTGGAAATGGAGTTCGCGGAAACCCACCTCACAGCCACGGCGACCGCACCGACGGACTGAGCCCGAGCGACCCACCCACCCCACCTCTCAACCGAGCGAGTCGGGTGGGTGGGCAGGCGGGACCCGGCGTCCGGACAGCTCCGCCAGCCCCCTGCGAGTGACCGCGACCACCACCCGGTCCCCGGCCCGCAGCTGATAGTCCCCGGCAACCGGCCGCCCCTCCAGCGCCAGCACCCGCCACGCGCCCGCCCGGAACGCCCCGTCCACCGTCCGCCCCTCCAACTGCGGATGCCCGCTCACATCCACCGCCGCCACCAGCAACACCTTCCGCTCCACCGGAATCGCCCCGAGAATCTGCCGCCCCAGCATCGCCCCCGCGAAGGACGGCGCCGCCAGATAGGACACACTCCGGCTCCGGGTGACCGCACGCGGATGCGCGGCCCGCAGCGTCCGGTACACGGCCGTCGCGAAGTCGTCGTCGTACAGCCGCAGTACGGCCTTCAGGTCCGGCCGTACCGCCCGCGCGTACAGCACGGCCTCCAGATTCGTCGTGTCCGCGCTGGTCACCGCGAGCAGCGCCTGCGCCCGATGGATCTTGGCGGCCTCCAGGACCCCCTCCTGGGTGACATCCCCGAGCACCACCGGCACCCGCAGCCGCCGGGCCACCGCCAGCCCGCGCGCCTCCGGATCGGACTCGACGCACACCACGGGGACATGCAGTTCACGCAGCCGCGTCAGCACCCGCGTCCCGATCTTGCCCAGCCCGAGCAGCACCACATGCCCGCTCAGCCCCCGCGGCGGCTTCCGCAGGGCAGAAGCCGTCCGGAAGGTACCGAGCGCTTCGAGCACCGCCGCCAGCAGCACCGGCAGCAACAGCAACCCCATCAACCCGGAGAGCAGTTGAAGGATCTGCCGCCCGAGCGACTGTCCGATCGCGGGATCGTCGATGGCGAACAGGTCGAGGAGCGTGTAGTAGAAGGCCCGTACCGGATGAATACCCGTCACCACCGACAGTGCGACCGCGAGCGCGACCACACACCCCACGACCCCGGCCAGCGACCACCGCAGCCGCCGCGAGAACAGCGACACGAGCAGCGGTACGAACCCGACCCCGACCCCGACCCGGCGCCGGTCCTGCGCCGCCGCCGCGGACGAGGACACCTGCTCCAGCACCATCACGCCACGCTCACCCGCGGCCCGTACCTCCGCGTCGTCGGGCAGCAGCCGCGGCCCCTGCTCCCCGGTGCCCTCGGCCGGTTCGGGACCGTTGCTGTTCGCCGAGAACAGCGCCAGCGTGCACAGCCCCTGGTCGGCGTCAGGACCGGCGAGGGCCCCCGGCGGCAGGTCCACGGCCCGCAGCACCAGCCCGTCCGTCTGGATGACCTTGCCGGTACCGGCCAGCGCGGTGGCAGCGAGCGCGGGCGCGGCGGTGTCGGCGTCGGAGAGTACGGTCGTGGACGTGTCGCCCGCCCCGCCGTCCGTGTCGCCGACCGCCAACACGGCGGCCTGGTCGAGGAGTTCCTCGATGTGCTGCCCCAACCGCCGGTTGTACAGCCGCAGCACGAGCCGCAGCCGGGGGTTCAGCCGGCGGGCGGTGAGGGCGGCCCGGATGTTGGTCTCGTCGTCGTCGTACACGAGCGCGAGCGCGGCGGCCCGCTCCACGCCCGCCTCGGCGAGCACGGCCTCGGTGGCCTCGACGGCCTCCAGCACCCGCTCCCCGCGCGGGCCTTCACCGGTGACCGGGCCGGTACCGCCGTTGCCGTTGCCGTTCCCGTTGGCCCGTCCGACGGCGGCGCTGACCACCCGGTCGAGCAGCGCGGCCGAGGCGGCCCGGGCCCGTCCGACCACCGGCGGCCTGGCGATCCGCGAGTTCGGCGGTACGACAAGGGTGACCTGCTCGCCGTACACGACACGCAACTCGGCCGCCAGCCGGTGCGCGAGCCCGTCGTCGCCGCAGACCACCATGGGCGCCGGGGCGCCACCACCTTGATACGGAACGCTCGCCACAAGGGAAAAGACTGCCTCAACGGGACGCATGGTTCCAGCAACGAAGTGAACAGCCGCCCCGAACCGCCCGTAGGGAAGGGGAGGGAGCATAATCCCGGATCTGACCGAAGTGCCGGAGGTATCCCACCCGTGGCCATCACCGAAGAAGCCGCCCCGCCCGGCCACGCGTCCGAGGACGGGACCCCCGGCGACGACACCCGCACCCCGCCCGGCCAGGAGGGCTGGCATCTCAGCTCCCCCCTGGCCCTGACCCTGCTCCTCCTCCTGGTCGTGGTGTTCCAGGGCCCGGTGCGCGGCGCGCTGTCGAAGCCGGTGATGCAGAGCTGGATGACGGTGTTCGTGGCGGTGGTCGTCCAGGCGCTCCCGTTCCTCGTCCTCGGCGTGCTGCTCTCGGCGGCGATCGCGGTCTTCGTGCCCCCGTCCTTCTTCGCCCGTGCCCTGCCCGGCCGCCCCGCGCTGGCCGTCCCCGTCGCGGGGCTGGCCGGCGCCGTACTGCCGGGCTGCGAGTGCGCGTCCGTCCCGGTGGCCGGCGCCCTGGTCCGCCGGGGCGTCACCCCGGCCGCGGCCATCGCCTTCCTCCTCTCCGCCCCCGCGATCAACCCGATCGTGCTGACGGCGACGGCGGTGGCGTTCCCGCGCAACCCCGAGATGGTGCTGGCGCGGTTCGCCGGCAGCCTGCTGGTGGCGTGCGGGATGGGCTGGCTGTGGCAGCGCCTGGGCCGTACCGACTGGCTGCGCCTGCCGGCGCACGCGCACCACGAGGGCGAGACCAAGGCCGAGGCGTTCTGGGACTCGGTCCGTCACGACACCGTGCACGCGGGCGGCTTCCTGGTCGTCGGTGCGATGGCGGCGGCGACGCTGAAGGCGGTGGCCCCGGCGGAGTGGCTGCGGACGGCCGCCGCCAACCCGGTGATCGCGATCCTCGCCCTGTCGATCCTGGCCGTACTCCTCTCCATCTGCTCGGAGGCGGACGCCTTCGTGGCGGCGTCCCTCACCCAGTTCTCGCTCACCGCGAAGCTGGCGTTCCTGATCGTGGGCCCGATGATCGACCTCAAACTCTTCGCGATGCAGGCGGGCACCTTCGGCCGCGGCTTCGCTCTGCGGTTCGCCCCGGCCACCTTCGCCGCGGCGATCGCCGGCGCCGTCCTGACCGGGGCGGTGCTGCTGTGAACCGGCAGGCCCAGGCGGCGATGATGTTCCTGGTGGGGGCGGCCCTGCTGCACGCGGGCGCCACCGACCTCTATCTGCGCTACGTGAAGGCGGGACTGCGCCCGCTGCTGCTGGCGGCGGGCGTGGTCCTGATCGTCTCGGCCCTGGCGACGGCGTGGTACGAGTGGCGCCGCAGCCGCCGTCGTACCGCATCGACCGCTACTTCCACCGCTACGGACCACAGCCACCCCGAACCCCGGATCTCCTGGCTCCTGGTCCTCCCCCTCCTGGCCCTGATCCTCATCGCGCCGCCCGCGCTCGGCTCCTACAGCGCCCTGCGCGCGGGCACGGCCCTGCAACAGCCGTACGGCTACACGAAGCTGCCGGCCGGGGACCCGATACCGCTCGCCCTGGTCGACTACGCGGGCCGGGCGGTGTACGACCACGGCCGCTCGCTCGACGGCCACAGCGTCCGTATCTCCGGCTTCGTGGCCGTGGACACCGCCGGCACCCCCTACCTGGTCCGCATGGCCCTCAACTGCTGCGCGGCGGACGCCCAGCCGGTGAAGGTGGCCCTGACCGGCAAGATCCCCCCGGTCCTCCAGCCGGACGCCTGGCTCCAGGTGACCGGCACATACACGGCCCGGCAGACCCGCGACCCGGTGAACGGCGGCCCGATCCCGTTCCTCCAGGTCACCGAGGCCAAGCCGATCCCGACGCCGGCCGACCCGTACGACGAGACCTGGAACAACTGAGGGATCACCGGAAGAAGCCGGCCAGTTTCTCGACCGCCGGGGTGACGTACGCGTCCTGGTCGTAGAGGTCGACGTGGGTCGCGCCGTCGATCCAGAACAGTTCCTTGGGACCGGAGACCCGCTGGAAGGCTTCCACGCTCATCCAGGAGGTCACCGCCTTCCGTCCGGCGATCATGAGCAGCGGGCGCGGGCCGAGCAGGTCGAGGGAGCGGAAGGCGTCGAAGGACGCGATGCGGTCGACGCTGTTCCAGGTCAGGGTCTCGGCCGAGCGGGGGTGGTGGGCGCGGGGCGTGCGGTAGTACTCCCACCCCGCGTGCACGTGCTCCCCGCCGGCCAGCGCCTCTTCCTCGGTGGCGGGGAAGAGCGGGAAGCTCCCCACCCCCTCGCCCCGGGCCTCGGCGGTGCGCGCCGCGGCTGCCGCCGCCAGCATGCCGTGGAGGACGGCGGGATCCTGGGCCCCGTCGGCGCCGTGGCGGAACTGGCGGGCGATGTCGACGGCGCTGACGGTGGCGACGGCCCTGATCCGCCGGTCGGTCGCGGCGGCGGCGAGGGCGTACCCGCCGGAGGCGCAGATGCCGAGCGCCGAGACGCGGTCGGGGTGGGCCTCCTCCCGGGTGGTGAGGAAGGAGACGGCGGCCCTGAGGTCCTCGACCCGCTGGGCGGGATCCTCCAGACCCCGTGGCTCGCCCTCGCTCTCGCCCTGGTGGGCGGCGTCGAAGGCCAGGGTGACGAAGCCGTGCTCGGCGAGCCGCCGCGCGTACAGCCCGGCGGCCTGCTCCTTCACCCCGGTGCCGGGGTGCCCGACGACGACGGCGGGACGCGGCCCGGCGGCGGCCTCGTCGGGAAGGTACAGATGGCCGGAGATCTTCAGTCCGGCGCTGGGGAAGGTGATGTCGGTCCTCATGCCCCCACGTTCGCCCCGCACGAACGGCCGCCACCAGGGAGGACTCTGCCTATGCACTCCAGTACCAGGCACGGGGCGACCGACCGGGCGGACACTGAACCCATGACCAGCAGCCCCGGTGCCGCCGCCTCCGACAACGAACTGGGCGAGTTCCTGCGCGCCCGCCGCGCCGCCCTCACCCCGCAGCGGGCGGGCCTCCCGGACGACGGCCGGCCGCGCCGCGTACCGGGCCTGCGCCGCGAGGAACTCGCCCAGCTGGCGCACGTGAGCATCGACTACGTGGTCCGGCTGGAGCAGGGCCGCACCCGCAGGGTCTCCGGCCCGGTCCTGGACGCGCTGGCCGACGCCCTCCAACTCGCCCCGGACGAACGGGACTACCTCTTCACCCTCGCCGAGACGGCACCCACGCGTCCGGTCCGCCGGCCGGGCCCGCCGGAGATCGCCCCGCACCTGCGCCACCTCCTGTCCACCATGCCCGACGTCCCGGCGATGGTCCTCAACCGTCGCATGGACGTACTGGCCTGGAACGGCGCGGCCGTCGCCCTGCTGACCGACTTCACGGCGGTGCCCCCGCCCGAACGCAACCTGATCCGCCTGACCTTCCTGGACGAGGCCTTCCGCGCCCTGTACGCGGACTGGCCGCGCGCGGCCCGCGAATGCGTGGCGGTCCTCCGGATGGAGGCGGGCCGGACCCCGCACGACCCCGCGCTGACCGCGCTGATCGCCGAACTGACCAGCCAGGACCGGGACTTCCGGACCTGGTGGTCCAGCCATCAGGTGCGTGGCCCCCGCCAGCTGCTGAAGACCTACCACCACCCGGTGGCGGGCCCGCTCACCCTCGACGTCCACCAGTTCTCGGTGGACACCCACCCCGACCAGCAGTTGATCGCCTACACCGCGGAACCCGACTCCGCGTCGCACGAGGCACTTCGCTTCCTGCTCCAGTGGTCGGCGACGCAGCCGACTCGGTCGGCCCCGTCGTCCTGGGAGAGCCGGAATGGCTGAAAGCGGTCCGGTGGTCCGCACCGGTCCCGTTCAGGCCCGGCCGACCGTGTCCTGCTCTTCCGCGCCGGCCGGGACGGGGACCGCGTCCTCGACCGGAAGGGGCTCCGCCGTCCCGGACCCGCGGGTGAGGCGGCGGGCCAGGGGTTCGGTGTAGCGGGCGGTGAGGGGGCCGAGTATGACGAGGATCAGGACGTAGGCCGTGGCCAGGGGGCCCAGGGAGGGTTCGATGCCGGCGGTGACGGCGAGGCCCGCGATGACGATGGAGAACTCGCCGCGGGCGACCAGCGTGCCGCCGGCCCGCCAGCGGCCCTTGGCGGAGATCCCGGCGCGCCGCGCGGCCCAGTAGCCGGTGGCGATCTTCGTCAGCGCGGTGACCACGGCCAGGGCGAGCGCGGGCAGCAGTACCGGAGGAATGCTCGCCGGGTCGGTGTGCAGGCCGAAGAAGACGAAGAAGACGGCGGCGAACAGGTCACGCAGGGGAGCGAGCAGGTGGTGGGCGCCCTCCGCTACCTCGCCGGAGAGCGCTATGCCCACCAGGAACGCGCCGACGGCGGCGGACACCTGGAGTTGCTGCGCGATCCCCGCGACCAGCAGGGTCAGACCCAGCACCACGAGGAGCAGCTTCTCCGAGTCGTCGCTGGAGACGAACCGGGAGATGTGCCTGCCGTAGCGCACCGCCACCACCAGCACCAGCCCCGCCACCCCGAGGGCGATCGCCAGCGTGAGGCTCCCCGCGGCCAGGCCGGCACCGGCGAGCAGCGCGGTGACGATCGGCAGGTAGACGGCCATGGACAGGTCTTCGAGGACCAGGATGCTCAGTATCACCGGGGTCTCCCGGTTGCCGAGCCGCCCCAGGTCGCCGAGGACCTTGGCGATGACGCCGGACGACGAGATCCAGGTGACGCCGGCCAGCACCACGGCCGCCACCGGGCCCCAGCCCAGCAGCAGGGCCATGGCGGCGCCGGGCAGCGCGTTGAGCGCGGCGTCGACCAGGCCCGCCGGGTACTGGGTCTTGAGGTTGGAGACGAGATCGCTGGCCGTGTACTCCAGGCCGAGCATGAGCAGCAGCAGGACGACACCGATCTCGGCGCCGATCGCGACGAACTCCTCGCTCGTGCCGAGCGGATAGATCCCGCCGTTGCCGAAGGCGAGCCCGGCCAGCAGGTAGAGGGGTATGGGCGAGAACCGGAAGCGTCCGGCGAGCCGGCCGAGCAGGCCCAGGCCGAGGATGATCGCCCCGAACTCGATCAGGAAGACGGCGGAGTCGTGCACGGTGGCCTCACTCCCGCCCGAGTATGGAGGCGGCCGCGTCGACGCCCTCGCGGGTGCCGATCACGATGAGCGTGTCCCCGCCGGCGAGCCGGAAGTCGGGCGTGGGGGAGGGGACCGCCTCGGCGCGGCGCAGCACGGCGACGATGGACACCCCCGTCTCGGTACGCATCCGGGTCTCGCCGAGGAGCCGGCCGTTCCAGTACGACGTCGCGCCCAGCTCGATCCGCTCGGCCACCAGCCCCAGATCGGTCGTGGAGAGCAGGTTCGGGCTGTGGTGCGTCGGCATCAGCGCGTCGATGAGCGCGTCCGTCTCACCCGAGGACAGCCGCACCGACAGGGCACAGGCGTCGGGGTCGTCCTGGTGGTAGGCGCTCAGGATCCGCGAACCGTCCCGGTGCGCGACCACGGACAGCCTGCGCTGCTCCCGCGTGGTGAGGTCGTAACGGACCCCGATTCCCGGCAACGGCGTCCTGCTCAGGCGTGGCGCCCCCAAGGCTGTCTCCCCTGTCTCGTCGACTCGTTCCGCTGTCCCTTTGCGATTTCTTTAACTACAGCCTAACGGCCGACCGATGAACGCCGACGAGCGGTGCGGGGAGGGGGCAAGGGACGGGTGGCGCAGGCAGAGGAAAGGGGCAGGGCGCGGGAGCCCTGGCGCGAACGTGAAAACCGGGGGCGGCCGGGCGGCCGGGCGGCCGTCAGGTCGGGTACGGCACGTAGCAGTCCAGGGCCGGGTGGTAGAGGGCCTGCCAGGTGCGGCCCTCGATCACGCCGCTCTCCGGGAGGCCGTGGCAGACCTGGATCCACTCGATCTTCTTCAGCATGAGCGTGCCGTAGAGCCCGTCGGGGTCGAGTCGGGGTGGCTCGCCGCCCCACGCGTTGCTGAGGCACTGGGCCTGCCGGACCGCCGCGCCGCTGTCGCCGTACGTGAGGGTGGGCCGGATGCCCGACGTCACGTAGGAACAGCTGTGCTCGGGGGCGGCCGCGGCGGTGTGGGGCACCGCCAGGCCCAGTGCGGCGGCCGCGCTCAGGGCCGCGGCCGAGGTGAGCAGTCGGTTCCGTCGCATGCGCGCTCCTTCGAGGCCGGCTCATGCCATGGTCGCGCGCGGGCGGCGACCTTCGCGAGTCGGGCTCGCCGCCGGAGGAGTGAGAACGGAAGCGGGGGAGGGCGGTGGCGGCCGCTCCACCCGCGCGCGCGGTGGTCCCGGTCGTCCCGGTCAGCGCAGGCGCAGCGCCTCGCGGACCGTCGCGAACAGGTCGGTCTGGTGGGTGACGCCCACCGTCTCGGCTGCCGTTTCGTCCGCCGTCCCGGCCGCCGCCCGGGGGTGCGCGGTACGGCGGTCGCGCACGCCGACGATCCCGCCGAGCAGCGCCATCCCCAGGCAGCCGAGCACGATGACGGTGGACGACGCCTTCAGCATCGACAGACCCGACCCGGTCAGCAGGACGACCAGCGCCCAGCGCACCGCGCCTCCGGCCACCCGGCTGGAGACGACGGAGCCGAGCAGGACGCCCGGGACGGCGCCGATCAGGAGGGTGGCCGCGAGTCCCAGGTCGGCGTCGCCGACGAGCAGGTGGCCCAGGGCCGCGGCGGCCACCATGGGGATGGCCTGCACCAGGTCCGTACCGACGAGATGGTTCGCCTTGAGGCGGGGGTGGGCCAGCATCAGCATCACGATGATCAGGGAGCCCGAGCCGACCGAGGTCATCCCGACGATCACCCCGCCCACCAGCCCGATGAGCAGCGTCGCCACCGGCCGTACCGGAACATGGGCGTCCTCGGCGTCGGCCTCGGTGGCGGCGCGGCGGCGGTCGAGCCACAGGCGGGTGAGCATGCCGACGACGGCGAGCATCAGCGCCGTACCGACGACGTACTTGACGCGTTGTTGCAGGTCGTCGCCGTCGCCGAGGGTGCGGAGCAGGAAGACGCCGCCGAAGGCGGCCGGGACCGCGGTGGGCAGCAGCCGGCGCACGATGTCCCAGCGCACGGTGCCGGCGCGCTGGTGCACCAGCGCGCCGAACGGCTTCATGAACACGGACGCGGCCAGGTCGCTGCCGATGGCCGCCGTCGGGTTCACCCCGAACACCATGACCATGATCGGGGTCATGAGGGCTCCGCCGCCCATGCCGGTGAGACCCACGGCGAAGCCGACCAGGGCTCCCGCGATGATGATCGGGCCGGTGGAATCCATGGGGCGGACCTTAACCACCATTCCTATGGGAAAGGTATGGAACGGTGTCCTCCACTTCCCTGCGACTGTCCGCTTCCCTGCGACTGTCCGCTTCCCCTGCGACTGTCTGCCGAAACCGTCCGCTGAAACCGACCGCCCCGCGCTGAAACCCGGCTGAAGCCGTGCTGAACCGCCGTGGCCGCAAGCTCTGCGGCATGACGACGACAGACAGCGAACTGGCCATCGAGGCCACCGGGTTGCACAAGGCCTACGGGGACAAGAGCGTCCTCGACGGCATCGACATCCGGGTGCCGGCCGGCACGATCTTCTCCCTCCTCGGACCGAACGGCGCCGGCAAGACCACGGCGGTCAACATCCTCTCCACCCTGATCTCCGCCGACGCCGGCCAGACCCGGATCGCCGGCCACGACGTCACCGCCGAGGCCCAGTCGGTACGGGCCGCCATCGGGGTCACCGGGCAGTTCTCCGCCGTGGACGGCCTGATCACCGGCGAGGAGAACATGCTCCTCATGGCCGACCTGCACCACCTCTCCAAGAGCGAGGGACGGCGGGTCACCGCCGAACTGCTGGAGCGCTTCGACCTCACCGAGGCCGCGAAGAAGGCCGCGTCCACCTACTCCGGCGGCATGAGGCGCCGCCTCGACATCGCCATGACCCTGGTCGGCAGCCCGCGGATCATCTTCCTCGACGAGCCGACCACCGGCCTGGACCCGCGCTCCCGTCACACCATGTGGCAGATCATCCGCGAGCTGGTCTCCGGCGGCACCACCGTCTTCCTCACCACCCAGTACCTGGACGAGGCCGACCAGCTCGCCGACCGCATCGCGGTGCTCAACGGCGGCAGGCTCGTCGCCGAGGGCACCGCCGAGGAACTCAAGCGACTCGTCCCGGGCGGCCACGTACGGCTGCGGTTCTCCGACCCGGTGGCCTACGAGCAGGCGGCCACCGCGCTGCGCGAGACCACCCTCCCCCACGCTCGGCTTCGCTCGCGCGGGGGGACCCCCATCGACGAGGCGCTCGCCCTGCAGATCCCCAGCGGCGGCACCCAGCGCGAGCTGCGCGCCATCCTCGACTGGCTCGACGCCGCCGGCATCGAGGCCGACGAACTCTCCGTGCACACCCCCGACCTGGACGACGTGTTCTTCGCCCTGACGGGCAACCCCGCGACTGCCGCCAACGCCGACAGCACCATCAACACCGCCAAGGAGACCGTCCGATGAGCACCGGCTCCTACGCCCTCCGCGACAATCTCACCATGCTGCGGCGCAACCTCCTGCACGCCCGCCGCTACCCCTCCCTCACCCTGAACCTCCTGCTCACCCCGGTCATCCTGCTGCTCCTGTTCGTCTACGTCTTCGGCAACGTGATGAGCGCAGGCATCACCGGCGGCCACGCCGACCGGTCCGAGTACGTCGCCTATCTCGTCCCCGGCATCCTCTTCCTGACCGTGGCGATGACCTCGCTCGGCACCGCGGTGTCCGTGTGCACCGACATGACCGAGGGCATCATGGCCCGGTTCCGCACCATGGCGATCTCCCGCGCCTCCGTGCTGGTCGGCCATGTGATCGGCAGCGTGATCCAGACGATGATGGCGCTGGTGGTGGTCCTGGGCATCGGACTGGCCATCGGCTTCCGGCCCGACGCGACGCCGGTGGAGTGGATCGCGGCGGTCGGGCTGATGGCCCTGGTCAGCCTCGCGCTGACCTGGCTGGCGGTCGGCATCGGTCTGATCAGCCCCAACCCCGAGGGGGCCAGCAACATCGGGACGCCGCTGGTCATGCTGCCGTTCCTGTCCAGCGCGTTCGTGCCGGTGGACGCCATGCCGGGCTGGTTCCGGTGGTTCGCCGAGTACCAGCCCTTCTCGCCCTTCATCGAGACCCTGCGCGGCCTGCTGCTGGGCAGCGGGATCGGTACGAAGAACGCCGTGCTGGCCCTGGCCTGGGGCCTGGCGCTGACCGTGCTGGGCTACCTGTGGTCCAGGGCGCGGTTCACCCGCGAGCCCCGGCAGTGAGCTCGTGCAGGGCCACGACCCGCAGCTGATCCCGCCCCAGGGCCGCGTACTCCGACCTCGCGTCGGCGTACGCGGCCCGGTCCGCGTCCTCGGCCGCCGCCCGGGAGCGGGCCAGGGACAGGGTGGGGAACTCCCGTACCACCGGCATCCGTTCGGTCAGCGCCAGCAGCCGTACGGCCGCCGGATCGCCCTTGGCCAGCCGGGCGTGTCCCAGTGCCAGCAACAGCGTGCCGTACACCGGCAGTTCCACCGGGGACCCGTCGGCCGATGAGCCGTCGGCCGGGCCACCGGACAGCAGCCCGAGCAGGTACGCCCCCAACTTCTCGGTGAGCGCGGCGACCGGATCCGGCAGGCCGTGCTGCGCGTGCGCGGCCACCGCCGCCGACTGCAGCTGAAGGACCCACGAGTCCACGAAGGGGTCGTCGGCGAACAGGTCACCGGCCTCCCGTACCAGCTCCGCGGCCCGGCGCCACTGCCCGAGCCCGACCTCGGTCAGTCCCCGGGCCAGCGCGATCTCCGCCCTGGCCGGCAGCTCGGGGCTGAACACCTGGTCCGACTCCGGCGGCTGCTCCGCGGCGGCGAGGCCCAGCCAGTACTCGGCCTCGTCGATCTCGCCCCTGTGCAGACAGGCCAGCACCAGCCCCCAGCGGATGCCGAGCGTGTCCGACCCGTCGCCGAACGCGTCGAGCGCGGTCAGCGCGGCACGCAGATGGTCGTACGCCTCCGCACCCCGCTCGGACTGCAGGCACAGCTCGCTGACCCGGCCGTGGCTGAGCAGGTGCATGGCCGGATTGTTCAGCGGCGCGAGCGCGTCGAGCATCCGGCGGGCGCTGCCCAGGGCCCGCTCCATGTCGTGCCCGGCCTCCCAGACGTAGCTGGCGACGGCCGAGGCGATGCCCGCCAGCATCGGTTCGTCGGCCTCGCACAACTCCTGGAGCCGGGCGAACTCCGGCGGCCGTATCTCCGGCACGGCGCACAGCACGACGGACAGCGCCCGCAGCACGGTGTCCGGCTGGGCGGCCGGCAGCCGGCGCAGGGTCACCAACTGGCGTACGGCGTGCGGACCGTGGCCCATGAAGAGACTCGCCGCGCACACCGCCGCCGCGCTGCGGGCCGGTTCCACGTCCTCGGGGTTCTCGGGCCGGAAGTGGGAGAGGGGGCCCGCCGTGTCGGCGGCCAGCGAGGCCAGCCGGCCGTAGTGGGAGCCGGTGGACCACAAGGAGGACAGTACGGCGGCGACGCCCGCGGTGGTGGGTCCGTCGGCGCGGGCCAGCGCGTATCGCAGGGCCAGGACGAGGTTGTCCTGCTCGGTGCGGATACGGCTCCAGGCGGGCCCCGGACGGTGGCTGAACAGCAGGTCGTGGTGGGCCCGCCCGAACTCCCGGGCCCAGACCAGGAACCGGCCGGTCACCGCCTCCTCCTCGCCGGCCTCGGCGCGCCGGGCGGCACCGAACTCCCGCAGCGTCTCCAGCATGTGGAAACGCACCCCGGACGGGCTGTCGCCCACCTTGAGCAGGGACTGGCCGGCCAGTTGCTCCAGCAGGGACAGCGCGTCCCCGCTCTCCTCGAGCAGGTACTCGGCCGCCTCCTCGGTGAAGCCGCCGGGGAACACCGACAGGGCACGCAGCGCGGCCCGGCCGTCGGCCTCCAGGAGGTTCCAGCTCCACTCGACCACGGCCCGCAGGGTGCGATGCCGCTCGGGCGCGTCCCGGGCGCCACCGCGCAGCAGCGTGAAACGGTCCTGCAACCGGCGCGCGATGTCGGCCACGGACAGCACCCGCACCCGGGCCGCGGCCAGCTCCACGGCCAGCGGCAGCCCGTCCAGGTGCCGGCAGATCTCGGCCACCTGGTCGGCGGGCAGCTCCACGCCGGGCCGCGCGGCCCGCGCCCGCTGCCCGAACAGCTCGACCGACGTCGCCGGCGAAAGCTCCGGCAGGGCGTACACGGACTCCGAGGTCAGCCCCAGCGGAGCCCGGCTGGTGACCAGCACCCGCAGCTCCCTCGACCGCGAGACCAGCGCCTGGACGAGACCGGCGGCACCGGCGATCACCTGCTCGCAGTTGTCCAGCACCAGCAGCGCGGATCCGGTGCCCAGCGCGGCGACGATGACGCTCACCGGGTCCCCGCCCCCGCTGAACCGCCCGCCCTCCCCGGCGCCGACGGCCGAGGCCACCTCGCCGGCCACGTCGTCGTCGGCGAGGACACCGGCGAGGGTGACGAAGTACACCACGGGCTGCTCGGCGGCCCGGCTCACCGCGTGCGAGAGCCGGGTCTTGCCCAGACCCCCGGGGCCGACGACGCTCACCACCCGGGACGTGCGCAGCAACCCGCCCACGGCGGCGACATCCGCGTCCCGCCCCACCAGGGGGTTCGGCTCGTGCGGCACCCCGTGCCTGACCCTCGGCACGTCCGCCCGCACCAGCTCCTGGTACACCGATCTGATCCCGGGCCCCGGATCGGTCCCCAGCTCGTCCCGCAGCCGGCGGCGGTAGGCGTCGTACCGGGTCAGCGCCGCGGCCCGCCCGGCGGTCGTGGCCTCGCACCGCAGCAGCTCCGCCAGCACCTCCTCGTCCCGCGGCAGCTCCCGGGCCAGCGCGGTCAGCGGCGCCGCGGCCTCCGCCCGCCGGTCCAGCCGGGCGAGTGCCAGAGCCCGGGCCCGGACCAGCGCGCGGTACGCCCCGACCCGCGCGGTGCGCAGCGCCACCACCGGATCGTGCAGGTCCTCGCCCGCACCGGCGCCCACGCTCCCGTCCCAGAGCGCCAGCCCGGCCTCTGCCTGTGCCAGGGCGCCCTCGTGGTCCCCGGCCCGCGCCCACTCGGCACTGCCCGCCTCGTGCAACAGCAGAGCGGAACTGTCGACCTGCGTCTCCTCCAGCGCCAGCCGGTACCCCGTCGGCGTACTCACGATCAGCTCGGCACCCAGCTGCGACCTGAGCCGCGACACCAGGATCTGCACGGCCTTGCCGGGCCGCTCGGGCAGTTCCTCGGCCCACAGCCCCTCCACCAGCCGACCGGTGCTGCAGCCACCGCGCAGATCCTCCGCGAGCAGCGCCAGCAGCCCGCGCAGCCGGGGCGCGGTGATCTCCCGTCCACGACAGACGATTCGGGGCAGCAGGGTCAGCTCGGTGGTCACCCGTGCAGAGTAGTCAGCGGGTGGGGTGAAACGGGGCCGGCGGCCACCCCTCCTTCAACGCCGTGCGGAGACGACGTAGTAGTCCAGCAGTCCGTCGCGATAGGCCGGCAGGAAGTTCCGCGGCCACTGCACGGTCAGGTCGATGCCGGACAGGAAATGATCAAGGCCCGCCCAGACATGACCGCCGATCGCCTCGGCTCGTACGTCGGCCAGCCCGACGGCGTCCAGGGCGTCGACCAGCGAGACAAGCGGGTGGGCCACATCCAGCCCGGACGCGAAGCTGTCCAGCCGGGCGGCCAGTTCCCCGCCCGCGGCCTCGGCACCGACGGGCAGGAAGAAACTGGTGACGGCAAGCCGGCCGCCGGGCCGCAGCACACGCGCGGCCTCCCGGCCGAACGCGGCCAGGTCACGGAAGTGCTGGGCGGCTTCGACGGAGTACAGACACTCGAACCGGCCGTCCTCGAACGGCATTTCCTCCGCCGCCCCATGAGCGAACCGAAGCCGCTGAGGCGCCCGGCCGAGCAGTCCGGCGTTGGCCCGCCGCGCCCGCTCCAACTGCTCGGGATGAACGTCCAGTCCGGTCACGGAGGCGAACCCGAACTCGTCCAACGCGAGTACGGCGCCGAGCCCGAGCCCGCAGCCGACCTCGACGGCATCGGCGTCCGCCCCGTCGAGCGTGCCCAGCACACGACGGTAGAGATTCCGCTGACTGCGCACCCGGTCCTCGGTGGTCAGGGGCCGGTCGAGCGGAATCCCGTCCCAGTGACCGAAGTTGATGAACCCGCCCGCGAACGCCGGTGCGGAGCTGAGGTCCTGGGGCCCGTAGACGGCACGCACGGAAGGCGCGACGTCGTAGCGGATACCGTCCACACGATCTCCCTGTCCACGATGAGAGTGCTCGGCCTCTGGAACGCATCGTGCCCCCTGCCCGGCCACGGCGGCCAGACCACCCGCCTCGCGCCACGGCCGATCCGGCCGCGCTCGACGATCCCGCGTGCCAAGGAGCGGTCCGGAGCGGCCAGGGCGCCAGCTGCGTTCCGGTGACCTCGACGCCCGCCGGCTGCGGCACCGCACCGACGACCCCGAGCGAACCCGCGGAGGGCCATCGGCAGCCGAAGGAGTCACCTCAACCGATTGGCCCTCAGAACCCCCGGATGGCTTCCTCGATGAGCGCTCCGCCCGATGTCGATCTAGCCTCCGAAATGAGCGCTGAATTGATCTTTTGATGGTGCGCTCTACTCGACCCTAGGAGGAGAAATGAACAGTTTCCGCAAGGTCGCCGTTGCGGCCGCCATCATAAGCGGTGTCAGCCTCGTGGCCATCAGCCCTGCCAACGCCCAGGCTGCGCAGAGCATGCGGGGCGGCGGCGGTGGCGGGTGCAAGTCCCACGACCTGAACCTCGACATTCTCGGTGAGGTGGGCATCCTCAACGGCCTGGGCGGCAACCTGATCAACGGCGAAGGCAGCCCAGGTGCGCAGGTCACTGACATCGGTTCCGACTGCGGTCACGGCTGGTAGCAGCCTCGCCCGTATTCGCTTGAGAATAGATGTCAAAGGCCCCGATCCGTGACGGCGGATTCGAGGGGCTGTTGTCGCAGACGCTCGGCTGGGATTTCCCAGCCGAGCGTCTCGCGTGGTCGACCTCTGAATTCGGCGGCCGAGGCTGCCCGGTGGTCGCGAGTCCAGACGGACAGGTCCTTAAGCAGATGGAGACAGCGGCGGCACTGTGGGCGCCGGGGGCAATCTGCCGCGTGACGCGGCTTGCGGGTTGCATCGCCTCGGTGGCCCACGAGTGGTTGCCGCACGGTGCCGTCCGCCAGATCACCCGCCATGCCCACCATCACGGCCACGTGCGCTTGATCCGGTCGTGGCGTACCGCGTACGCGGCCGGTCCACCCCGCTCAACCGCCCGGTGGATTGCGTCACGACGGGTGTGGAGTCGCTCGGCCATCTCGAGGCTGTGCAGTTGCTGGTTGTCGAGGCAGAAGAGACCGTGAGCGATCCACTCCTCGTTGGGTACGTCCTGTCCGGCGTCCGGAAACTCGTCGCCGATGCGGTGGACGGTCCACCCGGGCGTTCTCAGTCCCTCCGCCACACGACGTCCGAGATTCCGGTCTAAAGGCTGTCCCGCAATGAGCTGACTGTGCTGGCGGGCTCCACCTCATCGACCGATGAGGCTCGTCCGTCGGTTCCCGCTGGCAGGTCGGCTGTGTCCGAGCAATCGGGCCTGTTCCCTCTTGAGCTGTGTGAACCTGTCGCGGATGTACTCTCTGAGCGCCCGGCCCGGGAAGAACATGACCGACAAGTGCTCTTCATAGTTGCCTCGGGCCCAGCGCGCAGCAGTGATCTCGTACCCCGAGACGTGGCCGCAAAGCTGTAGGAGGGCCTGAGGCATCTCCTCCTCGATGAGGAGGTCGGCTTTGGTGACCACGACGTCTCGCATGGCCTGGATGTTGGGGATGAAGACGGTTGTGGCCCAGGTACGCCACTCCGCAAGTTCCTGCTCGGTGGGAGGAGTGTCGTGGCGAAAGGGGTCGCGACCGTCGGGGCGGGCGTACTTCACTGACCAGGTGTCATAGGTGCGGCTATTGGCTTCCATCAGGGCGAACAGCGGCCCGTAGAAGTCACTCAGCTGCTGGTTGACGCGCGTCAGGCGGGCCTGTCTCTGCGCCAGACGCAGCCCGTTCAGATAGGTCACCAGGTAGCCGATGAACGCCAGCCCAACGGTCACGATCACTGTAGCCATGACCAGCGATGCTAAAGATTGTCCAGTAAATGATCCACGGGATGCTGGCTGGCCTGCTGGTTTCTCCGTCATCCGACGAGGGTGAGGTTGTGCAGGCGGGCGATGCCGAGCATGGCGTGGTGGACGCGGTCGCCTTTCAGACGGCAGTCGCGGAGGATCTTCCAGCCCTTCATCCGGGCGAAGGCGTGCTCGACACAGGCGCGGACCTTGCGGTGGGAGGCGTTGTGCTCCTCCTTCCAGGCCGGGAGTTCGGCCTGTCCTTTTTCGTGGCGGTGTGGGATGACCAGGCCGGTGCCCCGGGATCCGCCATCCGCGATGACCATGGTCGGGCCGACGGCGTCCTTCGCGCCGGACAGTTTCCACGCACGATGATGTGGTCGGCAGCCGACTTCGAGATGCCGAAGAGCGGGGCGAGCTGGCGCAGCGTCAGGTTGGTCCGCCAGTACGCGGCGACCAGCAGGATCCGGTCCTCCGACGGCAGGCTCCATGGCCTGCCCTGCGAACAGGGTCTGCGCCCTCGCGTCGTAACGCGGTGATCAGCTTGCCGAACTGCCGCGGGCTCAGTCCGCTGAACGGGGTTGTCCAGGAAGGCTCCGACGCAATGATCACACCAGTCACTGCGCGATCATTCCACTGCTTCAGGTTCTCCCTGCTCGAACGCGATGCGGCAGCGTTTAACCTGCTCGGCCACCTGCTCCATGAACCAGCGCATGATCTCGTAGGGGATGACGTGCTCGTCGTGACTGCGGATGTGGACGATCGGCTCCAGGTCCGGATCCTCGTCGGGTATCACCGCCACCAGGATGGCAGCTCCAGACAGGTGCGTCTCCGCGTTGGGAATCTCAGCCCACGCGGCCGGCGCCGGGACAGCCTCGCTCAGCTCCAAACGCCACGCGTCGTCCGGCAACGCGTAGTGGAACTGGACGGCGTAGTGACGGCCTGCATGAACACGCAGCTCGGGCATGTCCGCAGGCTGCCACAGCCGCCGCCTCGGAGTCTCGCGTGTATCCCGCCCAGCACCCGATGTGCGCCCCAGCCAGTGTTTGCGGGACAGCCCTTAGGAAGAACTCAGGCGGCAAGGCGCACCACTGCGTGACACAGGGCGTCGACCTGTTCGGGCGTCATGTCGAAGTCGTATGCCATGTCCTCGACGGTCTCCCCGGCTTCCCACAGATCTGTGATGGCATTGACCGGGACGCGGACGCCGACCGGAACCCGGCCGGCTCAGAGGCGGTGGTGCACGGCCTTCAACCCGCCTATGAAGACCGACCAGGAGGCGGGCTCCAAGCAGAGCCCGGGACCTTCTGCTCGTTGCTGCCGAGCGGTCGACCGACTTGCGTAATTCCCCATGCAGATCCGGAGTTCGTCAGCACCTCAGTCGACGACAGTCGGCCATGGCGGCGGGCGCGCCGAGGTCACGTCCCCTGAAGCGGCGTGGTCGAACACGGTGGCAAAGACCCGGTTCCCGACCGGAATTCGGGTCCCGCAGCCTTGGACTCCCGGCCCGTCAGCCTGCGCATTCAGTGCAGGCACGCCGGTCGACCCGGTCGCAGCCGAGCGGCGGTGAAGACCATCGGCGGGATCGGCTGCAAGGCGTGGCGGAACACGATTCGTGGGAAGCTCACGTCCGCCCCGCCCGAAGGCTGTTCGTAATCACCAAGTACCTTCTGGCACAGGCGTGTTGGAATGCCCTTATGGCCACTCCCGCTGACGGAACCACCCACCTGAGTCCGGACGAGCCCGAGCACCGCCTGCGTGTCGAGATCGAGCGACTGAGAGACGAGGCGACGCACCAGAGGACGCTCGCCCACCGCCGGGCCGAGTTCTGGACCAAGATGGACATAGCCCTCGGTTTCCCCGCGGCCCTGCTCGCCGGTTCGGCGGGAACGGCAGGTCTGGCCTCCGCGGACGCGCGGGTTCCCGCCGCCCTCGCCGCTCTGACCTCCGCCGGGTTCGCGGCGGGAGCGGGCTTCCTGCGCAGCGACACCAGGCGCCGCGCCAACAAGCGCGCCCGGCACGCATGGGCCCAGGTCGAGGCCAGGGCCACGGTGGCACTGACCCAGGAGCACGTGACCCCCGAGATCCTCGGCAACCTGCTGGAGTGCCGCCAGGCCGCGCTGGTGGCCTACGACGGCGACGAGCCCCGGCCGGGAGCGCCGTGATCCCTCGAACCCGCGCATGTGTGACGACGAGCTGTTGACCGTGGCCGATGCCATGGAGTCCGCCGCGCCTTCCGCCAGGCGCTCAAGGACGTCGACGGGATCGACGCCGACGAGTGGACGCCCCAGGAGCTCCGGCACAGCTGTGCCTCCCTACTGCCCGATCGGGGTGTTCCGCCGGAGGAGATCTCCCGGCTCTCACCCGCCTTTAACCCTACAAGCCGTAGTGTCGGGTGTTCTCCTGCGAGCTGTAGGAGTATCCGGCTCCGTGGCGTACGACGACGAGAGGTACAAGATGGCCGACGGCCTGAACGCCACTACGACCGGTGTTCCTCGCACCGGCCTCCCAGCGCAGGCCGTCCGGCCTCGGCGCTCGCGGGGTGAGCCCTGGCTCGGGGCGGTCGCGGTCGCCTTCACGCTCGCCCAGCTCGTCCTCGTA